>JAITSN010000068.1 GCA_031287715.1 Mediterranea sp. (in: CFB group bacteria)
CATTGACTATTACAATAACAAGCGGATAAAGTCTGCTTTAAACAATATGAGTCCGGTGCAATATCGAACTCATGCAAGATAAATATTATTAATCCGTCCAAACTTTAGGGTTCACATCAATCATTGTCCATTGTCTATGGTGCACGCGCTGAAATTAGTTCTATAAAAGGAAATGAGATATCAAAATAATGGTTATGGCAAGTAGCACCCACCACAACAAGGAGGCGATGATTCCTTCGTTCTTTCCTTTTGACATGGCTATTTGCTTAAGTTAGCCATTGCCGCGACTATGGCGGCCATTGACGCTGCGGAGGTCGCAAAGCTCATCATTGCGGATAGGGCTTCGAAGCCTTTGGCTTTCTTTTTGGAGGGCACGATGATCTCGCATCCGGGCTGCACCAGGCCCGGGCTGTATTTGCCGGCTTTGGAAACCATTCCGTTCATGTAGACGATGTAAACTTTGCTTTTCTTGGCCCGGTGCCCGTATCCTCCTGACTGATTGATGTAGTAGCCAAGCTTTTCCCCTTCTTTGTAAAAGACAGTGTTGGGATACATGACGACGCCCTGTATACGTACGGTGCTCTGAAATTCGGGGATGATCAGTTCGTCGCCTTCGCAAAGTACTACGTCGTAGTCGGAGCCTGGGTTTTTCAATGCGTTTTCCAGTTCGATACCTACTATATGTACTTCTTCGTCAAGCAGCGGGTCGACAACGATTGAGTCGTTGCCCAGCTGCAGGGTGGCCATCTTCAGGGCCATGGAACGAACGAGCCTGTCTTTTTCGGTCATCTTTCTGAGCAGGCGGGCGCCTTTGGGATAAGCGTCGGCGGTGAGGCCTTTTGCCCGTTTTATCAGATCGGAGAGTCTTTCGTTCTTTTTTATCAGGGTGTATGTTCCTTCAAAAACGACTTCGCCGCGCAGCGTGACTTTCCGCTGCACCTGGTAGGCCGGGCTGCGCCTCACTACAATGTCGTCAAAGGGCTTCAGCAGGAATCCGCTGTCGCCTTCAATGACTAATCCGTCTTTGAGCGAAAAGGTGAATATTTCTGAGAGCATGTTGCTGGATTTGGTGCCTTTGGGGTCTTTGATGCGCCGCGAAATATCTACCTGGATGGTTGATGCGGATTCCAGCAGTCCTCCTGCCTGGAGGATCAGGTCTTCCAGGGTGGTGTTCTCGGCATAGGGGTAGCGGTTTGGGCGGGCTACCATTCCCACTATGGTGAGGTATCTGTTTTCTTGTATCTCGTATATGCTTGATATGACCAGCACGTCGTTGCGCTTTAGCGGAATATCGTCGTTGGCACCGTCCATTAATGCCTTGAGGTTGATGGGGATGATCTCTTTTGTCAGGTCTTCGCGTTCGCGAAACAGTTGGGCGCGGTTGAGGAAGGCATCTCCCTTCAGCCCTTCGGCTTTTTGGATAAGTTGTTTGACGGTATTGAGTTTTTCGGATAATTCGTACATTCCGGTGCGGTAGACTGCTCCGCGGACTTCAACGCGGTTGTCAAAGCGGTCGAGGATGCCGTCTACGGTAACGACATCACCGTCTTTGAGTTTGAAGGTTTCGTAGTTTGCCTCATCTACCGTGTAGAGTTTGTATTCGGTGTCTTCTCCGCGAACGACTCGAACCGAGCGGCTGTAGGCGTCTCCTGTAAAGCGTCCGGCATATCCGAACAGAGCGGCCAGGGTTTCGTCGTGCTTGACTTCGTAGTGCATGTCCCGTTTTACCTTGCCGGTTATCTGTACCATCATTTCGTAGGGTGGGACTAAGATGAGGTCGCCGTCCATCAGGCGTGTATCGTCGGCCAGATTACCGTCCATGATCATGTCATAGAGATCAAAAAGAGCTATGCGTTCGTTATTCCTGATCAGGGCGATGTTGCGCAGCGAACCGATCTCGCTGGTTCCTCCGGCGCTGTAAACGGCATGGAGGAGTGAGGCGAAGGAGGAAAGCCGGTATGTTCCCGGGGCAGCGACTTCGCCCATGACGTTGACTTGGATCGTTCGTATCTTTCCGAGGATCAGCCTTATTTGCGAAGCGTCCTGGCCGGGGTCAATGCCTCCGTATATCTTGCTCAGTTCTTTGCGTATGTATTCGTTTGCTTCCTTGACCGTCATTCCGCTCAGATAGATTGGGCCTAAACTTTTGACGGTGATGTCTCCTTCCGGGGTTATGATGTAGTTCAATACGGCTTCGTTCATACCCCAGATATGGATAATAACTTCGTCTCCAGGCCCCAGGCGGTAATTCTCGGGTGTGGCAATGTTCAAGTTCGGTTCAAAGGTGAGTTTTTTGCTGTTAAAGATGTTCCGGCCGAAGACTTGCTTGCCTCCCAGCCCGTTGTCTTCTATCGCTTCATGGGCGATAGAGTCGTAGGCTTCTTCTACGAAGTCATCCGCCCGGTTATAGATGCGGCCTTCTTCAATCCGGCTTTCTTCAATCCGGCTTTTTATTCGTTCTGCCTGTTCTTTAGTAACTCCACGGGCGGCCAATTCTTTTGCCAATTGCTCTTCCGTTTTTCCTGCTTTCTGTCCTTCCTTAACATACTGTATAACGTATGAATCGGACATCTGCGCTAAAGCAACACCACTACATATAAGCGCAATACTGATTAATAAACATCTGTACATCCTAAGTTTTGTTTGTTTTGTTGTACCTGAAAACCACATATAGAAGCCGGTTTCGCCGTATTTTCCATGTGGCTCATTAAACGTTCGTTTAATGAGCGGGAGGTGCAACGGCGCTGAAGTCCTTGCCGTGCACTCCGAAAAGATTGTTTTTTATACTGAAAGAATGATTCGAAAATATCGATGAACAGGGATTATGCGGGCGGGCGGGATAATTATTTGTTATAGAGTTTGCACAGTTGGCCAAAAAGGATATATTTGTGGCTCATTAAACGAACGTTTAATGTACCACTTTGCGTTTTATTTTCCTATATAATACATACACAGTTTTACCCCGCATCCTCTCCAAAGGAGGAAGGAAGAAATATGCACTAAACGGGGATAGGGCGCGGAGCCTTTGAAGGGCGCGGGATGAGTTTGTCTGCGCTTAAATGAATGGGGTGAATAGATGGGCGAACCAGCCGGCAAAACGTTTCCATTTGGAGCGTTCTTTCCATCCTTCCGGCGTCATTATGCTGCTGCTTTCCTTGTCTTTTTCAAACATGTCGATCAGTTCCCGGGTTGTTTCCTTGTCGAAGATGAAAGCATTGGTTTCGTAATCGTAGCGTAGGCCGCGGCTGCTCAGGTTGGTGGAGCCGACGGTGCAGAAGGATTCGTCTACCATCATTACTTTGGAGTGGTGGAACCCGCCGTTGTACATATATACTTCGGCTCCCTGTTTCATGAGCTTGTGCGAAATGTAGAATGTGGCTTCCGGGGTGAAGGGGATGTCCGATTCGGTTGAGATCATGATCTCAACGTCTACTCCTCTCTGGAGTGCTTTCCGGATCTCTTTTTTGATGGATCTTGTCGGCACGAAGTAGGGGTTGATGATCTGTAGTTTGCGTTGCGCCGCACGGATGGATCCGGCTAATACACGGCGCATCAGTTTGGGTGTTTTCCTTGGCCGGCGGTCGACGATGGCTATGTCTTTTCCGTCTTTATACGGCGGGGTGTACTGTGGGAAGTAGGCGTCTCCTCCTATCTTTTGTTTTGTTTCTTTCTCCCACATTTCCAGGAATACTTTTTGCAAGTTGTGCACGGCGCTCCCTTCGATGCGTACATGGACGTCGCGCCATTCTCCGATCTTGGGCAGCCCTTTGATGTAGTAGTCGGCTATGTTCATGCCTCCCGTATATCCGATGTATCCGTCGATGACTACAATCTTCCGGTGGTCGCGGTGGAATACGTGGTTGATGTAGGGGAAGTTGATGGGGTCGAACTTTATGATTTCGATTCCGCTTTCCCGTATGTCTTTGAGGTGTTTGCGGGTTAGCGGCCGGTTGTTTGAGATGTTTCCGAAGGCATCGAATATCAGCCGTACTTCGACGCCTTCTTTGACTTTCCCGGCAAGGATCTCGAAGAGCGCTCCGGAGATGGAGTCATTCCGGAAATTGAAATACTCGATGTGTATGTGGTGCCGGGCTTGTTTTATCTTGAAGAACAGGTCGTTGAATTTCTCCGTTCCACTTTTCAGCAGTTTGACGGTGTTGCCTTGTGTGATTGATATGCCCGATTCGATGAGGTAGCGGCGAACGATCGAGTCGCTGCTTAATGCAATATGTTCTACCCCTTTTTGTGTCGCCAGGCTGTCTTGCGCCTGGATGGATATGGTAAAAAGGGGTAGAAATAGAAGGATAAATATTTTCAAGACTTTCAATGTTTAATCCGCAGATATTATTCTGCGCAGGCCGAAGAACAGCAGCACGGTGGTTGCTATCAGTATTGATCTTATATCGAGGTTGGCTGTTCCGTATTGTATCATCGACGTGAATGTTTCGCGCAATATGCCTCCTATGGCTTGGAGACCACCTGTTGCAAAGAACAGGATGAAGGCCAGCGCTCCGCAGCATGTTGTCCATACGTTGGATATTTTCAGGTTGCGGTCCGGCAGGTTTTTCATTACCCGTCGGGAGAATCCGTTATCTTTTATTTCCTGTTTATGCTCGCTGAAAAACCGTTTCAGGAGTTTATCGTTCATTTCCGTCATAACCGTTCTGTTTTAAATATACTGCTAATTTTGCTTTTCCTCTTGACAGATGCGATTTCACCGTTCCTTGCGGGCATCCCATAATCCCCGCGATCTTGTCTATGCCGGCGCCTTCCATATAGAAGAGTGTGATGCAGGTTCGTTCTACGTCTTTGAGTGTTTTGAGTGCGTGATAGATGTCTTGCTTTTGCCCGAAGTTTTCCTGTTCGGTCTTATGCGTCTTGTCTATCTCGCAACTGTCTAAGCCGGCCGTTTCTTTTCGACTGCGAATGTAATCATAAAAAATGTTATGCGCAATTCTGTATAGCCATGTGGAGAAGCTGGACAGGTTTTTGAATGATGCTATGTTTGTGTATGCCTTGATGAATGTGTCTTGGGCCAAGTCGTCGCTCAGCTCGCCGTCGCCGCAGGTCTGGCTCAGAAAGAATCGCCTGATGGGCGCCTGGTATTTCTTTACTAATTGGTCGAAGGCCTTGGTGTTTTTGAACACTACGACTTGTGCGACTAACGATATGTCGTTGAGCTGACTCATTCTCCGGCGGCGGTGTTGTCCTTGTTGTCCGGCTTCTTTGTTTCTTTCTTTTTGTTGCCTGTGTAGTGGATCACGACTTGCCCGAATCCCATAAACATGACCAGCAACCCGATGCATCCGATGCTGAATTCTTCCGTTAAGGCCCACAGAAAGATGAACAGCCCTATGCCCATGAAGATATTGGTGATTCCTTTTTGCTGGATGCTGCTTTCGGCTTTTGCGTCAAGAAACTCTTGAGGTATGGGTTGTCCGGCCGCAAGAGCTTGTTCTACCAGCTTGTACTTGGCTTTTTTGTTCTTGTGTTTAAAATAGGAGACGATGAATACAATGAATACGGGCATCCCGAATACGCATATCAGGGCCATGATAGGTACCACCGCGTTGAAGTCAAACGGAATGCCGGACGAAAAGGATTCCTGGGTGTTTGACTTTCTGCTTCCGGTGTAGTCGGGATCGGCAGGCGTGTCGGTGTACTCAATTTGGGTGTCGGTCATCGCTGGTTTCCGAATGACACTGGTATCGGTCTGCGCTACTATGACAAGACCGGCAACAATTGCAATAAATAATAAAATTATTCGTTTCATAATGATTTCTGGGTTTATTGTTTCTTTGCAATTAGACGCTGTTCGTTGTGTCGAAAGTTGCAAAGAGATGAAATTATTTTCATATTTGCATTTGTTATAAAGGGAAAAAGATGGATTTACCTGCTGGGTTTGCAGAACTAATGCACGCATTGTTGGGAAAGGAAGAGTACGGGAGGCTGGTTGCCGCATTGGCGGAGGAGGTGCCTGCCAGTATTCGTCTAAATCCTTTTAAGTATGATAAGGTATGCCCGCCTCTTGCCAAGGATCAGTTCAAGCCTGTGCCCTGGTGCGGCAATGGTTACTATCTGAATCGCCGCCCGGCTTTTACTTTCGATCCGTTGTTTCATGCCGGTTGTTATTATGTCCAGGAGGCTTCCTCTATGTTTTTGGAGCAGGTCATGCGGCAATTCGTTACCGATCCGGTTTGCGTGTTGGATCTTTGCGCCGCTCCCGGCGGAAAGGCTACGCATGTGAGGAGCTTATTGCCCGGGGGTAGTCTGCTGGTGGCCAACGAGGTGATACGTAGCCGTTCGCAGGTTCTGGCGGAGTATATGATAAAGTGGGGGCACCCGGATGTCGTGGTCACTCAAAATGATCCGGCGGATTTCAGGGAGCTTGAGGGTTTCTTTGACGTGATAGTGGCCGATGTGCCCTGTTCGGGTGAAGGTATGTTTCGTAAAGATCCTGATGCAATGGGCGAGTGGAGTTTGGAGCAGGTGGAAGTCTGCCGGCAGCGCCAGTGGCGTATCATTGCCGATATATGGCCTTGCCTTGGGCCGGGCGGCTTGCTGGTTTACAGTACCTGTACATATAATATAAAGGAGAACGAAGAAAATGTGTCTCGAATGGTGAAGGAATTGGGCGCTGAAGTTCTGCGTGTGGATGTTCCGGTTGAGTGGAACGTCACGGGCAACCTGTTTAATGATGCGTTTCCGGTTTATCGTTTTCTGCCGCATAAAACGAAGGGCGAAGGATTCTTCCTGGCGGTTTTGCGCAAGGAGAGCGGGAAACCTTTTGACCGTTCGGGCAGCAGGGAGGCTGCCTTGCGCAAGTGGCTCCGGGTGATAAAACCTTCGGGCATTGAACCGGGAGTACGGAAGGGAGGAGATATTCTTCCGTCTCATGCGCAGGCTATGAGCCTGGCGTTGCAGCCCGGCTTGTATCCGGTTTGTGAGCTGACGTATGAGCACGCTATCGCTTACTTGCGCAGGGAGGCCATCGTGCTCGACGCTTCGGTTGCCCGCGGGTATGTGCTTGTAACCTATCGGAGTGTTCCTTTGGGATTTGTGAAAAACGTATGCAACCGCGCCAATAACCTGTATCCGCATGATTGGCGGATTCGCAGCAGGTTTTTGCCGGACGAGATTAGTGTGTTAAATATATAGTGATTATTAATTAATTTATTTTTTTATGAAAAGAACAACTTTGCTTTCAATACCTGTGGTATTGATGCTATTGATGACGACAACCGTATGTGCACAGCACAAAGTGGCACCTTTTGAACACTTGTCTGTTTCCGTCAATGCCGGAACCCTTGGTGTTGGTGTGCAAGTCGCCGCCCCTGTGAATCGATTCCTTTCGCTAAGAACCGGATTGATGATGTTCAAGTACGCGTATAGATATGAGTACGATGGTGAATTAACCATTAACGGAGTTCGTGCAAACGTTCCCATTATCGATATGGAGGCGAGGGCCAATATGGTCAACGGGCTGTTGCTGGCCGATGTATTCCCTTTCCCCAACAGGCGTATCCATGTGACCGGAGGCTTCTATATGGGAACTCCCGACATCGTTAAAATGAGTACGTTGATCGAAGTTGATCCGAATCGTATCATCGAGATCGGAGACCTTATGATTCAGCCTGTAAACGGAAAGGTTTCCGCCCAGCTGAAGACGAGTAGCTTTAAACCTTATGCGGGTATCGGGTTCGGCAGCTCCGTGACGAAGCATAACCGGGTGGGATTCAAGTTTGAAATGGGAGTCATGTTCCATGGAAACCCCAAGTTTGAAATTATCGAAGGTAAGGAAGAAGAAGTAGACCGTACGATGGGCGATGAACTGAGCAAGTTCAACGATTTCCTGAAAGACTTCAGCCTTTATCCGGTAATAAACTTTCAGTTGAACTTCCGCGCGTTTTAGCTCCCTCCGCAAACCCTATTTATTTGCAAAATACACCCGTTTGTCTTATACAATGATGATAAACGGGTGTGTTTGCTTACAAACCCACGTTCGACGTTTTTCTTCTATTTTTCATTCAAGCTAAAGTGCGTCCGTCCCCCTGTCGTAGTATATAGAATCATTACAACGCTCTAATTGTTTAAGAAAAAAGGTTGTGCGAAAAAATATGGCTGTTTGCCCAAGCTTCTTTTTAGAAAAATTTCGTCGAACTCAGATTACTAAAAAACAAAGATGTAACTTATAAACACAAAAAAGGCCGGAAGAAATTTTCTTCCGGCCGCGAGTGCCAATTAGGCTACTTTTTATAGTGATATCAAATGAGAATCAATCTGCCAATTTGCCTGCAGAACCAAGCACTTCGGTGATTTTGTGCATATACAGCTTTCTCATGCTTTCACGGGCAGGGCCTAAATATTTACGCGGATCAAATTCCCCCGGTTGCTTTGCAAATACTTCACGCACGGCAGCAGTCATGGCCAAACGGCTGTCTGAGTCAATGTTGATCTTGCAAACCGCGGAAACAGCTGCTCTACGAAGCTGTTCTTCGGGAATACCGATAGCATCTTTTAAAGCGCCACCATATTTATTGATCGTAGCCACTTCTTCCTGCGGTACAGAAGAAGCGCCATGAAGTACGATGGGAAATCCCGGAAGTTCTTTTTCAACACCTTCCAGTACATCGAAACGCAATGGAGGAGGAACAAGAACGCCTTCTGCATTGCGCGTGCACTGTTCGGGTTTGAACTTATTTGCACCATGGGAAGTTCCGATGGAGATGGCCAGGCTGTCACATCCGGTTTTGGTTACAAAGTCAACAACTTCTTCAGGCCTGGTATAAGTATGATGTTCAGCGGCAACGTCGTCTTCCACACCGGCCAATACACCAAGCTCGCCTTCTACTGTTACACCGAACTGATGAGCATATTCTACCACTTTCTTGGTAAGCGCCACATTTTCATCATAAGGAAGATGAGAACCGTCGATCATTACAGAAGAGAATCCCATATCAATGCACGATTTACATGTTTCAAAAGAATCACCGTGATCAAGGTGAAGAACGATTTCAGGGTTCTTGCATCCCAATTCTTTAGCATAAGCAACAGCTCCTTCAGCCATGTAACGAAGCAGAGTCTGGTTAGCATAATTACGGGCGCCTTTCGACACCTGCAAAATAACCGGGGATTTTGTTTCTGCCGCCGCCTGGATAATAGCTTGCAGCTGTTCCATATTATTAAAGTTAAAAGCAGGAATTGCATATCCGCCCTTAATTGCTTTTGCAAACATTTCTTTTGTGTTTACAAGGCCTAATTCTTTGTAGCTAATCATTATTTCTTTACTATTTATTTGTTAGTGAATCAAAAATTCCTCGCAAAAATAACGATTATTGTTTTAAATAGAGACTTGCTTATTAGAAATATCCGCCATCCTCAGGTGTTTTAGACAGAAAAGCAACAATGCAATTACAATTAAAGCCGGATCACAACTTCGATGTGACCATTTATTTTAAACACAGATCAACTGTGGATCAAGAATAGTGGATTGAACATGATGGGTTTTCTTAAATAGCAAAATTCTAAAGAATAATCGAATAAGAATAATCCCTGCAAACTTTTTCTGATTAAAACAAAAAGATTATCTTTGTGCTCTCTAAATAAATCCATTACACTGTTTTTACCAAATAGTTCAAAAGAAGTAATAATTAAAACGCATAAAAAATGAAAAAAGGCATTCATCCGGAAGCATATCGTCCAGTGGTATTCAAAGATATGTCAAATGGCGACGTGTTCTTGTCTCGTTCAACAGTAAACACTAAAGAAACTATTGAATTCGAAGGTGAAACATATCCAATGGTTAAGTTGGAAATCTCTAACACTTCCCACCCTTTCTACACAGGTAAATCTAAACTGGTAGACACAGCAGGACGTGTTGACAAGTTTATGAGCCGCTACGGCAATCGCAACAAGAAATAATCTGCATTAGTAGTGTAGAATTTGCGGCGGTAACTTTTACCCGTCAGTGATAGTATCTCCTATCAGTGGCGGGATTTTTATTTTATTGCCTTTTGGTTAACACTTTCGATCTTATATATTAAGTCGCTGCTTTGTTCGATAAACTTCCTGTCTGATAAGCCGGTGCAGTTCTATAGAAGATTAAAACAATCTTATCTTCAGGGTTAAAAAGATTTTCCGGTCAATAGAACCAAAAGGGGCTGTCTCAAATGAATGAAACAGCCCCTTTAAATTATAGTTTTTAACCCTTACTACTGACGCGGTTGCGCAGAGTAGTTGATCTTCAATGCATAAGCCTGACGAAGAGCTTGTTTTATATCGGTTACGATACCCATCTTGGTATCCTGATCGATTTTCAACGACACAGTCATGTATGGCTGATCCTCTTCTTTCATACTTAATCTTTCCTGAGTGATGAAATCCTGAATTTCTGCAACTTCAGCAAACTGGTCGTTCAACTGAATACGGCTTTCGGACCCCATCTTCTTGCGGAATTCTTCATTAGGTCTACCTACATAAATGAAAGTTACCAACGATTTTTTTTCCAGTTTCTCAAGCTCTGTACCTGTAGGAACCTTAAACTCAACCTTCAATGTTACTTCACGCATAGTTGTTACGATCATAAAAAAGAACAACATCGTAAAGATAAGGTCAGGCAAAGAAGAAGTGTTCAATGCAGGCATTTCACGCTTGCCCGTTTTATTAAATTTTCCCATTACTTCCTTCCTCCATAGTTTTTAGGTTCAGCTTCGGAGATCTTTTGAGAATAGATCATACGAACTGCTTTCTTCTGTTCTTCATCCAAAGCATCATAGTTTTTCTGCCATTTTTCCTGAGCCAATTCATTTCTCAACTCATTATAAGCAGCAACTAACTCATTCTGGACATCTATATATGCCTGATATGTTGTACCACGGTCATTCAGCAAAGATATTACATGATTTTCCGTAACCATAACATTACCAAAGAAAGGCACGTCTTTTGCCTTCTTTTCCGGCATCTTTTCATCGTTGTACGGATTTGCAATAAATTCCTTCGCCCGCTTTCTCAAGTCAGAAATTCTAATATACTCACCTCCCACCATCAATTGGTTTTGAGAGTTCAAAAGAACTTGAAGCACATTTCTTTCCTTGATAATTATATCCTCTATCTTCATATCCGGTTCCGGCGGAGGAGGCAGCTGACGCGCCAAACCTCTATCCGTATCCATAGATGTAGTTATCAGAAAGAAGATAAAAATGATAAAAGCGATATCGGCCGTAGAACTTGAATTAATTTCAGGAACTTTTCTATTTCCTTTTGCCATTATATTCTCGTTTTAATAGGGTTACGATAATGCTTTTTTAATACTACTTCCAATCATTGCTAATATACAAACTGCAGTCATGAAATAAAGTGTAAAAAGGAACATATCTGTTAGCTTCAGCCAGAAAGGTACGTTTTCCGTGCCGTCGTAACCCGTCAGTACAAGTGCTTCTTCACTACCTGCAACCCAAGCTACAATCAAAACTACCGCTAACAAAACAACACCAAGTAATGATTTCAGAGCAGCTACCGGATTATCTTTCAATGTTATACCAAATTGTGCAACAAAAGCAATCACAGTTACTACTACCGTAAAACCAAACAAGCCGTACATCAAATACAATAAAGTATCAGTATAAGCAGGATTAGCCATATCCGGAACAAGCGGCGCACTCATTTCGCCACCGAGATAGAACAGGCCCAACACTACAAATACAACAGCAAATATTGCATACAGTACATAGTAGGAAACTCTATATGTTAACTTACTCATTGTTATTCTTATTTTTGATATTTCAAGTTGTATTTAATCACCATATCAAGCAGAGTAACGGAAGAATCTTCCATTTCGCTTGTAAGAGCTTCAACTTTTGAAAGGATATAGTTATAGAATAACTGAAGAATCAAAGCTGCAATAAGACCGAAAATAGTTGTGATCAAAGCCACTTTCATACCGCCGGCAACAACTGTTGGAGAAATATCACCTACCTGTTGGATCTTGTCGAACGCCATAACCATACCGATTACAGTACCCAAGAACCCTAATGATGGAGCCATAGCGATAAACAGCGTAACCCAAGAACATCCTTTTTCAAGGTAACCGGCTTGAACGCCACCGTAAGCGACTACTGATTTTTCTACTACATCAATACCTTGGTCAACTCTCATCAAGCCTTGATAGTAGATCGAAGCTATCGGTCCTCTGGTATTGCGAGCCAGATCTTTTGCTGCTTCAACATCACCTTTTTCGAGGGCAGCTTCGATATTAGCAACAAATTTCTTGGTATTAATCTCAGCTAAGCTCAAATAAATAATTCTCTCGATACAGAAAGCCAAACCAACAATCAAAGCAATAGCCACCAAACTCATGAATGAAGCACTACCTTCAATAAATTTGGTTTTGATTTCTTTGTGGATACCACCAGTTTGTGCTGTATCAATTCCTGTACTTTGTTCTGTCTGCGCTGCTGCAGAAACATCCTGAGCCTGAGCAAATTGAATAGATCCAAAAGTTAGGATTCCCATCACAGCAACAATTGCAAATAACTTTTTCATTGTGTGTCTAATTTTTAAGATTAATTAATTGATTATTATATATTTATAAATTTATTTGTCTATCTAATTGAATTTGAGTCTTGACGGCGGAGAAAGCGGGATTCGAACCCGCGATACGCTTTAGGCGTATACACGCTTTCCAGGCGTGCCTCTTCAACCACTCGAGCATCTCTCCAATACTTCAAATTCTCTCTTAAAAACGGTCGCAAATTACAAAAAAAATGCGAACCGCAAGCGATTTCAGGTACAAATGTATCTTTTTTTTTCTTTTTCCCCAGAATTACCACTTTTTTCTATCCAATTAATCGATCGAATTAATAAACTTTAAAGCCTTATGCTTGTTTTTAGAATATCCCAAACACTTTTAAAGCATTCAAAGTACTTTGTTTCGCTATTAATTCAGGAAGCACACCATATATTTCGGATAACTTCATCAAAGTGTATTTCAAGTGGGCACTTTCATTTCTTTTCCCCCGATAAGGAACAGGAGTGAGGTAAGGTGCGTCGGTTTCCAGCACAACACGCTCTATCGGAATATGCTTCACTGCTTCAGGAAGGGGAGAGTTTTTAAAGGTCACTACTCCATTAATGCCCAACATAAAACCATCAAATTCCAGCAATCGATTCGCATCTTCAACAGAACCGGTAAAACTATGAAATATCCCTTTTAAAGATAAATCCTTATAAGGCTTCATCACTTCATATATCTGTTCAAAAGCATCACGGCTATGAATAATCAAAGGCAGATCATATTTCAATGCCCACTGTATCTGCGTATCAAATACAATAATCTGCTCTTTCAGATAAATTTTATCCCAATATAAGTCTAATCCAACTTCGCCGATAGCAATATATAAATTGGAAGTAGCCAATTCCTTTTCTATAATAGCCAATTCCTTTTCGTAATCCCCATCAACAGACGTCGGATGTAGTCCGATCATTGGATAACAGTACCCCTTATATTCATTACACACTCTCAACAGTCGCTCTATAGTGGTACTATTCACATTGGGAAGAAGTATTTGAGTAATACCTGCCAGGCGTGCACGTTCAATTACTTCCGGTAGATCCGCATCAAATTCTTCCAAATAGATATGGGAATGAGTATCTATAAAGTTCATGATTCGGATATTGTTTCCTGTTATTTCTCGTTTGAACGATAATAATATATCAGCCCGTATTCCCGGCACATATCCAGCCGTTTTTCGTTGGGTTGTATATTTTCAAATTTCTTTTCTACCTGATTCCAGATATCAAGAATTATATCATCGGCCGTATCCCGCATAGACGCCAATTCGTCAAGGCTGCGACTGGTAATTGACTGAAGTTCTTTTTGCCTTAAGTAACCTTCCATAAAAATATCATAGTGTACTTTTACCTTGGCAATCGTTGGATTATAAATAGGTGCGCCTCCGCCGGTACTCTGTCTTTCCTTTTCACCCCGGATTATTTTTTCTCCCCATTCTGCAATTGCAGATTCGCTGGTTAAGTCCGGGACATTAAAATTGTCCGCAGATAAGCCATACAATTCTTTATGCGACTTTTTTATCTCCGAACGAAGAACGGACATATTTAAAACCTGAATAAAGTGTGAGATAAACAATCGAGCCATCTTTACATTCGTTTGATGTTTGCGGCTTGATTTTGATTGGTTGTCGTAACATTGCTTATAATACGCTTGTGCTCCTTCAAAGCGAAGCAGGAAGTTTCGTGCTTCGGTAAATGTTTTTAAAGAAATAGCCATATTATACACATTATATTCTTCGCACCTCTCCACAGCTGACTTCAAAGTCCGAACCCTCGCCAGATCAGTATTGGGTAATCGTCTATAAGGCATATATATCCTGTTATACTCTAATTGTTACGGTACATCAAACCCTGTACCAGATTTATTAATTCGTTTTTCTTCTCTTTCTCTACGGATACTTTTTCCAAACTACGTATAGCGTTATCATAATAATCACGCATTTTATTTTCGCAACGTATTTTGACCCCTACTTCATTATATATAGCAACAACTCCGGAGATTTTATTTTCCGGATCAAAAGTTGTCGTTTGCATCCATTTATGCAATTCCGCTTTTTGTGTGTCATTAGACAGTTCCAGCGTTTTGATCATCAGATACGTTTTTTTATTGCATAAAATATCGCCGCCAATATTTTTACCGAAAACAACCGGGTCGCCATATACATCCAAAAAATCATCTTTCAATTGAAAAGCCAGACCGATATTGATACCGAAGTCATACAACAGGTCGGCATCTTGCTGTGAAGCCCCGCCTTGTATGGCACCCATTTTCAGGCATGCGGCAAGCAGAACCGCGGTCTTCAGGCGAATCATCTCCAGATAATCCCGTTCGGTTACATTATTCTGCTGTTCAAAGTCAATATCATATTGTTGTCCTTCGCAAACTTCCAGGGCTGTTATACTGAATAGGTCCAACATTTCTTTTAAGTGTTCCAACGATGTTTTGGCTATATATTGGTATGCAAGTATCAACATGGCATCACCTGATAAGATCGCGGTATTGTCGTTCCATACTTTATGGACTGTTTTCTTTCCCCGCCGCATATCCGCCTTATCCATCAAATCATCGTGCAGAAGCGTGTAGTTATGGAATATTTCTATTCCTGCAGCAGGCGCCAATGCCGCGGAAATATCTTCCTTATATAAATTGTATGCCATTAACATGAGCACCGGACGAATACGCTTTCCTCCTATGGATAATACATAATCTATAGGGGCATATAAATCTTCCGGGGCATGTACGAAGCATAATCCGGATATGTAGTTATTTATTTTTTCAAGTATTTGGCCGACCGTGTGCATATTAATTTAGACGAAAAAGGATATTATGAAAAAAGGCTGCTCTAAGCAACCTTTTTTCACCTGTAAGTACGATTACTGTAGTCTGAACATTACAGGCACAGTGTATTTCACACGTACTGTTTTACCTCTCTGCATACCGGGTTTCCATTTCGGCATCTGGCTAATTACGCGGAGGGCTTCTTTATCAAGATACGGGTCTACGCCACGTATGACAACGGGGTCAACCACAGAGCCGTCTCTGTTCACAACGAACTGTATAGTTACGCGACCCTGCGTTCCGTTTTCCTGTGCAATGGTCGGATACTTGATGTTTTTGGAAAGAAACTGCATCAGAGCCGCCTGGCCGCCCGGAAATTCAGGCATGTTTTCTACAACTTCGAAGATGGTTACTTCATCCGGTTCTTCTTCAACAACAACCGGAACATATTTCACTTCTACTTTTTCACCTATATCTTCGGTAGATGCGATGGTTGTTTGTTCCACATTTGCATCGTCATCCACAATCTGCAATACTTCGGTTATGGAAGGTGTTTCAGGTGGTGGAGGAGGAATGTTTTCCGGCTGTTGGGTAAGAGGGATAATTTCTTCTTCAAATACAAGGTCGAGCACAGCCTGACTTGTGTCAATTACCTTGTCGCGTTCTGTCCATTCGAACGCAACAAACATAAAAGCGAGTACGATCACGTAACCAATCAACATCCATGTTGACTTTTTACTTTCCAGATCTGCCTTAGGTGATTTTTTAATTTCCATATATATATATTTAAGTGTTCCTCATTTAGGGCAAATATAGCGCAATTTCAAATAACCTTCCAAATAACCTCCTCTTTTTCGCACTAATCCCCCGGTATTTTGTTTTTTTTAATCCTTCAAGCCTGATAAAACGGTTCATTTGTTACCGGATTCAGGTAAAGTGCAATCAAATTGGATAATGCTACAAATGTAATTTAGATATTTCAAAATACCGTATATTTGAACTCTTTTTTAATTGAAAAGGATGAAAAAGACACAGAAAGAGGAAATGAAAAAAATAACAATAGCAATCGACGGGTTTTCGTCAAGCGGGAAAAGTACAATGGCGAAGGACCTGGCTCAAGAAATCGGCTATATCTATATTGATAGCGGCGCAATGTATCGGGCTGTAACTTTATATGCCATGGAGCACGGTTTATTTAATGGCGACGAGATCGCTGTTGAAGCGTTGAAAGACCGGATGCGGGATATCCGCATTTCTTTCCGGCTTGATCGGGACGCGCAACGGCCTGATACTTATTTGAATGGTGTAAATGTGGAGGATAAGATCCGCAGCATGGATGTTTCCGCAAAAGTGAGCCGGATCAGCACGCTTGGTTTTGTCCGCGAAGCCATGGTGGGCCGGCAACAGGAAATGGGAAAGGCCAAAGGGATCGTTATGGACGGAAGGGATATTGGAACAACTGTCTTTCCTGATGCCGAGCTGAAGATCTTTGTCACAGCTTCGCCCGAAACACGGGCGAAGCGCAGGTATGAAGAGTTAAAAGCGAAAGGGCGGAAAGCTGCCTACGACGATATTCTGAAGAACGTAATAGAGCGCGACCATATAGATCAGAGCCGTGAGATCAGCCCGCTGCGAAAAGCCGACGACGCCATACTTTTAGACAACAGTGTCATGAGTATCCCACAGCAGAAAGAATGGCTGATGAAACAATACCTGCAAGCGATACAATGACGGGGACTATGGTCGAAATGGACGAGGGGTCGGGCTTCTGCTTCGGGGTTGTCAACGCCATCGTAAAGGCGGAAGAGGAACTTACTAAAGG
Source organism: Mediterranea sp. (in: CFB group bacteria) (assembly GCA_031287715.1). Classification (GTDB taxonomy): domain Bacteria; phylum Bacteroidota; class Bacteroidia; order Bacteroidales; family Bacteroidaceae; genus Bacteroides. The sequence continues at coordinate 17,169 of JAITSN010000068.1, forward strand.
AGAAACACTGTACTGCTTAGGCGACATCGTGCACAACAGCCGTGAAGTGGAGCGCCTGAAACAACTTGGGCTGATCACCATCAACCATGATCAATTCAAAGAGCTGCATAACGCCAAAGTACTGCTCCGCGCGCATGGAGAACCTCCCGAAACATACGAGACCGCACGCAAGAACAACATAGAGATCATCGATGCAACATGCCCTGTCGTGTTGCGGCTTCAAAAAAGAATCAAACAGGAACAGCCAAACACCCAAACCGAAAACAGCCAGACCGTCATCTATGGCAAGGAAGGCCATGCCGAAGTCCTTGGGCTGGTAGGCCAGACGGGAGGCAAAGCGATCGTCATCGAAAATATGGATGAGATGAACAAGCTGGACTTTAACAAAAGCATCCGGTTATACTCTCAAACGACCAAGCCGCTGGTTGGCTTTGCCGCCATCATTGAAGAAATAAAGAAACGGATCTCCCCCGAAGCCACATTCGAATACTACGATACGATTTGCCGGCAAGTAGCCAACCGCATACCCAACATCCGGCAATTCGCCGCGGCGCACGAACTGATCTTTTTCGTCAGCGGCAAAAAAAGCTCAAACGGGAAAATGTTGTTTGACGAATGTCGCAACATCAATCCAAACTCCCACCTGATAGAAAGCAAGCAAGACATTGACGATTCGTTGCTGGAAAACGCAGGATCAATAGGAGTCTGCGGCGCAACCTCCACGCCTAAATGGCTTATGGAAGAAGTCTATACCTATATACAATTGAAAGCCTCATCGCAATTTTAACTCCAACGAACGGATATAAATCCTTCTTCAATTGAAAAAGGGTGTTACGAAAATGCCCTTTTTCGTTGACAAAAGCATAAAACGGGCAGCGAAAATGCTTTCTCATGGTAACAAAAGGGCAAAAAATGTTACGGAAATACTTTCCCCGTTTGGGAAAGTGCAAAAGGTACAGCGAAAGCAGTTTCGCACGTTGACAAAAGTACAAAAGGTGCACGCTACATTGTAGTGAGCGATTTGAACAACGCTAAGGAAATGGGGGCAACGCTGACCGTAAACCCCACGAAAGAAAATACTTAAAAGGGGCTATCCAAAAAGTCGGATAGCCCCTTTCTTTCTACTACGGAGTATATTGGAAAGTAGCATCAGCAGCTGCTTGTCCCTTATCGTCTCCGTATGCAACAGCAACGATGGTATAGCTTCCTGCGGCTGGCGCTGCGGTGAACGGAACAAGTACGGTTCCTGTTTTTGCCGGAGCTTCCACAGAATCGATATTGCCGCTCTTTATCTCTTCAATGGTTGCTTCCACATCGGTTCCTGCAACGACTGCAAGGCGAATGGTTTCTACATCTCCGCCTACCGCTGAGATTTGTACCAAAACGCCCGCTACTTCATTATTCGTATTCATATATGTGCCTGCGTAAGCAATAGCAATGGAGTAGTCTGCCAAAACCACGCCCGGCATAACGATCTTGAATGCGCCGTTTGTATTGGCGGTATACAGACTGCCGCTATTATACTCTGCCATGGCAATAAGCATGGTTCCCAAAGGGAAGGTGATCACTCCGTTTTCATAAGTTCCGGTATATCCGGATGCTTTTACTTCCTCCAGCGTTTGGCCTCCTGCCATAAAATTCCCTGCCTTGCTGCCTACGGAGAACATTCCATTGGTCCATATCATACCGGTTTCCTGCACGTTGATGTAAACGGCCGTTGGATCTTCGGCGTGCACTTCAAGGTACCAGTCTCTTGAAGCATCCCAATCGCCCGGGTCGTTATAAGGATATGCTTCTCCAAACGGGTTAACCAGCCTGAAAAGCCCCGGTTGCAACTGGTTTTCCTGTATTTCTACCATATAAGGATCATTACCGGTCCCATAGAATGTCGTCAGGAAGTCTTCAGTAAAAGTACAATCGCCCAAAGACATCCATGGAGCAGGAATACCTACCGTGAAAACATATTCCGGAAAACCGTAACCGGTGGTGTATGAATCACCGCCAATACTCAGTTTCAGTTCGGTGAAATTGTCGAAGCCTACGGCATCCGGATCGTACGTTATAGTAATAACGGCTGTCGACGCGCCTTGTGCAAAGGCAACGGATGCAGGAACATTGTAAAGCCCGTTCGCGCCGGTTACTGTTAGCGGCACAGTCGTTGCCGCATCGGTTTTAATCCTGGCGATAGAGACCTCGAATGAGTTTTCCCGACTCGACAGAACAATGGATGCGCTGTTGGAGGAGGGGAAGTATACCTGTTCGGTATCGAGCTTGCCGGCCGGCGTGTATTCCGGTTCATCCTCTCTACATGAGTAGAAGGTTGTCATAGCAGCCAACGCCAATATAATAGCTGATATGTTCTTTATTGTCTTCATAATACATTTTCTGATTTTAAGTTACTTAGGTTTTGCATATTCGCCTATGGGGGTCGGTCCTGTAACCGTAGCCGTCGGATCGGGGTTATTAAGTCCTTTCAAGGCGGCATTTGCTTGTACCTCGTCAATAGGAATAACTAAGTTCCAGATAGGTTTGATCCCTTCGCAATTGATCTTGAAAATGTCTGCCGGAGCATTGGTGTCTTGGTAGTTCTGTACCACGCCCGGCTTCAATCGTTTTGCCGTAGGGAATGCGTTGCCTTCGCCCCAGAATTCAATGCGCATTTGGGTAAGTACTTCCAATTGGAATTGATACAGATCGGTAAGGGTGCAATTGTAATCGGACTGGCGGTAAGTCTGCATGAAAGCGTTCAGTTTGGCAACGCCGGCAGCTACTCCCTGTGATGCGGCGACGGCTTCGGCTTCGATGAGATACATCTCTTCGATCCGCATGACCGGCACGTCAACCGCTCCTCCGACGCTGTACGTCTCCCAATCGCCATTCAGGCAGCGGAACTTGAGGGCAAGATATGCGGGTGCATCTTCGATCCATGCGGCATCACGCGACGTTTGATAATTATAGTAATCAAACTTCTGAGGGTCGAGGAACGAATATTTACGGAAATCCGTATCGGCGATCTTGTCATACAACGAACGGTCAATGCTCAGACACGCCAATGAAGAGTATCCCCAATCGGCTTCACCGGACATCCAGCCGGTAAAGTTAGCCAGGTTAGACATGTTCTCTGCCGAATAATGAATGTACCACATCCAGGCCTGGTTGGCTGTGTTGAATCCGGTGTTTACATCATTCCATTGTGCTCCGGTGACGGGAGATCCCCCCGAAGTATCGATAGCCTTGCGGGCGTAGGTTGCCGCATTGGCATAATCTTTATCCCACAGGTAGACCTTAGCCTTCAGGCCATACACAACCGACAGGTCAGGGAAGAGTTTCGATTTGGGCGTGTAATCTTTCAGGCATTTCTCGGCTTTGTCCAAGTCCGAAAGGATAAAGGCGATCATCTCCTGGTGGGAAGCGCGCGGATTGTTTTTGGCCATATCGGCAGTTGTTTCTTCGGTTACGAACGGAACAGTCAGCCCCAATACGTCGGAGCAGTCCGTGTAGATGTTTTCAACCGGCTCGAAAAGAACAGTGAGCAAATAGTAGTCAAAGGCACGGCAAGCGTATGCTATACCGGCGCTTCCTTTAATGGCTGGTGTCAGGCTTTCGTCTTCGATATCGACCGTTGCGATTATGTCGTTTGTCGATTTAATGAACTTGTACAGTGTAAACCATGGCAAGTAAGAGAAATAGCTGTTTTCGCCTACGTTGCCGTTAAAGGTATTGTAATTTCTAAACCAGTCATAACCGCTGTTGTCTCCAAGCGGGTATATGTCACCCAGCATTTCCGTCTGTGCGATCATGAATTGAGGGTAAGCTAAGTCGGTTTCGTGGACTTGTCTGTCATAAACAAGATAGCCCTTGGCCATTTGCGAAGGGATGCCGTTCAGGGAAGCCTCCAAAGCCTCTGCCGAAGCACCGATCTGTTCGGATGTAGCAGTAGCTCCTTCGGGGAAAGTTTCTTCAATACAGCTTGTTAAGGTTACTCCTAACATAAGCAATGCGAAGAATATTTTAGTTAGTTTTTTCATATTTATTTCCTTTCTTAATGATTAGAACTTTAGTGTAACACCACCCGAGATGGTCCTTATAGGAGAATAGTAAGTGGCATTGGTCCTATCCTTGTAGGATTGGCGCGGGTCAAAGCCTTTGCGCTTGGACCAGTAGAACACATTTTCGCAAGAGACATAGAGTCTTAACGAATTGACAAACGCTTTTTTAGTCCACTTGGACGGGAAGGTATAACCCAAGTTGATGTTCTCAATATTCAGGTAGCTGGCATTGGTCAGGAAGCGGGTAGAACTACCGGTGCTATACGTATCGGCAAACATAAAGCGCGGAATATCGCTGCTGCTGTTCTCCGGCGTCCACGACTTCAAGACATCTGCGTGGAAATTATAGCCCGTATTGGAAGCTGTAGGCGATGACATGAACTGTGCATACGTGCCGTCGTACTGCTTGCCGCCGATCTGATAAGAGAGGTTGATGCTGAAATCTACTCCATAGGCTTGTATGTTCGTGCCGAAGCCGCCATAGAAGTCGGGGATGGAAGATCCGTTGCTCACATAATAATCCGCATCGGCATATTGGGTGGTCGTCAGGCGTTCGCGCGTTTCTTTACCGCTTGCGTCTGTTGCTACTTTATCGTAGTACCACATGGATTGTCCGTCTTCCGATACGCCGGCATATTCTTTTAACCGCCAGGTGTACATGGACAGACCCTCTGCTATGAAGAAGTTTTCATTGACATAACCTTTATGCTCCTTGCCCTTGAGGTCGTATAAGGAAGAAGTCTTTTTGTCTTCATGCAGCATTGTGATGCGGTTCTTCAAGGTAGAGAAGTTGAGGTTGACATCCCATGAGAAATTCTTTTCCTTAAAGAGGTTTATCCCAAGCTCCAGCTCAAGACCGGTGTTGTACATATCGCCCACATTGTCGTAATAGCTCGGATAGCCTAATGAAGGTGCCACCGAGAATGAAAACAGCATGTCTGTCGTCTTCCGGTAGTAGTATTCCAAGCTGCCCGATATGCGTTTGAACAATTGGAATTCGGTACCGATGTTGAAGTTGGTATTGGTTTCCCAGGTAATGTCCCTTGTTCCTTTGGTCGTAAACGAAGTGCCGACGTTGCCCGCCGAGTTGGTGATATCGAACACATCGGTATAGCGGTAGTTGCCTATATTGTCATTTCCTTGTTCGCCGATGGACGCTTTCACTTTCAGCTCGTCCACCCACGAAACATCGAACCATTTTTCTTTATTGATGAGCCATGCTCCACCCACCGACCAGAAAATACCCCAGCGGTAATCAGGATGGAAGCGTGAAGAAGCGTCACGACGGATGGATGCGGAACCAAAGATGCGCTGGTCGTAGTTGTACTGTAAACGGGCGAAGTAGCCTTCATTGTTACGGCGGGTGTTGTATGAGTAGGCATTCTGACCGTCGATCACCGCACCGCCCAACTCCTTGTTATCCTGCGAGAACATCTTCGACTTAGAAGCAGACAGCAGATAGTATCTGTAGTCGTAGTATTCATGCCCCAACAGAACATCAAGGTTGTTATAGGCTCCTATATGGGTAGAGTAATTTACAAGCTGTTGTATGTTATAGTCATATTCACGGCTATGCTCCTTGTAGACAGTACCCCCGGTGGTGTCAAACTGCCCGTAATACGGATTGTACACATTGGTAGTGCGTGTCTCGTCCAGGTTGTAGGTACCGTTCAAGGTGATGACAAGACCCGGTATGAATGTAAGATTCATAAATCCGTTTCCGGTGGTTGCATTGCCTTCCGCATTGTCTGTATTCAGCTTGTTGTCCATGATCGGGTTAGCATCCGAAATGAACGGGCGCGACATGCCTGCGTTGGTGCCGTTGCCATAGTCCATCATGCCAAAGCCATTGCCGTCAATCTTCACTTTGCCGTCGGCCGTACGGATATAAGCGGGATAAATAGGGGCCATTTGCGAGGTAAACGCCCAAACGTTGCCGGTTGAAGTGCTTGTGCCATTGTTGCCGAGCGAGTTCTGTTCAAATCTTGTATAAGAAAGGTTACCGCCCACTTTCATCCATTCTTTTGCCTGGTAGTCGGCCTTCAAGCGGGCGCTCAAGCGTTTTATGTCGGAAGATTCGGTGATACCTTCATTGTCCAAGTAGCCCAAGGAAGCATAGAAAGAAGATCTGTCGCCGGCTCCGCTGATAGACAAGTTGTATTCCTTGCGGGCGCCTGTCCGTGTTCCTGCATCTTCCCAGTCGTCAGGCGTCAGCAGATATTCTTCCCCCTTGTAAGAAACGACACGGCCCAGCGTCGCATTCGGGTTTAGCTTGCCGTTTGTGCCGATCAGCACCTGTCCGTCGGGGATGGTATATACGTTGTAACCCAAACCACCGTTTCCCTGGTCGCCGAACAAATTACTGTTGGCCTTTTTCCAGGCCTCCGTACCGCTCATTTTTTGATTGACATAATAGCTTTGCAAAGCGCCATAATGCATTTCATAATATTGCGCGGGATGGGTGATGATGTTGTACTGCTTCAATGCGCGTGTGTTGAAACCATATTTGGCGTCAAACGTAACCACAGCATCACCACCTGCCTGGCCGGCTTTCTTGGTCGTGATCATGATAACGCCGTTAGCGCCCCTGGCACCGTACAAAGCATTGGAAGCCGCATCCTTCAATACCGTCATGGATTCCACATCATTCGGATTGAGGTTACTCAAGTCACCGCCATAAGGGGCGCCATCTACAATGATCAACGGATCATTCTCGGCATTTAACGAGCTGAAGCCACGGATCTTTATAGAAGAAGTAGCGCCCGGAGCACCATCGTTAGAAGTCAGCTGCACGCCGGGAACCGCCCCTGCCAATGCGTTTGTAATGCTTGTTACCTGCGATTTTTCCAGCTGCTTGGTGTCGATCACCTTAGCCGAGCCGGTAAATGCCGACTTCTTTGCCGTACCGAAGGCGACCACGATCACCTCCTCCAGCAGTTCCGTATCGGCCTTCAGCACCACGCGGACGGTGGGCGCGACGCCCACTTCCAGGGTTTGCATACCGACAAAGGAAACTTGCAAAGTCTTCGCGGAACTTGGTACGTTTTTAGGTGGACGAGCGTTTGGATAAACAAAAGCCGGAGCATCCACGTTTGTCGATGCTCCGGCTTGCCTTCTTTATTTGCCCGGAATCAGTTCGTTACCGTTCCGTAGCCGGAAATGAGAGAGACCGTTCCGCCGATGCCGGCACTGTTCGTGCCACATTCTACCGTTCCGTTGTTCGTTATTGTCTTGCCGCTTAGCTTGAGCGTCCAGTCGGCGGGGATCGTGAGCACCGCTCCGCTCGGAACCGTCAGATCACCCGTCAGGGTGATCGTCTTGCCCGATATAGTGAAGGCGGTGATCCGGCTGGAAAAATCGCTGCCGCTCATGCCTCCAACCTTTTTGGCAAAGACCATGGCAGTATTGGCGAATTTTACGGTTGTTCCCATATTCACTTCATCCACCTTGCCGATGAATCCTCCTGCCGACACGACCGTTCCGCCGTTGACCGTTATGCTGCCTGACTCCGACCCGCCGGATCCCGCGCCGAAAGCCGGACGGGTGTCGTCGTTCACGTTCATGAAGACGAATCCTCCGGTGACGGTCATGTATCTCTCAGTGCCGGTGGGGCCGCCGCCGATACATGCCCCATAACCGCTGTCGGCATCGCCGGGCGCAGCTTCCACATAGCCGCCGGAGATATTTACGGTGCATCCTGTACCCTTCTTTCCACCGCCGATACCTGCGCCGCCCTTACTACCCTTGGCATATACTTCTCCGCCGGAGATATTGATGGTTCCGCCACCAACAGTTCCCGTGCCTTCATACAGGCCGGTTCCGATGCCGGCGCCTTGTGTGGCATCGTAAATGCCGTTCGCCTTAACGATTCCGCCGGAGATGTTGATGGTTCCCGCGCCGCCGCTACCAAAACCGCCCATGGCGGCGCCCGTCCCATAGATGGTCGCTTCGACTTCTCCGCCGGAGATGGTGATGATTCCGTTCTGACCGCCTTTACCGGCACCGATGCCGCAACCTTCCCCGTTGCTGTTTCCTCTAACCTTACCGCCGGTGATGGTGATGGTTCCGCCGCCGCTACCGTTTGCGCCGCCGATGCCGGCACCCGCTCCATGGGTGTTTCCAAAAACCGTACCGCCGGTGATGAGGATCTCTCCCGCGCCGTCGGAGCCATAGCCGCCGATGCCGGCGCCGCCTTTCTGGCTACCCGTGCCAGATACGTCTCCGCCTTCAATGACCACCTTGCCGTTCTTACCGTTATACGCGCCGCCGATGCCGCAACTGGCGCCATTGCCTTGACTTGCGTAAACCGTGCCGCCCTTGATGATGACGGTTCCGCTGGTGCTGTTCTCGCCCACGCCGCCGATGCCGGCGCCTAAGTAACCCCGTGCGGATAGTATGCCGTCTGTTCCTGTTCCGTCGCCCGCGGCGCTCTCGATAACAAGCTCTGCCGTTTGGGGAACATGCACGCCGGCCAGCCCGGACGTGTTCGTTATAGACATCTCGAACTCATTCCATCCGGAGAGCTTCATTGTTACCTTTGCGCCGGCACCAAGGGAGAACGCACTGTAAGCGCCTCCCATCTCGATTTCGGCGTTACTCGGCGTTACTTCGCAGGTTACATTCGCGGCCACTTCTATGCGGTAGGCTGTCGTCTTGTTGATGACCTTGTACTTGCCGTCTTTGGTGATGGTAAACAGGTTGCTCGCAAACGTCACGCCTTCCGGAAGCAGCGTGGCATTGGCCAAGTTGATCACCTTCATCCATTTGGCGTACAGGGTGATGTCTGCCGTATAGTCCGTCCCGCCCAGCTCCGTCACCGGTGTTCCGGTCGCATCGGAGGTGGCATACCATCCGCCAAACTCGGCATACTCCGTCGGCGTGGCCCAGGTGGCCGTCTTGAGCGTTGTTTCCACGCCGTAGGTGTGCACCGTGGGGTAGCCGGCTTCGTGCACGCCACCAAAGCCGCCTCCGGTTCCCATATCCTTATATATGATGTGGTATTGGGGTATCCATTGGGCATACAGATCGACGTTCCCCGTCCAGGCCGGGTAGTGGTCGCCGGCGTTGTAAACGGTTCCGCGGGCGTCTGCCTTCGTGTTCCATTCCTTGAAGATGTGCATCGGCCAGTTGAAAGTGCTGGGCAGTATGGGGCAGGACATGTTGGTCACCCACTGCTGCACCATGGGTTCTATCGTTCCGTCGTCGTTGGGGCGATAGGTCATCGTACATGGATTGAACTTGGCGTCGTCGTCCCAAGGGTCTATCACTACGGGGTCGAGTGTTATTTTCGTGAGCGACAGTTCCAGGTTGTATTCATAGTGTTTTCCTGCCAGCCAGTTTTGCGCGGGCAGACTGATCGTTTTCTTTTGCGAGACGGCGTCTACCATCCAGGTCACTTCCATGCTGACGGCATCTGCTGCGATGGTTTGCGGCAGGAGCATCAGGTATCCGGCGTTGTTCACGGCTGCGGCTGTCGTGCCCAGTGTAACGGCTGTGGCCACCATTTCGTCTCCTGCGTTGGTCATGTATGTTTTTCCGCTTGCCGGGAATGTCCAGGCTCCCGCCGCATGGTCGCTTCCTCCAAAGGTGTAGGTGGCTTTGCTTTCCACGGCGTTGGCGGCGTAGATGACTTTCAGTGAGGTTACTTTTACGGTCGCGGCGTATGCTTCTTTCAGCCGTGCGGAGAATCCGATGCGCGACAGCTCGTGGCGCATACGGAACTTGACGTTTCCGCCGGCGACGGTCTCGTCTGTCACCACGTCCGCCACGAAATCTTTCTGGTTGGCCTGACTGTCGGCAATGGTGCAGGTCAGCGTGGGCGTTCCGGCCGTTGTGCTTGCGGCGGCGGTCGCTCCCGTCCCTTCGTTCCATGCGAAGAAAGAGATCTTGCCGTAGTTGGTTCCGTCTACCATTCCGGGCCAGTATTTGATGGGGGAATAGGTCCATGCCGTTGCTGTTCCGTCCCACGTCACAAGCTGATTGTACATAAATTCGGGTTTGGCAGTGGCTGCTGCGGCGCTCCAGTCTGTCGTTTCGGTGTAGTATGCGCTGACGCGGAAGCCCGAGGTCTTCAAGGCGTCGATTTTCACTTCCGCTGCGCGGGTTGAGTCACTTCTCGAGAGCAGCGGGGTCACGTCCATTGCGTTGAACCCTATCGCACCGGCTGTTGCTCTTGTTTCTGCCGCCTCCCGATCATCCGTACAGGACGATAGTACAAACAGCGTGCAAAGCATAAGCCCAATTTTTTTATTCAAGGTATTTATCATCTGATCCACTATATAAAATCTATAATATATGTATAAAAGACAAGCCGTGTTGTTCATCAATTGTTTTGTCCCAAAAAACGTTGGTTTAATGACACAAAGCTATTCTTTTTGTTTAAACAACGCAAGTTTCACAACAATTTTTTTTCAAAAACGTTTGTAGAGCCTATCAAGTCGGCGTTTACGATTTATTACTTAGTATTTTAAGTAACATTTTGGAGATGCGGCGCAGAGACATCATCGCCCCTGCACCTCCCGCTCATTAAACCAACGTTTAATGAGCCACTTTACACAACACGACCCAACTGTCTTACAGATCTATTCTACAAGCCTGCAAACTCATCCTGCAAGCCTCATCTTTATTATATAATGGATTGATTTCTTTAGGGAGCCTCTATGGGATCTTTTCATAGCGCCCTCCGCAGCGGGGAGAGCGCAAAGTTTTTGTCGAAAGCAGTTTCCGCAGCGGGGAGAGCGCAAAGTTTTTGTCGAAAGCAGTTTCCGCAGCGGGGAGATCGCAAAGTTTTCGTCGAAAGCAGTTTCCGCAGCGGGGAGATCGCAAAGTTTTCGTCGAAAGCAGTCTCCGCAGCGGGGAGATCGCAAAGTTTTCGTCGAAAGCAGTTTCCGCAGCGCGGAGGATGCTCTTCTTGTCTGTCCTTGAACTCTTCGCTTGCAATTTCTATTGTTGCCATAATGCTACTCTTTTAATGGGTTATAAATGGATAATGGACCATTAATTCCACCGCAGAATAATTGTCCATTGTCAATTATTACTGTTTTCCAGGTCGCGTATGATGGTGATGTCCATGACGTTGGTGTAGACCTGGGTTGTCTTTATGCTTTTGTGTCCCAGCAGTTTTTGGACGGTGGTGATGTTTACACCTTTATATATAAGAAGTGTTGCGTTGGTGTGGCGGGCGACATGGAATGATACGCGTTTGTCGATGCCTGCCAGGCGGGTGATCCGGACGAGTTCCTTATTGACGTTGGAGTTGTCCCTTATCTTGAAGAAAGCGGCGAGGTGTTTTTCATACCGGTGCAGTATGCTCAGCGCTTTTCCTTCAAAAAGGAGGTAGAGAGGCAGCCGCACTTCTATTTTTGTTTTGATGGATTTGTAGACCAACCAGATTTCGTTATTCAGTTGTACGATGTTGGAAGGGTTGAGGCTGACAAAATCCGAGTAGCGCAGTCCTGCATAGCAACAGAACAGGAAGGCGTCCAGCGTCAGCCGCAGCTTCTGGTTGCGCCCTTTCAGTTCCAGGTTTTCGAGCAACGCGAGTTCTTCGGGCGACAGATGGATGTGTTTGTTGTCTATGGTTTTGATGCGGTACTTTCGGAAGGGGTATTGGTGAAGGCTCATATAGTCCATGTTGATAGCGATGTTGATGTAGCGTTTGAGGTGTTTCATGTGTTTGGCGATGGTATTGACGTGATACCCTTCCATCCGCAGGAAATGGTCGAAGGAAGTGACGAACTCAAAGGTAAGGTCGGTGAAGGCGATGTTTCGCTTGAACCGGTTGAGTGTTTTCCAGGTAGACAGGTGGTTTTTCTTCGTGCTTCCCCTGAGGGATGCGTTTCCGATCTCGCGTTTGAGGAAAACGAGGAACGACGCGTTGTCTGTCGGCGAGTGAAGGGATTCTTTCAGGGCTTCCAAGCTAATGTTCCGGCCTTGTTGCCAGAGGCTCAGTTCTTTTTTTTCAATGGCGGAGATGTACTCGTACAGCCTTCTGTTGAGCGCTTCGCTGTTGGGGTGGTTTTTGACAAGCTGCCTTTTCCCGTCCCATTGGTCGGGCAACAGATATATTTTGGTGGAGAAATATTTCCTTTTTTTGTTCAGATATGCTTCTACTTGTACCAAGGCGGCTCCACGCTTGTTGAGTGTCCCTCTTCTGTTGAAAACCAGATTGTATGTGATTTTATCCATGCTGTTTTAATTAAAAGTTAAAGCACAAATATGGAATAGAAAAGGATTGAAGCGCGGTTATTTTAGACTCGTTTAGAAAAATAAGATAAAATTGGCGGCAAAAACGAGACAAAAAAGCAAAAGGAACCTTTTTTTATTCTGTTTTTCTCCTCAAGCAAACGAAAAGAAGAAAAGAATAGCTTTTTGTTTTAGCGGACAGCACTGTATAACCGTTTATCCTATCGGAATTTATGACTGATTGCGCGCCGAATAACAGAGCAAAGGGCTTCTTGATAACAAATCGTAACCGTTGCAAGGTTTTTTTTGGTAAACGCTTGTTTCTTTCAGCTTAATTGATATATTTGCAAAGTGTTAAAGTGAAGAAGAAACGATTTAATGTAAAGTTAAACTTTAAGATTTATGAAGAGAAAATTTATGTTGTTTTTAGCCTGCCTGTTTATCGGTGCAGGTTTAGTAACCGCTCAGACTCAGACTGTAACAGGGATTGTTCTTTCTGAAGACGACGGCCAACCGGTTGTGGGAGCTTCCGTGTTGGTGAAAGGTACTACGGTAGGTACGATTACCGACATAGACGGTAAGTTTACGTTGTCTAACGTACCAAGTTCCGCGAAGACTTTGCAAGTTTCCTTTGTCGGCATGCAAACCCTGGAAGTGGGCGTCGCGCCCACCGTCCGCGTGGTGCTGAAGGCCGATACGGAACTGCTGGAGGAGGTGGTGGTTGTAGCTTACGGCACGGCGAAGAAAGAATCCCTGACGGGTTCCGTGTCGATAGTAGATTCCAAGAAGATAGAGCAGCGCATCGGCAGCAGCGTAACCGGTGCCCTGGAGGGGTCGTCTCCGGGCATTCAGGTAAACAACTCGTATGGCGAGCCGGGGTCAAGCCCGTCCATTCGCATTCGCGGTTTTGGTACGATGAGCACGACTGCCGGCGCAGCCGATCCTCTGTATGTTGTCGATGGTGTTCCCTACGACGGGAATATTTCCGGCTTGAATCCCGCCGATATTGAATCGATCTCGGTGTTGAAGGACGCCGCTTCTTCCGCCCTTTACGGCAACAGGGCGGCGAACGGGGTTATCCTGATCACAACCAAAAAAGGCAAGGAGTTTGGCAAAACAACGATTTCGTTGGCTATAAACCAGGGCATTTATAGCCGCGGCCTCGAAGAATACGAACGCTTGGATGCAGACCCCTGGATGGAGGCCCAATGGATTTCCACAAAGAACTATGCAAAATCCCTTTCCGGCATAGGCAATGACGAAGCCAAAGCAGCGGCTTATGCAACGCAAAACCTTATTGCCGAGAGCGTAAAAAGAAACATTTACGATAAAGCAGACAATGCCCTTTTTGATGCAAACGGAAAGCTGGTTGCAAACAGATTGCCGGGCTATGACGACCTCGACTGGTTCAAGGCTTTAGAGAGAAGCGGCCATCGCCAGGAATATACGTTGTCTGCCACAACGGCCGGGGATAAATATAATGTGTATTCTTCGATCGGCTACCTGAAAGAAAACGGTTATATCATCAACACCATGTTCGAGCGTTTTTCGGCCCGCGTAAACAGTACGTTTAACCCGACGAAATGGCTGAAAGCGGGCATTAACGTATCGGCTACCACCCAAACGCAGAACTATAATTCGACCGCATACAGTTCTTATTATGCCAACCCGTTCTATACGGCCCGTAATATGGCGCCTGTGTATCCTATTTATCTGCACAATGCCGACGGATCTTACGCCTTGGATAAAAGCGGCGGCAAGCAATATGACCTGAAATCGGATTACCTGAGCAACCGCCATACTATTTACGAGCGCTACGCAGATAAAGAAGAAGGAAGGCGCAACACGTTGGGCGGCCAGGCCTATGCAACAGTGAATTTACCCTACAACATCGACCTGACGGTTAAGGGCGACCTGAATCAGAGAACACGTAATATTAGCGATTATAATAATCCTAATATTGGCGACGGCGCAACGAACAACGGACGCCTGACCAATTACGCCTATCAATATCAGACGGCCAACGTCCAGGAATTGATCAACTGGAATTATGATTCAGGGGCGCACCATGTTGATGTCATGGCAGGACACGAGAATTATTCTTATGGCATGAAAGTCAACTATGGCATGAACACCAATATGATCGTTGAAGGCAGCTTTACGATGGGCAACTTTACGACCAATTCATACTATACAGGATACGACCAGGATTATAAAACGGAGTCCTACCTGTCGCGCGCACGCTACAACTATGATGAGAAATACTATGTGGAAGCATCTTTCCGCCGCGACGGCTCTTCCAGGTTCCATCCGGACCATCGCTGGGGCAACTTCTATTCATTGGGTGCAAGCTGGAACATCAAGAAGGAAGCGTTCATGGACGCAACCGAATGGGTAAACAGTTTGAAGCTAAGGGCTTCCTATGGTGAAGTGGGCAATGATGCTCCGGTTAATTTCTACGGTTATATGGCTCTTTATAACGTGGATAAAAACGGTGGAAACAGCGCGCTAACCAAAAAGTCGCTCAATGCGGACGATATTAAATGGGAAACGACCCAAACAATGGACTTTGCCGTAGAAGGGCGCTTGTTTGACCGCCTTAACTTTTCTGTCGGTTACTTCGATAGACGATCCAAGGATTTGCTGTTTGAAGTGAAATTGCCGCTGTCGGCGGGTTCGTATCCTTACAATTCCGACAATACAAATATGACGCAATACAAAAACATCGGCACGGTTTCCAACCGCGGCATTGAATTGTCTTTGGATGCGGATGTTTTCAAAACAAAAGATTGGACTTGGAATTTAGGGGCGGATGCCACACTCCTCAAAAACAAGATCGTTAAATTGCCTGACGGGAACGACATTTTGAAGGGCTTGCAGAAATACTCCGAAGGTCATTCCATGTATGAATTCTGGCTTTACCATTTTGAAGGCGTAGACCAAATGACGGGTAATTCTTTGTATACACTCGACCCTGAGTTGAAGGACACGGCTGTGACAAACGGCAAACTTGTTACGATCAACGGCACCGATTATACGATCGATACCACTTACGGCGCGAAACAGTGGGCCGGCTCCGGTATTTCCGACATCTATGGTTCGTTCCGTTCTTCATTAAGCTGGAAAGACATCACTTTCAATGCCCTGTTTACCTATCAGCTTGGCGGGAAACTCTATGATTCGAGCTACAGGAACTTGATGCAGACTTCCGCCATCAATGCCGATGCGCTGCATAAGGATATGCAAAGATCATGGTCGGGCATACCGGAAGGCATGACCGACAATTCCCCGAACCGCATTGACAAAGGGGGTATTCCGGTAAACAACAGCAAGCTCAGCGAGTTTACCAACGCCGGAACTTGCGACCGCTGGCTGACAAGCGCTTCTTATCTGATATTGAAGAATATTAATCTTTCATACCGTCTTCCGAAAAAACACCTGAATACCTTGGGGATTGAAGGGCTGACGATAACCGCCGGCATTGAAAATCTTTTCACCGCCACCTCGCGCAAGGGTGTGAATCCCCAAGCCACATTCAGAGGGTTCTCGGAATCGGGAGAAGAAGATGATACTTATGTGACACCGCGCATTTACAACATCGGGCTGACACTTAAATTCTAACATTCAAACCACAGATTAATACAAAAGCAGATTATGAAAAAATATATGAATAAATTATTCATGGGAAGCCTTGCCGGGGTAACGCTTTTGGTTGCTTCCTGTGCCGATGATTACCTGAATACGAAGCCAACAGATTCGGTGGGCGCATCTTCCACATTTGAAACGACCACGAATGCGGCAATGGTTATCAACGGTATTGCACAGATCATGACCACCCAACAGTATAGTTTCTCGCAAGGGTATTGCGGTGAGAACCGTATCAAAAGCATCTACGGGGAATATATGGGGAAAGATTTCGTGTATAACCAGATGGCGCCGGGCTGGGCTGTTATCATGAACGGCGATTATTTCACAAGAAAAGCAACGGTGTACAGCGCTTATCCCTGGTATTACTATTATACAATTATCGGAAATGCAAATGCGGTAATTGTTAATATCGACGGAGCCGAAGGCACCGAAGAAGAACGGGCGTTTATCAAAGCCCAGGCGCTGACCTTCCGCGCTTATGCCTACCATATGCTGATGCAACTCTATACTTACCGCTGGCAAGACACCAACGGCGGAACAACGAACGGTGTTGTTTTGCGCTTGGACGAAACGACCGGCGATATGCCCCTGTCGCCGGTGAAAGACTGCTATGACCAAATTTATACAGACTGCAAGGATGCGATCGCATTGTACAAATCGTCGGGCCTGAACCGTAACGCATCCCATGTCTGGCTGCCGGATCTTTCTATGGCTTACGCCGTATATGCCCGTGCCGCCTTGACCCGCCAGGATTACCAAGCGGCTTTGGACAATGCAAAACTTGCCCGCGCAAACCACCCGCTGATGACAAACGACGAGTATGCCGCCGGTTTCTGCAAGCCTAACAGGGAGTGGATATTGGGTAGCTACGGCGACCCTACCGAAAACCAATGGTATTGGACCTTCGGTACGCAGTTTGCCTGCAACGGCTATTACGCCGGCAATACACAGTATGGGGCAGGCGCCATTGACAAAGAATTAACGGACAAGATCCCCGATAACGACACCCGCAAAGCCCTGTTCTTAACGGTCGATAAGGTGGCGGGCTTTGACCTGACAGACCCCGGGGTGATGAGCCAAACCCAAGCCTATTTCGTTGGTGATGATATTTGGGACAAGGCATCCGAATATATTCTTTCCAAGACCCCTTCGGGACTTGACGACGCATACCAGGCGGGCTATTTCTACTTGGGCGCCCAATTGAAATTCTGGGTATTCGACACTCCGGGCATTTCATACCTCTGCCACATCCGTTCTTCGGAAATGGTGCTGATTGAAGCGGAAGCCAACTATTTCCTGCAAGATCCTGCCAAGGCGCAAGCTGCATTGGAAGAGCTGAACGCAGGGTCGGGACGTAATCCGGCTTACACCTGTACAAAAACAGGCGACGGTTTATTGCAGGAGATCATCGACTACCGTGGCCTTGAGCTTTGGGGTGAAGGCTTCAGCTGGTTCGACTACAAGCGCTGGAACAGGGATATTACCCGTAAGAGTATCGCCGATGGCGGCAATGTTCACGTTGCCACAGCCGTTACCATTAAAGCGAACGAGAAAAACCGCTGGACTTGGGATATACCGGAAGCGGAAACGAACTATAACGGCGGCATTGACATTGCCGCAAACTAATCCGGCCGTACTTAAAAACAGAACGGGGGCGTACTTTCCGGTACGCCCCCGTTTTTGTGTCCTCCCGCATCAATCCCAATCGAGGATCACCTTTCCACATTCGCCCCCGTCCATGACGTCGAAACCTTTTTGGAATTCGTCTATGGAAAAGCGGTGTGTGATGATGGGCGAGAGATTGATTCCGGAGATCAGCATTTGCTCCATCTGATACCAGGTTTCCCACATTTCGCGGCCGTATATGCCTTTCAGGGTTAGGGCTTTGAAGATCACCTTGTCCCAGTCGATGGCTGTTCCGGCGGGTTGGATGCCAAGCAGGGAGATCCGCGAGCCGTTGTACATGCTATCCAGCATCTCGTTGAATGCCCTTGGGGAGCCTGACATTTCCAGGCCAACGTCGAAGCCACTCATATTAAGTTGCTTGACGGCCTGGGCGATTGTCTCCCCCTTCGCCGGGTTTACGGTCAGCGTTGCCCCCATCTTCCGCGCGATGTCCAGGCGGTAGTCGCTCAAATCGCTCACCACGATATAGCGTGCGCCTGCAAAGCGGCAGATAGCGGCGGCCATCGAGCCAATCAGTCCGGCACCGGTAATCAATACGTCTTCGCCGATAACGGGAAACGAGAGGGCGGTGTGCGTTGCGTTGCCGAAGGGATCCATGATGGCGGCCATCTCATCGGGGATCCGGGGGTCGAGGCGCACAACGTTCTCGGCCGGAAGCGAGAGGTATTCGGCAAAGGCGCCGTCGCGGTTTACGCCCACGCCAACGATGTTTTCGCAGACGTGTTTCTTTCCGCGGCGGCAGTTGCGGCAATGCCCGCAGGCGATATGCCCTTCGCCCGTCACGCGGTCGCCGGTCTTGATGTTCTTGACTCCTTTTCCTTTTTCGACAACCTCGCCCACGTATTCGTGCCCGATGATCATGGGCGTCTTGATGGTGCGTTGCGACCAGTCGTCCCAGCGGTAGATGTGCAGGTCTGTGCCGCAGATGGCGGTTTTCTTTATCTTGATCAATACGTCGTTGACTCCTGTTTGGGGCATGGGGCGGTCTTCCATCCACAGCCCTCTTTCGGGGCGGAGTTTTACTAATGCTTTCATAATTGGCAGCGTTTTAATGGTTTATTTTAAGTTGATTCGAACAAATGTATACCTTCCTTTGGCCGGCGGGCGGATCAATGAACGGTTTGGATATGCGCTCCGGCTTTTTTCAAGTCTTCCCAATAGGCGGGATAAGACTTGGTTACGACTTGCGGCTCGGCAATCGCCAGTTGCGGGAGGCGGATGGCTGCCGGCGCAAAGGCCATCGCCATGCGGTGGTCTTCGTAGGTTTGGATGAGGGGCTGTTCTTGCGGCGGGATGCGTTCGCCGTTCCAGAACAGCTCTGCGTTGTTTCTTTCGCCGATGGCATATCCCAGCTTTGCCGTTTCGGCGATGAGGGCGGCCATGCGGTCGGTTTCTTTTATCTTCAGGGTTTGCAGCCCGCGCAGGCTGAAGGGTATGTTGAGCAGGGCGCAGGTGACGGCGATGGTTTGGGCCAGGTCGGGGACGCCGGTCATGTCTTCGTCCAGACGGGCGGTGCAGCAGCCGGTCTTTTTCAGTAGCGCCCCCCTATCGGTAAAGGTGGTGCTTACGCCCAGGCGGGAGAAGATCTCCGCCCCGCGGCTGTCTCCCTGATGGCTGTCCGGCAACAGCCCGCGGAGTTCAACCTCGCCCGATTGGGCCAGCGCCAGCAGCTGGTACCAATAGGAAGCGGCGCTCCAGTCGCTTTCTACGGTAAACGGCGTGCTTCGGTAGGGCTGGTGCCGGATGGACAAGCTGCTTTCGGAATCCCAGCCGGCTTGCACGCCGAACGTTTCCATCAATTGCAGGGTCAGGTCGATATAAGGGCGGGAAATGATCTCGCCGGCTAAGGACAGCCGAAGCCCCTCTTGCAGGGTGGGCGCAATCATCAGTAAGGCCGAGATGTATTGCGAGCTGACGTCGCCTTTGAGGCTGATCGCTTGTCCGGCCAGCGCCTTGCCGGTGATGCGCAGCGGCGGATAGCCGTCGTTTTCCATATATTCGATCGCCGCGCCCAGCTCGCGCAAGGCGTCTACCAATATCCGGATAGGGCGTTGCCTCATGCGTTCGGTGCCGGTAATGACGTGCACGCCGGGCGTCACGCTCAGGTAGGCTGTAAGGAAACGCATGGCTGTTCCGGCCGCCATGATGTCGATCACGCCCTCCCCTTCTCCCCGTCGGCGGCTCAGCGCCTCGACCATCACACGGGTATCGTCGCAGTCCGAGAGGTTGGCGGGCAGGCAGTTTCCGCCGGCCAGCGCATGGATAATCAGTACGCGGTTGCTTATACTTTTGGACGGGGGCAATGCCACGGCGGCATGTATCCGGCGGGAGGGGAAGGTCAGTTGGTAGTGCATAGCTGGTTTTTGCTTTAATAATGAACAGGTGCAAAGATAGAAGTTCTTCTTTAATCCCTGATAATGATACTGCGCCGGCGCAGCGGATTCAAAAAAGAAATTTAGAGCTTCTGCGCCGGCGCAGCGGATTCAAAAAAGAAATTTAGAGCTTCTGCGCCGGCGCAGTGGATTCAAAAAAGAAATTTAGAGCTTCTGCGCCGGCGCAGTGGATTCAAAAAATAAATTTAGGGCTTATGCGCCGGCGCAGGGGATTCAAAAAATAAATTTATGGCGTCTGCGACGGCGCAGGGGGTGAAA
>JAITSN010000094.1 GCA_031287715.1 Mediterranea sp. (in: CFB group bacteria)
TACGATCCAGCCCAAAACACTTATACCAATACAAAGAACACCAATAACAAGAGCAATTTAGTAGACGGTCATTTCGTCTTTATGGATCGCAACCTGGGCGCCACCGAGGCCGGGCTTACTGCTGCCGCCCGCGGTTTAATCTACCAGTGGGGCAGAAAGGATCCTTTCCCTGCTACTGATGCCGTCACTACCGGTTCCTGGTCAAAAGTCGAAACAACTTCTGCTCTTGGTACAGTTACAAATACTATTAAGAATCCTGGTGTATACTATTACGGAGTTTCCGGTTCGGACTACGATTGGCATTACGCTAAACGTGATAATACCTTATGGGGTCATGACGCTAATGGTGGTATAAAGACGATTTACGATCCATGTCCTTCAGGTTGGCGCGTTCCTGTCAACTATAATATATCTGATACCACCAGCCCTTGGTATGGAATGACTTCTACCAGCGGTTTTTCCAATGGTTACAATTGGGGCACTAACGCTGTATACCCCGCCGCCGGGTTCCGCATCAGCAGCAGTGGGAGTCTCGGCACCGTAGGCGCCGGCGGGAACTACTGGAGTGCATCGCCGGGCAGTAGCTCCAGCCTCCACGCCTCGCTCCTGTACTTCACCAGCGGCTACGTCAACGTGTACCGCAGCGACGCCCGGGCGTACGGGTTCTCGGTACGTTGTGTTCAAGAATGAAGCCTCACCCCGTGCCTTCGTTTTTAGCATTAGCATTACGGGCAGTTCATGATGTGAATCACAACTGCCAATTATATAAATAAGTAGATTTCGCACCGACAGCCTCACCCCAACCCGGGTCAAAGGAGAGAGGGTATTCAAGTAATAGGACAATTTAATGCTTTACAAGCTAAATGCAAACTATTGAAAAATGTGCTTTATCAAAATCACATCAAAACGCCGAAGAATTTCACTTAACTAAACGACATTGATTTACCATTTACCATTTAATACCGGTATGGATTGTAAATGGTACTAAACGGTAAATTGTAAATAGTATTAATGTATAGATGATGCGGCCTAATTTATTAGTTTTGTGGCTTCAAATCTATATATGGAACAAAGATGGAATTAGCAAGTAAATACAACCCTGCTGATGTGGAGGGAAAATGGTATGCCTATTGGATGCACTTTAAATTGTTCAGTTCAAAGCCTGACAGCCGCGAGCCGTACACTGTTGTTATACCGCCTCCTAACGTCACCGGCGTGCTGCACATGGGGCATATGCTTAACAATACGATTCAGGATATTCTGATTCGTCGCGCCCGCATGGAGGGCAAGAATGCCTGTTGGGTGCCGGGAACAGACCACGCGTCTATTGCAACCGAAGCCAAAGTTGTGGATAAGCTGGCTGCGCGGGGTATCAGAAAGACGGATCTTTCCCGTGAAGAGTTTCTCGATCATGCCTGGGAATGGACGCACGAGCACGGGGATATCATTCTTAGGCAACTTCGCCGCCTGGGAGCATCTTGCGATTGGGATCGCACAGCCTTCACGATGGATGAGATCCGCAGCAAAAGTGTGCTCAAAGTCTTTAACGACTTGCACGAAAAAGGATTGATCTACCGGGGAGTGCGGATGGTCAATTGGGATCCGAAAGCGTTGACCGCCGTATCCGACGAAGAAGTTATCTATAAGGAAGAGCACGGCAAACTGTACTACCTTCGTTACAAAGTGGAGGGAGAGGATACGTATGCCGTTGTGGCCACGACCCGTCCCGAAACGATCATGGGCGATGTGGCGATGTGCATCAACCCAGGCGACCCGAAGAACAGGCACCTCAAAGGCAAGAAGGTGATCGTTCCGCTGATAAACCGTGTCATTCCTGTGATTGAAGACGAGTATGTGGATATTGAATTTGGCACCGGTTGCCTGAAGGTAACTCCGGCTCACGATGTAAACGACTATATGCTGGGTGAAAAGCATAAGCTCCCTGTGATCGATATTTTTAATGACGACGGAAGCATCAGCGAAGCCGGCCGGCTTTACGTCGGCATGGATCGCTTTGATGTTCGCTGGCAGATCGTTGTCGACCTGGCTGCTAACGGACTGATAGAAAAGGAAGAGCCTTACACCAATAAGGTCGGCTACTCCGAGCGGACCAACGTGATTATCGAGCCTAAATTGTCGATGCAGTGGTTCCTCAAGATGGAACACCTGGCAGAGACCGCCTTAAAGCCTGTCATGGACGATGAGCTGAAGTTCTACCCGCCTAAATACAAGAACACCTACCGCCACTGGATGGAAAACATCAAAGACTGGAACATCAGCCGCCAATTGTGGTGGGGGCACCGCATTCCGGTCTGGTACCTGCCCCAAGGCGGTTATGTCGTAGCCATGAACGAAGGGGAAGCGCTGGAAAAAGCTAAAGCAAAAACGGATAACCCGAACCTGACGCTGAACGATATTCGTCAGGACGAAGACTGCTTAGATACCTGGTTCTCTTCCTGGTTGTGGCCCATCTCGCTGTTCAACGGCATTCTCGATCCGGGCAACGAAGAGATAACGTACTACTATCCGACGGCCGACCTGGTGACCGGGCCGGATATTATCTTCTTCTGGGTAGCCCGTATGATCATGGCCGGCTATAAGTACGAAAACGATATGCCGTTCCGCAATGTATATTTCACGGGTATCGTACGCGACAAGCAAGGGCGCAAGATGTCCAAACAATTGGGTAATTCGCCCGATCCGCTGGAATTGATCGACAGGTACGGGGCCGACGGCGTGCGCATGGGCATGATGCTTTCCGCGCCTGCGGGCAACGATATTCTGTTTGACGATGCGCTCTGCGAACAGGGCCGCAACTTCAACAACAAGATATGGAACGCCTTCCGCCTGATCAAAGGATGGAAAGTGAGCAACGACGCCCAACTTTCAGCGGCCGCGAACCTTGCCGCCAGGTGCTTTGATTCCATACAGAACAGAGCAGCCCTTGAAGTGGCCGACCTGTTGGGCAAGTACCGTTTGAGCGAAGCGCTGATGGTGCTATACAAATTGTTCTGGGACGAGTTTTCGTCCTGGTACCTTGAGATCATCAAGCCTGCCTACGGGCAAAGCATCGACGGGAGCATCCATAACTCAACCATTTGCTTCCTCGACAACCTGCTCAAGCTGCTTCATCCGTTCATGCCGTTCATTACCGAAGAAATCTGGCAGCAGATGTATCCGCGCGACGAAGGCGAAAGCATCATGACACAATTCCTCGATATGGATACGTATGTCGATGAAGAGCTGGTAAGCATGTTTGAGGAAAGCAAAGAAGTGATCGGCCATATCCGCAATATCCGTTTACAGAAGAACATAGCCCGGAAAGAACCGTTGAAACTTCAGGTTGTAGGACGAAACCCGCTTGTCGAATTAGCCCCGGTGATCATCAAGATGTGCAATCTGTCTGCCATCACGGTTGTTGAAGCGAAAGCCGGCGATGCAGCGTCTTTCATGGTCGGAACCACAGAATATGCAGTGCCCTTGGGCGGCAAGATCGATGCGGAAGTCGAGATCGCCCGCATGGAAGCCGAACTGAAACACAAAGAAGAGTTTCTGCAAGGTGTGCTCAAGAAGCTGCGCAACGAAAAGTTTGTCAGCAACGTCCCTGCCTCCGTCCTTGAAGCCGAACGCCGGAAACAGGCGGACGCCGAAAGCATTATCGATTCGCTGAAAGAGAACATCGCCGCGCTGAGGAAAGCATAATGGAATTCCGCACAAGGGTGGATACCCCGAAGAACGTGCCCGGAATAGCTCATGGAGACGAGCTGCTGTTGATGGGATCCTGCTTCTCCGAGCACATCGGCAATATGCTGATCGATGCCAAGTTCCGCTGCGATGTCAATCCTTTGGGCATAGTGTACAATCCGCGCTCGATGCGGATCGCCTTAGAGCACATCCGGGAAAAGAAGCTGTATACGGAAGCCGATCTGTTCTTCCACAACGGATGCCATCGCAGCTATATGCACCACGGATCATTTGCCGGCAACAGCGCCGAAAAAACACTGGATACGATAAACACGCGGATTGACCGCGCGCACCGCTCGCTCCCCCGAATAAGCCACATGCTGCTGACCTTTGGAACGGCATGGGTCTTCCGTTTGAAAGAGAGCGGGCAGGTGGTATCCAACTGCCACAAAATGCCGGCGAACCTGTTTGAACACACCCGGCTAACCGTCGAAGAGATCATCGAAGATTACGCCGGACTGATACGGGAAATGCAGAAGATAAACCCCACGTGCCGGTTCCTGTTCACCGTAAGCCCGGTAAGGCACACCAAGGACGGCGCGCACGGCAACCAACTCAGCAAAGCCGTCTTATTGCTGGCCATAGAAGGCCTGCAAAAAATGTTTCCCCAACAAGCACTCTACTTCCCCGCTTACGAAATCGTACAAGACGAACTGCGCGACTACCGCTTCTACGACCAGGACATGAACCACCCCTCGCCCGTAGCCGTCAACTATGTGTGGGAACGGTTTGCCGAATGTTTCTTCCCACCCGGAACACAAACGATTGTCGACCAATGCCTGAAGATAAAGAAAGACCTCCTGCACAGGCCTTTCGGAAACAACACCGAAGCCGGCAAGGACTTTTTGAAACAGATCATCTTAAGAATAAACGCAGTTGAGAAGAACCACCCCAACTTGGATTTTAAAAAAGAAAAAGAACAATGTCATACGCAATTGAACATGTGGCAGAATTGATCGGAGCCAAACGCACCGGCACACGTCAAGCAACGATCGATTGGCTGCTGACGGACAGCCGGTCGCTGTCTTTCCCCGAAGAAACCTTATTTTTCGCCCTGAGCACCAAACGGAACAACGGCGCGAAATACATTCCCGAACTCTATGCCCGGGGCGTACGGAATTTTGTGATAGTGCGCGATTCCCCCCACAAAGGGCGCGAGCAGGATGCCGAAATCGATCCGGACAACTATCCGGACAGCAATTTCCTCACCGTACCCAACACCTTAAAAGCATTGCAAAGACTGGGCGAACGGCATCGCGCACGCTTCAACGCGCCG
Organism: Mediterranea sp. (in: CFB group bacteria); assembly: GCA_031287715.1. Classification (GTDB taxonomy): domain Bacteria; phylum Bacteroidota; class Bacteroidia; order Bacteroidales; family Bacteroidaceae; genus Bacteroides. Next base: position 5,021 of record JAITSN010000094.1, read on the forward strand.
GTGGTCGGCATAACCGGAAGCAACGGCAAGACCATCGTTAAAGAATGGCTGTACCAACTGCTCGGCCCGGACCACGTGACCGTCCGCTCGCCCCGCAGCTACAACTCACAGATAGGAGTGCCGCTTTCCGTCTGGCAGATGAACGAAACGACCCGGCTTGCCATCTTTGAAGCAGGAATATCCGAAGTAGGAGAGATGCACGCCTTAGAAACCATCATCAAACCAACCATCGGCATCATTACCGGCATCGGCGGCGCCCATCAGGAAAACTTCTTCTCCCTGCAAGAAAAATGTATGGAGAAACTGCAACTGTTCAAAGGCTGCGACGTCATCATCTACAACGGCGACAACGAAATGATCGCAAACTGCGTGGGCAAATCACTCCTGTCCGCCCGCGAGATCGCCTGGTCGATGGTAGACAAAGAAAAACCACTATATATTAATAAGGTAGACAAAGAAAAAGAACACACGCTCATCCGATACCGCTACCTGGGAATGGACAACACATACCGCATCCCCTTTATCGACGACGCCTCGATCGAAAACTCGCTGAACTGCCTGGCCGCCTGCACCTACCTGATGCTGCCGCCCGAACAGATCACCGAACGGATGGCCCGCCTGGAACCGGTCGCCATGCGCCTCGAAGTAAAAGAAGGAAAGAACGGCTGCGTGCTGATCAACGACAGCTACAACTCCGACCCGGCATCGCTGGACATTGCGCTCGATTTCCTCTACCGCCGCTCCCAAGACAAAAAACTCAAACGCACACTCATCCTGTCAGACATCCCGGAGACCGGACAAACCCCCGTCGCCCTCTACCGCCGCGTAGCCCGGCTCGTACACAACAAAGACATCCACAAGATCATCGGCATCGGCAACGAGATCACCGCCGCCGAAAGCCGCTTCGCCTTCGCCGCAGGAAAACCACTGACGGAAAGACACTTCTTCCCCGACACCGAAGCCTTCCTCAACTCCGCCGCCTTCAACGACCTGCGCAACGAGATCATCCTGATCAAAGGAGCACGCAGCTTCGGCTTCGAACGCATATCCGAAGCACTCGAACTCAAAGTACACCAAACGATCCTGGAAATCAACCTCAGTGCGCTGGCCGGCAACCTGAACCATTTCCGGGCCAAGCTGAACCCGGCAACCAAAGCCATCTGCATGGTCAAAGCATCCGCCTACGGCGCCGGATCGCACGAAGTAGCAAAAACACTCCAGGAACACCGCGCCGACTACTTAGCCGTAGCCGTTGCCGACGAAGGCTCCGACTTGCGGAAAGCAGGAGTGACCGCCTCCATCATCGTGATGAACCCCGAAACGAGCACATTCAAAACCCTGCTCGACGACAAACTCGAACCGGAGATCTATAACTTCCGCATCCTCGAAACATTCATCCGTGCGGCAGAAAAAGAAGGAGTGACCCACTTCCCCATCCACATCAAGATAGACACCGGAATGCACCGCCTCGGATTCAACCCCGAAGACATCCCCCTGCTCACAAAACGCCTCAAAGGACAAGACGCCGTAATACCACGCTCCATCTTCTCCCATCTGGCAGGCAGCGACAGCCCTGAGCTTGACAGCTTCACCCGCAACCAGATAACACTTTTCGACCGCCTCTCCACCACCTTCCAAGCATCATTCACACACCGCATCCTCCGTCATATCTGCAACTCGGCCGCAGCAGAACGCTTCCCCGAAGCACAGTTCGACATGATACGCCTCGGAATAGGCCTCTACGGCATCGACCCGGCAACCAACCGGCTGATCCGCAACGTCAGCACCCTCAAAACGACCATACTCCAAATCCGCAACGTACCCGCCGCAGAAACGGTAGGCTATGGCCGGAAAGGACGGCTCACCCGCGACTCGCGCATAGCCGTACTGCCGGTTGGCTATGCCGACGGGCTGAACCGCCGCCTGGGCAACGGCAATGCCTACTGCTTAGTCAACGGCAAGCAAGCCCCCTACATGGGAAACATCTGCATGGACGTATGTATGATCGACGTGACCGACATCGACTGCAACGAAGCAGACCAGGCCATCATCTTCGGAGACGACCTGCCCGTCACCCTCCTGTCCGATACCTTAGGCACCATACCCTATGAGATCCTCACCGGCATATCCACCCGAGTAAAACGGATATACTACCAGGATTAATTGACAATTGGCAATTGACAATGGACAACTGACAATTAATATCACCGCAGGCCAAATGGTAAATCGTAAATGGTAAATGTTTGGGCGTTGCCTGCGGCCCAGGCCATCCGCTGCAAGTCCTCGCTTCGCTGCACTTCGTTCCGCTCCACTCCGGGCTTTCCGCTGCTGTCCTTAACGCGGCTGC
>JAITSN010000104.1 GCA_031287715.1 Mediterranea sp. (in: CFB group bacteria)
GCCTATAAAGGCAGGTATTTGCTGACCGTGTCTTCGCGTTGGGACGGAAGCTCGAAGTTTACCGAAGACGAACGCTGGGGGATGTTTCCGTCGGCCGCTTTGGCATGGCGCATCTCCGACGAAGAGTTTATGCAACCCGCCGCCAAATGGCTGAACAGCCTCAAACTGCGGGCCAGCTTCGGCGTCACGGGTAATAATGCCGGTATCGGTGCCTACGATACGCAGGCGTTGGCCAACGTGAAATACTACTATAACTTTGGTTCCGCTGTGGCCAACGGCTTTGGCTATAAGCTCACAAACGCGCTCCTTTCCTGGGAAAAGACAACCGAGCTTAACCTCGGCGTCGACTTCGGTTTCCTGAACAACCGTATCAACGGGTCTGTGGATGTATACAACAAAGATTCGAAAGACCTCCTGATGAACATGGAAACCCCGTTCGAAATGGGATCCAGTACCGGCCAGATCGTAAGCAACGTCGGCAAGGTAAACAACAGGGGTATCGAACTCCAACTCAATACGCTGAATGTACAAACGCGCGACTGGCGCTGGGAAACCCGTTTCTCTTTCGCCCGCAATATCAACAGGATCGACGAGCTTAACGACGCCAAAGAAGACCTCGTGGGCAACAAATGGTTTATCGGCCGGCCGATCGACGTGGTGTACGGCTATAAGTATTTAGGTATCTGCACCCGCGAAGAAGCACAGGCCTATGCCGCCGATCCAAGCAAGAAAACCAAGTTCTACGAAGGTGAAATGAAGATCTTCGACAGGGATGGTAGCGGAACAATCGACGCCAAGGATAAGATGGTGCTGGGCCATGCCGCTCCCACATGGACGGGCAGCCTGACCTCCAACCTTTCGTATAAGAACATCGACTTCTCGGTAGGTGTCTACACCAGCCAGGGCGGTATGGTCTATTCTCCATTCATGGGCGAGTTTCTCGACTACAATCAACGGGGTATGATGCGTTTGAATCTGGATTACTACATCCCCGAAGGCGTTCCGGTTTTGGCTGCCGATGGATCTGTTACCACGCAGAGCACCACCCACTATGGCAAATATCCTTTCCCCACCACTGGAAACAACGGTAAGGGAGGCGGCGCAAATTGGGTAGGCTCCAGCGAAGACTATTCGCAAAACTTTGCCGACAACTCTTATGTGAAGGTGAAGAACATCACGCTGGGATATACTTTCCCGAAGAAATGGCTGTCGAAGCTGTATGTCTCCAACCTGAGGGTGTATGCCAACCTGCTGAATCCGTTTGTGTTTACCGATTATGAAGGATTCGACCCCGAATGGGCCGGCGCCTCAGTGGGCGACGGTAGCGGCGGCGTAAGCTCGAGAACTTATCAATTTGGCGTAAACTTAACATTCTAAAAAGAAGATATGATCATGAAGAAAATAGTATATGGTATTGCAGTCTTAGCCTTGTCAACCCTGTGCGGTTGTTCGGGGTTTCTGGATCAGGACAACAGATCGAACGTTCCGAGTGAAGCCTTTTATAAAACGGCTACAGGCTTTGAGAGTCTGGCAAATGCGGCATACTCTTCGCTGCGTGAGCTATACAACATACAACCCCATTTGTTTGTAGCCGGAACGGATCTGTATGCCGACGGAAAAAACGTAGGAGGTGTTCCGATGGGGCAATATGTCTTTACGACGGATATTGGCATTGTCGCAACGTTCTATGAAAATTGCTATAAAGGCATCCAGCTGGCCAACAGTGTGATTGCCTATGGCGAGATAACGGAAAACACAAGCGCACGTTTGCGGTATATAGACGAAGCCCGCTTTATACGCGCCTGGTTTTACTTCCAGCTGGTGCAGCAATTCGGAGCGGTGGCGTTGAACACCCAAATGTTCAATTATGCCGAGATGAATCACGAACGTGCTGCCCTGGCCGATGTTTACCAATTCATCATTGACGAGTTTACATATCTGGCTTCCGGCGACTCCAAATTGCAGGAGCGCTCTTCTTCCGGTGTAGGTCGCGCCAATAAGCGGGCGGCTACGTTCTACCTGGCTAAAGTCTATCTGACCCGTGGCTGGCTGGACGGCAAAGACTATGAAGCGCAGATGGAGAACATCGCCCAGAGCACCGACTTCCAGAATGCGGCGAAGTATGCCGTTGAGGCTATAAACGGCGAGATCCCTTCGCTCTCCATCGAACAGGCTTTTGACTTGAATAACGAAGAGAATGCCGAAATATTCTGGAGTATCCAGTTCAGCGCGGCGACCTTGGAGGATCCGAAAGATGACGGTTCCTATCAGCAGGCGCAGTTCAACCCGTATCTCGGCGGCTCCGAGAAGCCCCGCAACAAATCGACGGAAGGAAACTTTGCGCCGTCGCTCCGTTTGCAACAACTGTATACCCGTGGAGACGCCCGCCTGGAACAAACGTTCATGCTGGAGTTCCACCAGGCCTACTTCGATTATTATTCGGCCCGGACAACTTCGCCCATCATTTATTATTATGCTCCGGCATGGGCTACGGATGCCGACATCGACGCCTGGCTGGCCGACGATCCGAATAACCTGAAAACAGCTACCCTTATCAGCAAAACCGTTGCCGAGGGAGGCATCGCACCATCCAACGAGAAGCCGGAGAGTTATGACACCCGTCGCTCAATGGACTATGGTTGCGCTTGCATTAAGAAGTTCGACGACTATTCGGCGACGTCCATAGCCAACCGTGATAAAGGTTGCAGTACGCACGACGTTGTGGTGGCCCGCCTGGGTGAAGCCTACCTGATTGCCGCCGAAGCCTACCTGAAAACGGGCCAAACGGACAATGCCGTACAGATGATCAACAAACTCCGCCAACGTCCGGGCACGGTCAAGACGGGTTATGAAACGGAGATGACTGTTGCCGCGGGTGATATGGATATTGATTTCATCTTAGACGAGCGCGCCCGCGAAATGGCCGGCGAATATGTGCGTTGGACCGACTTGAAGCGTACGCACAAACTTGTGGAGTATGCCGTTAACTATAACGAAGACGGCATTCTCGAATCGAATATGAAGGGCACCGACGGCAAGTACAAAACACTCCGTCCGATACCGCAGGCGGCTATCGACCTGAACCAGGCTGCCGTTGCACAAAACCCAGGTTATTGATCGAGCCGTTCATTCTTAAATCAATCTGTTGATGAAGACGTTCGCCCTATTGCTCTTTTGCTTCATAAGCAACCCTGTCTTGTTTGCCCAAGGTTGCCCCGGTCGGTGGGGCGACCAGGGCAACGGGACGTATATCAATCCGATATTGAATGCCGATTATTCCGATCCGGATGTGATTCGTGTGGGCAGCAAGTACTATATGGTAGCCTCAGACTTCCACTTCATGGGCATGCAGGTGCTGGAGTCGGAAGACATGGTAAACTGGAGGCTGACCGGCCAGTTGTACGACCGGCTTGATTTCCCCGGGTGGAACGGGAACGGGCGTTATGCAGGCGGCTCGTGGGCTCCGGCCATACGCTATCACGAAGGGAAGTTCCGGGTGTTTTTCTGTACGCCCCACGAGGGGTTGTTCATGTCTACCGCCACCGATCCGGCCGGCCCGTGGAGTCCGCTGCATCTGGTGCAGGCTGTTGAGAAGTGGGAAGACCCTTGCCCCTTTTGGGATGATGACGGGAATGCCTACCTGGGGCGGAGCAAACACGGGGCGGGGCCTATCATTATCCATAGGATGAGTCCCGACGGAACACGTTTGCTCGACGACGGCCTGACGGTGTATACCGGCCCTGTGGCCGAAGGCACCAAGCTGTTCAAGCGCGACGGCTACTACTATATGTCCATACCCGAAGGCGGGGTGGAGGTGGGCTGGCAAACCATCCTGCGGTCGAAAAGCATCTACGGCCCTTATGAAAAGAAGGTCGTATTGGAACAGGGCTGCACCACGGTCAATGGCCCGCACCAGGGAGCGATAGTCGATACGCCCGACGGGCAGTGGTTCTTCTATCATTTCCAGCATAGCGGCACGCTGGGGCGTGTGGTTCATTTGCAACCGATGCACTGGCGCGACGGCTGGCCTGTGATAGGGGTCGATCTGGATCGCAACGGCATTGGCGAGCCTGTCCATTCCTGGAAGAAACCCATTGAAAGCACGGCTGTCTTTGCTCCGCAAACGGACGATGATTTTTCTTCCCCACGCCTGTCGCCGCAATGGCAGTTCAACCACAATCCGGCAGAAGGGGCCTGGTCGCTGTCTTCGCCCGGCGGTTGTCTGACGTTGAAGGCGTTGAAGTCTCCGTCTTTCCGGCTGGCAAGAAACACGCTGACGCAAAAGATGATGGGCTACGTGAGCCAGGCAACGGTTGCCGTCGATTGCCCGGATATGGCCAACGGGCAGCGCAGCGGATTAGTCTGCATGGGGAAAGAGAACCGCATGTGCGGCGTGAAAATGGAAGAAGGGCAGAGAACCCTGTATGTCTCCGACGATACGACGGAACAGGTCGTGGCTTCCATCCCTGCCGGCCCGGTCTACCTGCGTGTTTCGATTGATGTGCCGCGGCAGCATATGCAGTTCCTGTACAGTGTGGACAACATCACCTTTACGCCTTGCGGCGATCCGTTCTTTATCCGTTTCGGCTTCTGGAAAGGTGCGCGCGTGGGGCTTTATTGCTACAACAGCCAAAAGGATGCGGGCGAAGCGTCTTTCTTGCAGTTCGCCTACGGGCACGACGGCCCGCGGGCGGCCGCGGCCAATGAGATGGAGCAAATCGTTGCCGGCATCGCCCGGACGTCTTTTCCCGACAGGGAGATACGCCTGGCGTGTCCCGACGCCGGACACGAAACCCTGTCGCGCCGGCTGCTGCAACAGGCCATAGACTCCTGCTCCCTCGCGGGCGGCGGCCGTGTGACGGTGGGGAAGGGAACGTATCCGTTGAATGGCAATATCATCCTTAAAAGCAATGTCAATCTGCACTTGGAAGAAGGCGCGTGCCTGCTGTTCAGCGGAAAGCCCGACGACTTCCTGCCCGTTGTCCCGACCCGCTGGGAAGGCACCGAACTCTACGGCCATTCGCCCATGATCTATGCCTACCATGCCGATAACATCGCCATTACCGGCAAGGGCACCATCGACGCGCAGGGCGGGCTGGCGTTTGCCGCATGGGCTGCGGAAGAAGCGCCCGACCGCGACCGCCTGCGCGAAATGGGCGGGAAGCTCACCCCCGTCCACGAAAGGATATTCGGCAAAGGCACCGTTCTGCGCCCGTCTTGTATTCAGCCGCTGGGTTGCTCGCGTGTGCTGATCGAAGGGATCACGGTTAAAAACTCCCCGTTCTGGACCATCCACCCGCTGTACTGCGACAATGTAATTGTGCGCGGCGTGACCATCGACAGCCACTATCCGAACAACGACGGCTGCGACCCCGAATCGACCTCCAATGTGCTGATAGAAAACTGCATATTCCGTACGGGCGACGATGCCATCGCCATCAAAGCCGGCCGCGACGCCGACGGACGGGCCATCGGGCGCGCCTCGCGGAATATCGTCATACGCCATTGCCTGTTTGAGTCGGAGTGCAACGGGTTGTGCATCGGCAGCGAAATGTCCGGCGGCGTAGAAAACGTCTACATGGAGCACATCCGGATCGGCACGGTGAAGAACGCCATCTACTTTAAATCGAACCGCGACAGGGGAGGTTACATCCGCAACATACAGGTCAACCACATCTTTGTTGAGCGATCCAAAGGGGCCATCCTCCGCTTCGAGGCCAACTACTTCGGCTACCGCGGAGGCAACCACGCCGCGCAGTACGAGCAGTTCAAGATCCGCAACGTAAGGGCAAACCTTTCCGACAACTACGCCGTTTTCATGGATGGCTACGAAGAAAAGCCCATAAAAGACATCCTGATAGAAGGCTTCCACGTGAAGCAAGCCGCCCACCCCTTCTACTTGAAGTCCACCCGGAATATCCTGCTGAAAAACGTCTCGGTAAACGGCAAGCCGCTGCCCGCCCATCCCGAAGAACACAAAGAGCGCGTGACGCTGGACGTATACTGATACACTGATACCTTTTTCCCGAACACCAAGGGGCTATTCCACATCAAGAAGGAATAGCCCCTTTTGTTATTCCGCACCCTTTCCATATCTTTATCCCCTCATTTTTTTAACACGCTATACATAATGGACGTAACGAAACGTTTCCTGAAATACATCGGCTTCAACACCACGTCCGACGAAAATACGGGGCTAACACCCAGCACCCCCGGACAAATGGAGTTCGCCAAGTATCTTAAAATCGAACTCGAAGCCCTGAAGCTGGAAGACATTACATTAGACAACAACGGCTACCTCTTTGCCACCCTTCCGGCAAACACCGGCAAGCACGTGCCGGTAATCGGATTCATCGCCCATATGGACACAAGCCCCGACATGAGTGGGCGGCACGTGAACCCGCGTATCATAAGGAACTACGACGGCACGGACATCCTGCTTTCTTCCCAGGAAGGCATCGTTCTGTCGCCCGACCGCTTCCCTGAACTGCTGGAACACAAAGGGGAAGATTTGATCGTGACCGACGGAACAACGTTGCTCGGTGCGGACGACAAAGCCGGCATCGCCGAAATCATATCCGCCGTAGCCTACTTGCAACAGCACCCCGAAATCAAGCACGGCAAGATACGCATCGGCTTCAATCCCGACGAAGAGATCGGCTTGGGCGCAAGTAAGTTTGATGTTGAAAAGTTTGGCTGCGAATGGGCCTACACCGCCGACGGCTGCGAAGTGGGCGAACTGGAATACGAAAACTTCAATGCGGCCGCGGCCAGGATAACCTTCAACGGGCAGAACGTGCACCCCGGCTGCGCCAAAGGAAAGATGGTCAATTCGATGCTGCTGGCCAACCGCTTCATCTCGTCGCTGCCGGCGCACGAAACGCCCGAACACACCGAAGGATATGAAGGATTCTACCACCTGACGGGAATCACCGGCGATGTGGAAAAAACAATCCTTAACTATATCATCCGCGACCACGACTGCGAAGCGTTCGGGATGCGCAAGCGGGAAATCGAACGGATAGCAAGGCAAATGAATGTGGAATTGGCCGGCTCGCCGGTATCGGTAGAAATAAAAGACCAGTACCGCAACATGTGCGAGAAGATCCGGCCCGTAATGCATGTGGTTGACGTGGCTTTTGCCGCAATGGAGGCCGCAGGCGTGAAACCAAACATAAAACCCATCCGCGGAGGAACCGACGGAGCGCAACTTTCGTTCAAGGGGCTTCCCTGCCCGAATATCTTTACCGGCGGACTGAACGCCCACGGACGGTACGAGTTTATACCCGTGCAAAGCATGGAAAAAGCCGTGCGGGTCATCGTAAAGATTGTCGAATTTGTGGCATACAACGAATATTAATCATACAATACCAATTATATAACAATGAGTGACAATACAACCGGGGTGAAATTCACCCCATTTACAGAAAAGCATATAGCCCTGGGGGCTAAGATGCACGAGTTTGCCGGATACAATATGCCGATTGAGTATTCCGGAATTATCGATGAGCACTTGACCGTGTGCCATGCAGTTGGCCTCTTCGACGTTTCACACATGGGCGAGTTTTGGATCAAAGGCCCCCATGCGCTGAGCCTCCTGCAACGGATCACCTCCAACAACGCGGCCGTATTAACCCCCGGCAAGATACAGTACACCTGCTTCCCCAACGAAGAAGGCGGCATTGTGGACGACCTCCTGATCTACTGCTATGAGCCGGAGAAATACCTGCTGGTGGTCAATGCCTCAAACATTCAAAAAGACTGGGACTGGTGCGTGAAACACAACACGGCCGGAGCCGAAATGGAAAACGCATCCGACCGCACGGCGCAGCTTGCCGTACAAGGCCCGAAAGCCGCACAACTCTTGCAGGAGCTGACCGCGACAGACCTCTCCGCCATTCCATACTACACTTTCAAAACGGGCGAAATGGCAGGCGTGAAAGACGTCATCATCTCCAACACCGGCTACACCGGAGCGGGAGGATTCGAACTGTATTTCTATCCGGAATATGCAACAAAGATATGGGACGCCATCGTTGAAGCGGGAGTCAAATACGGTATTAAGCCCGTAGGACTTGGCGCCCGCGACACGCTCCGCCTCGAAATGGGATTCTGTCTGTACGGCAACGATCTGGATGACACCACTTCGCCCATCGAAGCAGGCTTGGGGTGGATCACAAAGTTCGTCGACGGAAAGGATTTCATCAACCGCCCGGCAATAGAGAAGCAGAAGAATGAAGGAACCCTCCGCCGACTTGTTGGATTCGAGATGATCGACCGCGGCATCCCCAGACAAGGTTATATAATAGTTGACGGCAACGGCGAACAGGTCGGAACAGTTACTTCGGGAACCATGTCGCCGACGCGTAAGGTCGGCATCGGCATGGGATACGTAAAGCCCGCATACGCCGCGCCCGGAACGGAACTGTACATCGACGTCCGCGGACGCCGACAGAAAGCAAAAATAGTCAAACCCCCATTCAGAAAATAGCAACAGCGTAAATATTAAAACAGAACCGGCTGCTGGTCTTGCTTTAGCAAGACCAGCAGCCGGTTCTGTTTTTGGGCTTATTTACATTTACTCATCTACCATTTACAACACGACTCATTTACCATTTATCATTTACTATTTACAATTTAATACCATTTGCTCATTACAACTTGGCATTTGGTATTTTTTATCTGCCATTTGCTCATTACAATTTATCATTTAGCACTTTTTATTTGCCACTTACTCATTACAACTTGGCATTTAGTATTTTTTATTTGCCACTTACCCATTACAACTTGGTATTTGGCATTTTTTATTTGCCATTCGCTCTTTAGCATTTGCCATTTGGCATTTTTTATTTGTCTATTTACTGTTTGCGCTTCAGGAATCGGTTTGCTAAGAAACGCCGTAGCGGTATATCATAGAGCTTTAAACAAATATAGGCTAAAAGAATACTTCCTACAACAACTGCAATTGCACCGGGCAACGACTCGCTGAAGGTGAGGTTGCCGTTTTTCACCCACGCATAATATAAATAGATAAAAGGATAGTGCACCATGTATAGTGGATAAGAAATATCACCGAGGAATGTACATATCCGGCCAGTAAGCCCGACTGCCTCTTTTCCCGAAGACACTCCAAAGCAGATGATCAACGGGAAGAACACAACGCAACACGCCGTTTCGTATATCCCATTCATCCACAAATGAGCGGCACCGCCGATGCGGGGAACGGACAAAAGGGCGACAACAGACAGGCTGCATATCCAAAAAGTTCTTTTTGCGCTGATCGGCTTAAAGATGCGGGCGACGGCAGATAGATTATACCTCTGGGAAGACCCATTCGCACTGATCGATTTAAAAATACGGGCGATGAGCAAGCCGGCAGAGAAAGAAAATAACAGCCGAAGGATTCCACCGGTAAACTCCATCCCTGTCAGTGCAAACCCGACACAGATATCGCCGTGTGGCCCTGCTATTGCAAATGTCGCCAAGCCGCATCCGGCCATAAACACGATTCCGGCAAGCACCTTAGTAGAGAGCCGGCGAATAAAGAGGATATAGAGCAAGTTGCCGATATACTCAAAAAATAAAGACCAGCTTGGCCCATTCAGTGGAAACATTTCTCCCAGACCCCGCACCTCGGCGCTTGGCGTAGCAGGAAGCAATAATGCGCTGAGGGCTGTGGCGACAAGCAACGTTGTAACTGTCACCATCGATACATCTACCCATTCGGCGCAATCCTGGAAGTAGAACAGGGCCGCCCCGATGACAGCCCCCATTACTACCATCGGATGCAGGCGAATCATTCGGCGCTTGATGAAGTCTATTACCGTCATCGTTTTCCGGCGATCGTCATAAGCATAGCCCATAACAAAGCCCGACAGGATGAAAAAAAGATCGACAGCTAAGTAACCATGATTGATCCCGTAGTCCAGATGACTTGTGGCAAAGGCTTCGGATATATGGAAGCAGAGTACGACTACCGCCGCAACCCCGCGTAATCCGTCCAAGATGCTATAATGCGGTTTGGTATCGACAAACTGCGTTGAGCGTGCTATTTTTATTTCCATTATATGCTTTTCTCTATCCGGCACTTCTGAAAAGCAAGCCGCGGAGAGCCGCTATCGGTATAGGTGATGCCGCAGTAAATAAATTTGTTACGCATCAACACGTGCTGCATTATTTTGTTGTCTTCGTGCGTATCGATACAAATATTGCTGCATTGTTCAAAACACCAATTCAGACAAATGTCGGATACATGCTTCATTATTCCGGCACTTGCAATGCGATGAACAATGCCGTACATTCCTTCGCATAACCACTTTCCTTTGCAGATTTCAGGGTATATCCCATCGGTTATAATTTTAAAGAAGAAAGTAGCAAGGATTATATCATCTTCATCTACGCAAACGTAACAGGTTTCATTTAAAACGTCTTCGGTAATCAGTTTAAGACTGGGGTAACCGCTAATCCATTGTTTTTTGTTACCCGTTATCCTCATTAAAGCTCTTGCATTATCAATAATATTCATGATAATCTCGATGTCTCTAAGATTGGCTTTTCTAACTATTGCCATATACTATTTATTTATAATAGCCTTGCCCCGGCCCTCTTCAAAGAAAAGAAGGTTAGAAATAAGGTTTAAAATAACAAAACAACTTTGAAAAGATTGGAAGTAATCCGGGTATAGCTACTCCGGATCCCCTTTCCTTCTTAGAGGGTTGGGGTAAGGCTATTAGCTATTCTTACGCATCGGGATCGCTCCAGTCTGGGCCGGGGCCTGGGCTTGGAGGATCTGCAGGTTGAGTATCCGGCTCATTTTCTTGATCATCTTCTGCTTCGCCTTCTCCACCCCAATCACTGCTGCCGCCTCCGGTGAGATGACGGAAGCTATCTAACGTTCCGTTGATGTTCATAATCGTTTGCTCAAAGGCGCTTAGCTGTGCTCCGGTAGCCTCTGCATAATGTGCAGGAATGGTTGTATAGAGCAGAAAGCGGATCTGTTTTTCGAGCTTGTCACGTGTTTTGCCTGCGCTGCCTAAAGCCTTTCTGTAAGCTATTTCTTCACCGCGCGCATAGAGTAGATCATCGGCCTCCTTGGATGCTGTTGCAATTTCTTCAACGATAGATTTTAATCCGAGCTTTGTCAGCTTAGGCAAATTCTGTGAATTGCGCAGAACATCGGCTAATTCCGATCCTCTAATAACAAGAGTCGATTGCGTATCGTTATGTGCACTTTTCAGATAGGGGCGAGCAATATTTTCGATGATCTTTGCATTATCGAGTTGCTCTCCTTCCGAATCGATCAATATTCCTTTAAGCATGGTTTTAAGTGCGACCATTTTCCGACGGAGCTTTGCAATAGCTTCTACCAGCTTCTCTGTTTGCAACAGGGCCGGATTGCGCTGAAAAATATCTACCAATGTATTAAGTTGCTCCATGGCTTCATTATAAGCCTTGGTAATGCCGAGGGTCTGCGCAATGATAACTGTGATCGCGCGTTCAAGAATAAGGTGAGACAGTTCGAAAAAATCCGAAAGTTTCAAACGCTGATAATAAAAGATTTGAATAATACGTTTAACCATAACTCTGAGCAATTAGTTGTTTCTTGTATTTAGTTGCAATTATAGGATGCGAAGTAACGCTTATTTTATATACAATCAAAACAAATCATATTTTTTTTTAGCTTTCACCTATAAATTTTAATTTTCTGTCCGGTTCACTTAATCTTCAGATATATTTTTTTTATTTTCATATGTCTTGGGATTATAGCTTTGAAAAAAGACAAAACTACAATACAAGGCTTCTGCTGGATATTGTAAAACAGCCAAATGATGAGGTAAAAGAAGATTGGTGCTTGGCGCTCCGCCGAATATCGAGGTAAAAGAAGGTTAGCACTTGGCGCTCCGCCGAATATCGAGGTAAAAGAAGGTTAGCGCTTGGCGCTTCGCCGAATATCGAGGTAAAAGAAGGTCGGCGCTTGGCGCTCCGCCGAATGATGAGGTAAAAGAAGGTCATCGCTTGGCGATTCGCCAAATATCAAGGTAAAAGAAGGTCATCGCTTGGCGATCCGCCGAATGATGAGGTAAAAGAAGGTCGGCGCTTGGCGCTCCGCCGAATGATGGGGTAAAAAATAGCAGTAGCTTATCAATCTTACAAAATAATGAAATAAAAGAAGGTCGGCATTTGGCGATTCGCCGAATGATTGTATAAAAGAAAAATAGCGCTTGAACAGGAATCGGAATCATTTTATTCCCACATGCTTTCATTACGCATTACTTCTTGTTTTTTTTCTTATATTTGTCAGCAAAATAAAAGAAGTCATATGAACGAATCGAAGGATCATATAATATATAGAAGGGAGTAAAATAATAAATCGAAGATTCATATAATATATAGAAGGAAGTAGAATAGTAAATCGAAGATTCATATAATATATAGAAGGAAGTAGAATAGTAAATTAAAGATTCATATAATATATAGAAGGAAGTAGAATAGTAAATTGAAGAATCATATAATATATAGAAGGAATGTAGAATAGTAAATTAAAGGATTATATAATATATAGAAGGAGATAGATGATAAATCATCGAAAGAAATAATAGAATAGACTAAATGAAGTCCCTTAAAAAACATATTGCCGGCTTTTCGCAAAAAGTTCAAGTGCTGATTTTCCTGTTTCTTATAGGATCGCCGGTTATTGCCAACCCTATCGACGACTTACTTGAGCGTATAGATAAGGGCGCTTCGAAGAAAATCATTACCGAGCAGGTTTCGTCCGATAGCGAAGAGGATTTTTTCGAGCTGGACAAGTATCGGGGCAAAGTTGTCGTGCGCGGAAATAATAATATAAGTATTGCCGCAGGCGTGAACTGGTATCTTAAATATTATGCGAATATACATTTGTCGTGGAATAGCATGTCAGCCAAGTTATCCGGCAAACTTCCTCTGCCGAAGCAAAAGGAACGGCATACTACGGACAAATGCTTGCGTTATTATCTAAATTACTGCACGTTTTCTTACTCCATGGCTTTTTGGGACTGGCCCCGTTGGGAGAAAGAGATCGACTGGATGGCGCTGCACGGCATTAATTTATCATTGAGCATAACGGGGAATGAAGTAGTATGGCGCAACATATTAATACAGGCTGGGTATACGGTCGATGAGGTGAACAACTTTGTTTCCGGCCCTGCTTTTATGGCGTGGTGGCAGATGAATAATTTGGAAGGGTGGGGGGGACCTAATCCTGACGAGTGGTACGAAAACCGCGAGGCTTTGCAAAAGAAGATCATTACCCGGATGCGTGAGCTTGGCATAGAGCCTGTGCTGCCAGGCTTTGCAGGAATGATTCCGCGCAATATCGAAAAAAAATTAGGCTATTCCGTTGCCGATCCGGGCACGTGGTGCTCTTTTAATCGCCCGGCCTTCTTGAAACCCGTCGATGCGAACTTTGATCGCTTCGCTTCTATATATTATATAGAGATGGAAAAATTATACGGCAAGGCGAAGTACTATGCCATCGATCCTTTTCACGAAGGCGGAAGCACCAAAGGGATTGACTTGGGCGCTGCTGGACAGGCTGTTATGGCGGCCATGAAGCGGGCCAACCCTGAGGGCATATGGATCGCGCAAGCCTGGCAAGCGAACCCGCGTCCAAAAATGATAGAGCAGCTAAATACGCATGATTTGCTTATCTTAGATCTATATAGCGAAAAGATGCCGCAGTGGGGCGATCCGGCGTCAGCTTGGCACCGCAAGGATGGATATGGTAAGCACGATTGGCTCTATTGTATGCTGCTGAACTTCGGAGGTCGCATTGGACTTCATGGCCGGATGGACAGAGTGATCAACAGTTATTATCTGGCCAAGAGCCATGCCAACGGAAAGAACTTATTGGGGGTGGGCGCCACGCCCGAAGGCATCGAAAATAATCCGGTGATGTTCGAGCTGCTCTACGAACTGCCCTGGCGACAGGAGAAATTTACAAAAGAAGAATGGTTAGCCTCTTACATAACAGCCCGCTACGGAAAGTACGATGCGGACGTCTATGAGGCCTGGATGTTGCTGGCTCAGCATCCTTACAATTGTCCGGACGACTATCCGGGTGAGGGAACGGTAGAATCATTATTCTGCGCCCGTCCGTCGATCGATCCTTCAAAAGTATCCACATGGGGATCTTCAGTTTTGTTCTATGATCCGGAAAAGACCCGCATGGCAGCGGAGAAGCTGTTGTCCGTTGCGGATAAATTCGCAGGCAACGAAAACTTCTGCTACGACCTTGTGGATATTCTCCGCCAAAGCATTTCCGACAGGGGAAATGCGTTGTCCAAACAGATCGGTTTGGCCTGGAAGGCGAAAGACATTAAGCAGTTCAAGGATTTATCGGACAGCTTTCTAATGGCCATTCAGTGTCAGGACAAACTGCTGGCCACACAGAAGAACTTCAGACTTGGCAATTGGCTTGAGCAGGCAAAGTCTTTGTCGACCACGCAGAAAAACCGAGATCTGTATGAGTGGAATGCCCGCACGCTAATTACCATATGGGGAAACAGGAAGGCAGCAGAAAACGGCGGTCTGCACGATTATTCCCACAGGGAGTGGAACGGTTTGCTGTCTGATCTGTATTACAACCGCTGGAAACTGTTCTTTGACAATACGGTGAAAGAGTTGGAAGGAACAAACGTTCCGCCGGTCGACTTTCATGCCATCGAGGAGTCCTGGACGCGCGCGAGGAACATATACGGTAGTGAAGCAGAGGGTAATTCCGTCCAAACGGCGAGGCTAATTTACGAACAGGTATTCAAAAACATATACTATTAATAATTAATCCTATTTATTATGACCAAGAAAAACAGTTTATTATTGCTGCTTCTGTTATTTTTATCCGCAACAGTTTATGGACAGAAGCATAGCTTTGAGATCAAAGACGGCAACTTTATGTACGACAACAAACCCATCCGTATTCTCTCCGGGGAGATGCACTATGCACGTATCCCGCATCAGTATTGGCGCCACCGTCTGCAGATGTTGAAGGCCATGGGACTGAATTCCGTCGCTACTTATGTTTTCTGGAACTTCCACGAAATCGAACAGGGCAAATGGGACTTTAGCGGCGACCGCAACTTAGCCGAATACATCAAGATAGCCGGAGAAGAAGGCTTAATGGTTATTCTACGCCCCGGTCCTTATGTTTGTGCCGAGTGGGAATTTGGCGGATACCCTTGGTGGCTCCAAAATGTGGAAGGATTAGAATTGCGACGCGACAATGAACAGTTCCTTAAATATACAAAATTATATATTGAGCGCTTGTACAAAGAAGTGAGCAAATTGCAAATTACCAAAGGCGGGCCGATCATCATGGTGCAGGCTGAAAATGAATTTGGATCGTATGTTGCACAGCGCAAGGACATTCCGCTTGAAGAACACAGGGCGTACAACGCCAAGATTGTCCGTCAGCTGAAAGACGCAGGCTTCGATGTGCCCATGTTCACCTCTGACGGTAGCTGGCTCTTCGAGGGCGGCTCCGTACCCGGGGCTTTGCCAACCGGAAATGGCGAGAGCAACATCGACAACCTCAGGAAAGTAGTCAACCAATACAATAACAACGAAGGTCCGTACATGGTGGCGGAATTTTATCCGGGCTGGTTGTCTCACTGGGTGGAGCCGCACCCGCAGGTTAGGGCGTCGGGCATTGCCAGACAGACTGAGCGGTATCTCAAAAACGATATTTCATTTAACTTTTATATGGTACACGGCGGTACAAACTTCGGTTTCACCAGTGGTGCCAACTACGACAAAAATCACGGCATCCAACCCGATATGACCAGCTATGACTACGATGCGCCGATCAGCGAAGCGGGATGGGCAACGGCAAAATACGATTCTATCCGGAACGTGATAAAGAAATATGTAGAGTACGCCGTCCCCGAAGTGCCCGCCGCGATACCCGTCATCGCAATACCATCTATCAAACTGAACAAGGTGGCCGACCTCTTCGCTCTGACAAAAATACAAGAACCGGTGCAGGGCGAACATCCGCTTGCGTTCGAGGAACTTGGGCAGGGACACGGTTATGTGCTCTATAAGCGCCATTTCAATCAGCCGATCAACGGAACACTTCAGATAGAAGGCTTGCGCGATTACGCCATCGTATATGTCAATGGAGAAAAAGTCGGCGAACTGAACCGCTACTTCAACAAGTATACGCTCGATGTAAATATTCCATGGAACGGCAACTTGGAAATACTTGTCGAAAACATGGGCCGGATCAACTACGGTTCCAACATTATCTATAACCGAAAAGGTATAATCAGTCCGGTCAAGATTGGCGACAATATTATTGAAGGCGAATGGGAAATGATCAAGTTGCCTATGGACAAAGCGCCGGTCATAAGCTCAACATCCGCTGCAAATGTGTATGACAATACAGCGCCGAATGCCGAAACGCTCAAGGGAAAACCCGTTATTTATAAAGGAACATTCAACCTGAAAGAAACAGGCGATACCTTTTTAGATATGGAAGACTGGGGCAAAGGAATTGTCTTTATCAACGGAATCAATATCGGCCGCTACTGGAGCGTCGGTCCTCAGCAAACATTATACATCCCGGGGGTGTGGCTGAAGAAGGGTGCGAACGAAATTGTTATCTTTGAACAACAGAATGACAAGCCTCATACCGAAGTCAGCGCGACGAAAATACCTGTGCTCACCAAACTGAATATTCGCAACTAAGCAAAATCATTTGTATGAAAACAGTTTGCTTTTTTATCTGTGCCGCTTTTCTACTCGCAGATGCTCCCACACATGCTCAAAGCATGGTGTGGAAGAATAAGAACTGGGAATGTCGAATTGCTGCAGACGGAACTCTTGAACATATTGTATTTAAAGATGGTGGACGGAACGATACCGTTCCGTTCTTCCGCAAAGGGAACGCCGGCCCCTCCTTCTACGCCAACATGGGAGGGAAAAATATTAATGCACAGTGGATCCCCAACGGATACCGCTCATTTCGTGCTGCGATAGACGGTGTGGAATGTAACCTCACCTATAAGGAATGGAAAGGAAAGCCGGCCATTCGCGTCACTCTGGCAAATAAAGGGAACGTACCCTTCCAACCGGTAAAGGCCGGGCTAAAGTTAGGCATCGATACCTGGATGGAAAAATATCCCGACTGGTTCGGCAAATACTTTCCTACGCTGATGATGAACGAGAAGAGTCATTTTTACGGCTATCTTCAGACACCAGCAGGGCACACGCTGGCCATTGTTTCGCCACAGCCGGTAGCGTCATGGAGCGTCGATTATAATTTAGGATATCTCGACCCCGCACCGCACTGGTTCATGGGGCATCGCATCGAATCACTCAACCTCGACCTGCTCAACGCTCTGCCGCTCCCCGCGCATTGTCCGCTCGACCTGTGGCAGCTTAAACAGGGTGAAACAAAAGAATGGATTATCGCCTTTGCAGGCATCCGCTCGCCGAATGAGTTTGAAGAAACCGTTCATCATATCGCGGGCACCCCTGTGATAAGGATGAACCGCACTGCCTATCGGCCCGGAGACAAAGCTGTCTTTGAAGTCCTCTCCGATGGAACACCGGATGTACAAGTGGCAGATCATAATGGCTCGCCCGTAAAAGTAACAGTGGAAAAGACCGCCGCAAATGTGCATAGTGTATCATGCACCCTGTCTGCCGCAGGACTTTATACGATCAAAGCCCGGCAGGGCGCCAAGCAAGCTACAGGAACGCTCTCGGCACATAATACTTGGAAATGGACCTTGGAGAAAGCCCGCGAAGGGGCATTGAAATATCACCAAAAGGCAACATCGCACGCCGAAAGCTGGTATGGATTCCACTCCGCCTTCATTGCCGCACGCCACTTCCCTGAGAAACAACTCGACGAGGCACTTCGTACCCGCTTCGACCGTTTGTTCAACCTTTTACACGATAGCGAAAAAATGAAACCGCTGTTCTATGCTTCGCGCATACAGAACACGTCCTGCACCATCGGGTTGTTGGTAGACAAATACGAAGCGTACGGCGACCTCGAAGCGTTGAATAAAGCAGCAAGGTTGGCCGACTGGTTGATAGCGACTGCGCAACGGGCCGACGGTGCCTATGTAAACCACGGCACTGTTTACACCAGCGTTATATACGTGGCCAAAAGCATCCTCGAGCTTGTGTCGGCGGAGTATGAACAAGCCAAGAAGGATAGTGCATGGCAAGAAATCGCCGAGCGGCACTACGCTTCTGCCAAGCGAGCTATAGATCAGCTGGTGGACGCACAGGGAGACTTTCAGACGGAAGGAGAATTGACATTTGAAGACGGCATGATCTCCTGCTCGGCTCTCCAGATTGGAATGTTGGCACTCATGCAACCGGAAGGACAGGAACGCAAACGTTATACCGAAGCCATGCTGAAAATACTGCGCAGCCATGACTGTTTGGCACAACTGCGCGTGCCCGATGCACGTCGCCGCGGAGGAACCATGCGCTTCTGGGAAGCGCAATACGACGTACAAATGCTACCCAACATGTTCAACTCGCCTCACGGCTGGAGCGGCTGGCGAGCCTACGCCACATATTATGCCTACTTGTTGACGGGCGACGAACGCTGGATAGAAGAAACCTACAACGCTATGGGAACATTTTCCAACCTGATCGACTTCAGAACCGGCGATCTGCGCTGGGCATTCGTTGTAGACCCTTACCTCCGCGTAAGACAAACATGCAGCCATGACACGCGCTTCACCGCAGACTCCCTTAGCTTCGGAAACCCACACCCGAACCTCTACGACACCCGCGAATTTGTCATCGGCGAACAGTATGTCAATATGATCAGCGACTGGCAAACGGTGAACACCCAGGACAACGACGTACACGAACTCTTCAAGTGCATGGGCGAAACCGTACTCACCAACGCCTTCATCGTAGAACGGACCGACGGAAGCATAATGGCGTACAACTGCCACGCTACTCAACGGAAAGGACAGCTTACCGTAACGGCGGACGAGAAACAGATCATCCGCCTGCACTGTAACTTGAAATCCCCCTTCACTGTGTCATTCAACGGAAAGACACAAACGCTGGGAAGCAACTATCTGGGCTGGGCGTTTACGGAAAACAAATAAGGCGCACCGGTAGAGACAAAACTCTAAACCCAGATCGAAATAAAACCCAAGCCTAAACCAAAGCCAAAAGCCAACTCAAACCGCAATAAACAAACGAAGCCTGACGGAAAATCCGTCAGGCTTTTCCACGAAAACCTACAAAAAAAGTTCCGCTACGCCGATATTCTGTCGGCAGGCAAGGCCCAAACAAAATAATACAGGAGTTGCAAACGATTGCAAGGTTCGGCATACGGGTTTGCCTAAAGAATTGTTAAATATATTATATGTATATTCTACATTTGAGCAGGATACAACTACTAAGCCGTGTTTTATCCACTGTTTCCGTCAGGGAAACAAATAACTGTATTGTTAACTTTAATTTTTTAAATTCATGAAACAATTTAATCTTGGAATCTGTCGAATGATTCTGCCCTTTTTAACAGGGATATTCCTGTCGTTTGGCGCTTATGCCCAGCAGATCACAGTAAAAGGGCATGTAAAAGACTCAACAGGGGAACCTGTGATCGGGGCCAACGTACTGCTGAAAGGTACAAGTGTGGGAACGATTACCGACTTTGACGGTAATTTTATACTCAATGCTCATCAAAATGCTCTCATTGAAATCTCTTTCATCGGCTATAAAACAGTCGAAGTCCGGGCTGCGGCAACAATAGATGTGACGCTGGAGGATGACGCCGTCCTGTTGGATGAAGCGGTTGTGATCGGCTACGGCACCGTTAAGAAAAGCGATGCCACGGGATCCCTGATGGCCATTGATGCGGACAAGATGGTAAAGGGCATGGCGACCTCCGCTTCGGACCTTCTGGTGGGTAAAGCCGCCGGCGTAAGTGTCATCACCGATGGCGGCGCTCCGGGGGCGGGCGCAACGATCCGCGTCCGTGGAGGCTCTTCTATGTCGGCCAGCAATGACCCGCTGATTGTTATTGACGGCGTGCCCGTCGACAACGGAGGCATTAACGGCATGGCGAATCCGCTTTCTACGGTGCATCCCAACGATATTGCAACGTTCACTATCCTGAAAGATGCGTCGGCAACGGCCATCTACGGTTCACGCGCCTCTAACGGCGTTATCATCATCACAACAAAGAAAGGTAAAGAAGGTCGGACAAATGTATCCTACAACGGTACCTTTTCCGTCAGCACGAAAACAAAGACGGTTGATGTGATGGGCACCGACGAATTTCGTTTGTTCGTTGCAGACAAGTATGGTGCGGGAAGCAATCAGGCTGCCGCTTTAGGCAATGCTTCAACCGATTGGCAGGACGAGATTTTCAGCACGGCATACAGCACAGACCATAACGTAAGCGTCTCCGGCGCCCTGTCTAATTTGCCTTTCCGCGTGTCGGTGGGCTATACGAACGAAAATGGTATCCTCAGAACGTCCAATCTCGAACGTTTTACGGGTGCGATCAACCTGAATCCCAAGTTCTTTAATAATAAGCTGGATCTTCAACTGAACGTGAAGGGAGTATACAATCCAAACCGTTTTGCCGATACCGGCGCTATCGGTATGGCTTCACAATTTGATCCGACACAGCCGGTACACATGGAAGGATCCCAATACGGCAACGGCTATTATATGGCTCTGGCCAACGGGACGCCGATCGGCATCGCCCTGTCGAATCCGATGGCGATGCTGGAACAGAAAAACGATAAGTCAAAGGTATACAGAAGCATCGGTAATGCCCAAGCCGACTACCGGTTTGGTCTTGTTCCGGGGCTGCGTGCAAACTTAAACCTGGGATACGACATTGCTAAGAGTGAAGGCGATGTAACTATCGCCGATAACTCGCCGATGACCTGGTCTTCCGGTAACTATAAGGAAGGATGGGGCGAGAACTCAACATATTACCAGCTGAAACGTAATTTATTGCTGGACTTCTATTTGAATTATGCCAAAGTATTCGGTGATCATAACGTAGATGTGATGGCCGGCTATTCATGGCAGCATTTTTACAGCTCGACGAAGAATACTTATCCCTATTCCGATGCTATGGCAGCGAAAAGCGGCAAGATATTCTATAAGGAAGGCGACGATTATGCAACGGAGAACTATCTGGTTTCCTTCTTCGGACGCTTGAACTATACGCTGCTGAATCGCTACTTATTAACGTTCACGCTGCGTAACGACGGATCGTCGCGCTTCAGCAAAGACAGCCGCTGGGGCTTGTTCCCATCCGCGGCGCTGGGTTGGAAGATAAACGAAGAAGCATTCCTGAGGGATGTCGACTGTCTTTCCGATTTGAAACTGCGCCTGGGCTACGGTGTTACCGGTCAGCAGAATTTGAATAACGGCGACTATCCGTATCTGGCAAGATATATGACCGGCAAAGCAGGTGCAAGCTATTTTTTCGGCGATACGCAATATGAGTTGATTGCTCCTCTGGCGTATGACAAGAATCTGAAATGGGAAGAAACCACCACCTGGAATGTGGGGGTAGACTACGGTTTCCTCAACGGGCGCATCACCGGAGCATTAGACGTGTACTATCGTAAAACCGAAGACCTGCTGAATACGGTAGCTATTGCCGCCGGAACAAACTTCAATAATCAACTGCTGACCAATGTCGGCACGCTGGAAAACAAGGGCGTTGAACTCTCTGTAAACGCACACGTATTGACAACCAAAGATTGGGACTGGACCGTAGGCTACAACATCTCTTATAACAAAAATGAAATCACCAAAATGACCATCAACGACGACCCGAACTATGTCGGTGTAATCTTTGGCGGTATCGACGGAGGCACAGGATACAACATCATGATCAATTCCGTAAACCATCCGTATAATTCATTCTATGTATTCGAGCAGGTTTATAATAAAGACGGCAAACCGATTGAAGGGGCGTATGTGGACCATAACGGCGACGGTAAAGTAGGGGAAAAAGATAATGACGGCGACTTGATCGCTTATAAAAAATCGGCTCCGGATGTATTTATGGGATTGACGTCCCAGCTCTCCTATAAGAATTGGGACCTGTCGTTTGCCTTACGCGCAAGCATCGGAAACTACGCATACAACAACGTACAGTCTAACCGCGAAGCATGGGGCGGCTCCGAAATGTATGACAACACCGGCTTCTTGAAGAACAGAATAGCCAGCGCCAGCTATACGGACTTTTACGAAGCCCGCCGCCGCTCAAGCTATTATGTGCAGAATGCTTCGTTCTTGAGAATGGATAACATCTCCTTAGGCTATACCTTTGAAAAGATATTCACCACCAAACAGAACGCCCGTGTATATGTTACCGTTCAGAACCCGTTCGTGATAACCAAGTATGACGGTATTGACCCGGAAATCAGCGGAAGCGGTATTGACAATAATATCTATCCCCGCCCACGGGTATTCATGCTTGGACTTAACCTTAATTTTTAATAAGTAAACAAGATGAAAACAAATAAATATAACCGTTATATCTCTGCCGCATTGATCAGTTTGGTGCTGGCGGGAACAACCTCATGCGTCAGTGACTTGAATACTTCCCCGTTGTCTCCGAGTGAAAAAACATCCGGCAATGTGTTTGGAAACGAAGAAGGAGCCTACATAAGCAGCTTAGCTAAGATCTATGCAGGCATGGCCATTGGCGGCAACCAAGGAGGCGATGCCGAACAGGACGTTGCCGGAATTGACGGCGGTAGCCAGGCATCCTTCCTGCGCGTGCTGTGGAATATGCAGGAATTACCGACGGATATGGCGCACTGCGCATGGAGCGATCCGGGTATCCCGGGATTCAATATGATCTCGTGGGGCGCCGACAGCCCTTGGATCAAAGGTTCCTACTACCGCATGTACTACCAGGTGAATTTGGCGAATGCTTTTTTGCGTGAAACTACCGAGGAAAAACTGCTGGAACGCGCCTGCTCTTCGGAATTAATCGCCAAAATCAACGCTTATCGTGCAGAAGCCCGCTTCCTGCGTGCATTGAACTATACATACCTGTTGGATCTATACAGAAATGTGCCTTTAGTGACCGAACAAAGTCCTATCGGTGAAAAAGTACTGCCGGAACAAGCTACTCCCCAAGCGTTATTTGGCTTTATTGAGACCGAACTCCTCGCTGTTGAAGGAAATATCCGCAACGCTTCCGTGGGATATTCGCAGGAATACGGCCATGCGACCAAAGCGGCGGTGTGGGCACTGCTGTCCAGGTTATACCTGAACGCCGAAGTATATACAGGGCAAGCGAAATATACCGAAAGCATTACCTACAGTAAAAAAGTGATTGGTGCAGGGTTTAACCTTGAATCTAACTATGCCGACATGTTTAAGGCAGACAATCATTTGTCGGAAGAAATGATCTTCCCTGTGCGCTACGAGGGCGACCAGACGATGACCTGGGGCGGAATGACGGCTTTCCTGTGCTGGGGCTCTGCCGACTTGAAAGATGATGTAAACGCAAAAGATGCCTGGCAGGGTGTACGGGCCAAATCATCCTTGCTTCGTTTGTTCGAAAAAGAATCATCATCCGGCGATGATACCCGCAAAACGATGCTGCATACCGATCTGACCAAGAATATAGAAATAGTAGATCAGTCATCGTTTAAAGACAACGGCATACCTGTTGCCAAGTACTGTAATAAAAATAAGGATGGATCTTTGCCCCCTTCAAAAGAAGCCTACGTTGATTTCCCCCTGCTCCGCTTGGGTGAGGTTTACCTGAACTATGCAGAAGCTGTGCTTCGCAACGGCCAAGGCGGCGATAAAGCAACAGCTATCGGTTACGTTAACGACTTGCGCAAACGCGCTTATTCGGACGAAGCTAAAGCGGTTATCGGCGAACAAGACTTCAACCTGGATTTTATATTGGACGAAAGAGGCCGTGAATTATTCTACGAAGCACAAAGACGTACGGACTTGATTCGCTTTGGTAAATTCACAACCTCCGCATATCTTTGGCCATGGAAAGGCGGAATTGCCGAGGGAAAAGCAGTGGGTGACCACCTGAATATCTATCCTCTGCCATCCGATGAAATAGGTTCCAACACCAATTTAAATCAAAATACGGGATACCAAACTAATCTAAAATGATTGCGAATATGAAAAATATATATCTATACACATTGCTAACCGGCATTCTTGGTTTCGGGCTGATCTCGTGTGAAACCGACAAGGATCCCGTGCTGTCTGTGAAGGCTAATGCCGAATTGGAAGCTATGCCTCAAAGCGATTACGTTCTCAGCGCGAGCAACGCATCCGATCCCTTTGTTATTAAATGGAAGCAAGTCGATTTTGGCTTTACTCCTGTAAATACCTACACGGTTGTATTGAAGAATAAAGCAAACGGCCAAATCATAACCTTGGGAACGGCTACCGGCGGCGAGCTGGCGCTGACCAATGCCGATATTAATACATATGCAGGTAAGGTGTATGCTTACCCCGGCCAAGCGACGGACATGTCGGTTTCTTTATCCTATTCGGCCTATAACGGCGAATTGGATGATGCGGCAACGAATGAAATTGAATTTAAGATCACTCCCTATAATCCGAATGCCGTCGAATGGAACTATGTGTATGCCGTCGAAGGATACCCGGATTGGGATTTTAATACCGCCTATTTATTGGGAGACATCGACGCTGATGGTGTTTATGAAGGCTATGTAAACTTTACCGGCGCTGCTGCCACGCGTGCCGACGGCATTTCTTACACCATACTGGATGGAAGAACACTGGAAGTGCTGGCCAACGGCAATGAAGACGCAGGAGCCGGCTTCTATCAGGTTATGTATAGTCAAGGAGTCGCTGCGCTTTCCGGCGGGCCGATTACATGGGGCATTGTGGGCGACGCTACCCCGGGAGGATGGGATACCGATACGGAATTTGAATACGATGCGGAAACCCGCTTGTGGACCAAAGTGGCTCGCTTGCTCGTCGATAAATCGTTTAAATTCAGAGGCAATAACGACTGGGGAGTCAATCTCGGTGCGATCCAGGGTCATGAAGAAGACATGGGCGGCGGTTTGGTTGCCAATGGCGAGAACATGAAGGTGGTGTTCGAGAAAGATACAACATTCCTGATCACCCTTAACCTGACAGAAGCCGGCAAGTACACCTACACCATGAAAGCC
The DNA here is from genome assembly GCA_031287715.1 of Mediterranea sp. (in: CFB group bacteria). Classification (GTDB taxonomy): domain Bacteria; phylum Bacteroidota; class Bacteroidia; order Bacteroidales; family Bacteroidaceae; genus Bacteroides. The sequence goes on from JAITSN010000104.1 coordinate 25,191, forward strand.
ACCGAATTTGAACAGTCCAGCGAGTTCATCACCATGCCGGGCAATTACCAGGGTGATGGAGGTTGGAAACCGGAAAAGGACGATTGCTTTAAGCTAACGTCTTCCGCCCGCGATTTCATCTACTCCGGAGCATACTACATACCGGCCGGCACAATATTTAAATTCTATGATAAAGGAACCTGGACGGGCATTAACGGCAACATAACCTGGAACAGCGACTATACGGGCGGATCGTTTGCCATCTCTCCCGGCGGCGGCGATAATATCCAGATAGACCATGCCGGCTACTTTAAATTCATAGTAGATTATAAGAAAGCCACTGCTACATTTGTCCAGACAGGCTGGGGACTTATCGGCGCAGGTTCGCCATCCGGCAACTGGGATAACGACACGATGATGACTTATGACCCGGACAAGAATGTCTGGACCGTTACAGCCACATTGGTAGGCGGGGAAATGAAATTCCGCTGGGACAAATCCTGGGACAAAAACCTCGGAGGCAGCCTTTCGGCTTTGGTTGAAGGTGGCGATAATATAGTTGTTCCCGCCGGAAACTATACGATCGTACTCAATGAGGCAACCAAAACAGCTACAATGACACCCAACTAAAAACCGCAACTTATAACTTCACGGGATACCCGCGGCCGCGGGTATCCCGTTTTTATACCGCATAAATGATGAATGAGACAAAGAAAATCCGTTCCCTGTGGCTTGCATTATTGATAGTTGCCGCTTGCTCGGACGATAAAGCCCCCATAACCCCGCCCGCTCCCATTCCCGACGGAATAACCCTTTCCCCCGAATCTCTCGAAGACACGGCAGAGGCCACGATCACTTTCAAAGCGTCTGCAACTTCTGCGCTTTACGGATATACGGGCGATGTATATGCGCACATCGGCATCGTGGAAGGAAGCGATTGGCTGTTTGTTCCCGCAGGCTGGAATGAAAATATAACCAAGTGCAAGATGGCCAAAGGCGAAGAGAACGTTTGGAGCCTTTCCCTTTCTTCGTCCGTTCGTTCCTGGTTTGGCGTAACCAACGGTATGCCGATACAAAAGATTGGAATCGTCTTCCGGAGTTCCGACGGAACAAAGCAGGAGCCTGATGCATTTATTGACGTGGCCGACAACACCTTCAGGCCGGCCGGAACCGTGCTCGAAGCCCAGCCCGCCGGCACCCGGGAAGGCATTAACATCATAGACGGCACGACCGTAACCTTTGTGCTTTACGATAAAGACACGAAAGACAAGCATAAAGAATATGCCTACGTTACCGGCGACTTTAATGATTGGCAAATCAGCAATAACTACCAGATGAAGCGCGACGAAACCACCGGCTGCTGGTGGTATACCCTGACAGGGCTGAATGCGCAGGAAGAATATGCTTTCCAATATTATGCAGGCACGGAAGCCGGTGGAAACGTCCGCCTGGCCGATGCCTACACAGAGAAAGTGATCGACCCGATGGACGCGGAAATTCCGGCGGCCACCCATCCCGACCTGCGCCCGTATCCTTCGGGCAAGACAGCCGGCATCATTTCGACCTTTAAAATACAGCCGGATACGTATGCCTGGCAAGTCCCCAACTATACGGTTGCAGACAAGCGCAATCCGGTTATTTACGAAATGCTCTTCAGGGATTTTACCGCTACGGGCGACATCAACGGAGCAATGGAAAAGCTCGACTATTTGCAAGCTCTGGGCGTAAACGCCGTTGAACTGATGCCTGTGCAAGAATTTGACGGCAACGACAGCTGGGGATATAACCCCTGCTTCTACTTTGCCCTGGATAAGGCCTACGGCACCAAACAAAAGTACAAGGCATTTATCGACGAGTGCCACAAGCGCGGCATGGCCGTAATTCTGGATGTGGTCTATAACCACGCTACCGGAGCGAACCCGTTTGCCAAACTCTACTGGAATCCCGCAACCGATAAAACCGCAAGCAATAACCCCTGGTTTAATGTCAATGCGCCGCACCCGTACAGCGTATTCCACGACTTCAACCACGAATCGCCCATCGTACGTAAATTCGTGAAGCGCAACCTCAAATTCCTGCTTGACGAATACAACGTAGACGGCTTCCGCTTCGACCTGACCAAAGGCTTTACGCAGAAAAAGACCACAGAAACAACGGCGTCAAACTACGACCAAAGCCGCATCGACATCCTGAAAGACTATAACGCCGCCATTAAAGCGGCCAACCCCGACGCCATCGTCATCCTCGAGCACTTTGCCGTTGAGGCCGAAGAAAAAGAACTTGCCCAAGACGGCATGCAACTCTGGAGAAACCTCAACAACGCCTATTGCCAAACAGGCATGGGATACAAGGACAACAGCGCTTTCACCGCCCTTGCCACCCAAAACACAGCCATGCCCTTTGGCAGCTGGGTAGGCTATATGGAAAGCCACGACGAAGAGCGCGTCTCATATAAACAAATCACATGGGGAGTCGATGCCGTGAAAATCAATCCAGACACCCGCATGAAACAACTGCAAGCCAACGCTTCGCTGTTCTTCACCGTTCCCGGCCCGAAGATGATCTGGCAATTCGGCGAATTGGGCTATGACACATCCATAGAAGAAAACGGGCGCACCGGAAAGAAACCCGTGCGATGGGAATACTATGAAGACCCGCACCGCCGAGGCCTGTACAACACATACTGCCAACTCATCAAGCTGCGCACCGCCGTCCCACAACTGTTCGATGCCGGATCCACCCTCGTGTGGAAAGTCACGGCCAACGATTGGGACAACGGCCGGACACTATCGTTAAAAACACACGACGGCAAGGCGCTGGTAGCCCTGGCCAACTTTACAAACGCCGAAATCACCTGTACGCCAACTTTCCCGGCAACCGGTACATGGTATAACTTTATAGATCAGAGTACGCTTTATGTTGAAACAGCCGGGCAAACAATCAAAATCCCGGCAAACAGCTACCTTCTTTACACAAATTTCCCGAGATAAAAGATGAGCGGTAACCCAACGAAGAAACAGCCGGCAGCCTGGCTTCATGCATTCTTTGATTTGCTTTTTCCTCGCCTATGCGTAGTTTGCGGCCGCTTGCTAAGCCATGCCGAAAAATTTATCTGCATCACCTGCGACATCAACATGCCGCGTACACGCCACCACTTGCAGAAAAACAACGCCATGGAAAAACTGATCGGAGAACACGTATTCATTCAACGCGCCACAGCTTTTTTCTACTACCGGAAAGGAAGCAACTACTGCAATATCATCCATGAACTCAAATACAAGGGACGCAAAGAAATCGGTATGGCCATGGGACGCAAACTTGCCAACGAAATACAGAACAGCGGGTTTTTTGACGGCATAGACGCCATCGTCCCAATCCCGCTCCACCGCGACAAGATCAGGCAGCGGGGGTACAACCAAAGCGAATGGATCGCAAAAGGAATAGCAGAAGTCACCAACATTCCGGTTAACAGCACGGTGGTAGCCCGCAAAGCCTACGGCAGCCAGACCGGCCTGTCGGCCCCCAAGCGTTTGGAGAACGTGAAAAATACATTCGACCTGTACCAGCCCGAACAGCTTTCCGGAAAACACATCCTGATTGTAGACGACGTACTGACAACCGGCGCAACAGTCGCCGCCTGTATATCAACCCTTTTACCCGTATGCGATGTTCGCATCAGCGTAATAGTACTTGGAATATCGTCAATTTGATGACATTTCGGCCGTCGAAACACTTCCGCTGCGTACGGCGGCATTTCTCCGGCTGTCGAAATACATGGAGAGTTTTTTATCATTATAAGGTTATTGATATTTATTATATCATTTTATTGCGGGTTAGTGCGGCATGTTTCTATATTTGCAAAAAAGGATATGATTTCCTCAAGTATGTAATATGATTTATAAACCTTTAAAAGATGATGATTTATGAAGAAGTTTAGATGTGAAGTATGTGATTATATTTATGATCCGGAAGAAGGTGATCCTGATAGCGGAATAGCACCGGGAACTGCATTTGAAAATATTCCGGATGATTGGGCGTGTCCTATTTGCGGAGTGTCGAAAGAAGATTTTGTTCCGGTCGATTGAATTGGAGTCTATTTCTTTTCCGGCGCTTGCGCCGGTACGCTCTGTTCCGTGAGCCTGTTTGGGTTCACGGTTTTTTTTTATTTTTGCAATACTATACCTGAATTATATGGATATGAAACATCCCTTTTCCCAATTCCACTACTGTCCCGAATGTGGCTCCGGCCATTTTATGATAAACAACGAGAAATCCAAGAAGTGCGATGCGTGCGGATTCGTTTATTACTTCAATTCATGCGCGGCTACCGTGGCCTTGATCCTGAATGAAAAGAACGAGCTGCTGGTGTGCCGCCGTGCGAAAGAGCCGGCAAAAGGAACGCTCGATCTTCCGGGTGGTTTCGTGGATATGCACGAAACAGCTGAAGAAGGCGTCGTGCGCGAGGTGCGCGAAGAAACGGGACTGATCGTAACGGAAACGTTATACCGGTTTTCTCTTCCCAATGTTTATGTTTATTCGGGCTTTGAGGTGCATACGCTCGATTTGTTTTTCTTGTGTAAAGTGGAGCGCACAGATCATATTGAAGCGCATGATGATGTTACCGATTCATTTTTCATCCCTCTTTCTGGTATTCGTGTTGAAGATTTCGGGTTGGCCTCTATCCGAAAGGGGTTGAAACGATTCATGGAATCTCACCGCATGTTAGGTGCATAATTTAAAAAACACATACTTTTGCAAAAAACGCTATCATTATGAAGACAGAAATATTCAGGTTTATTTGTTTTTGTATAGGCTGCTTCCCTTTCATCGTGTCGGCACAGGTGAACAGGAACACCGCATCGTTGGGCAACCTGTACGACGAAGCACGCGAGTTATTCACACAAAAACACTATGCCGCCGCCGCGCCCTTGCTAAAAACGTTCCTGACGCAGCAGCCATCGGACGGATTGAAGCAGGAAGCAGAGTATATGCTGGCCTGTTCGGCCTACGAGCTGCAAGACCGGCGCCGCATCGAGATACTGAAAACGTATCTGAAGAACTTTCCGGATTCTCCGTATACCAACCGGGTCAATGCGTTGATCGCTTCGGCCTGCTTCTTCGAGAAAGATTACGACCGGGCGTTGACGATGTTCAATTCGGTCGATCCGGATCTGTTGTCCGACGAAGAACGGGACGATGCTGTTTACCGGATGGCCGTCTCCAATCTGACTGTCGGCAATATAGAGCAGGCAGTCATCTGGTTTGAAGTCTTGAAAGCCAACAGCAAAAAGTATGTAAAGGACTGCATGTATTACATCTCCTATATCCGCTACACACAAGGGCGGTATGATGAAGCGCTGAGCGGCTTCCTGCCTTTACAGAACGACGCCAAGTATAAAACGCTCATTCCTTATTATATAGCAGAGTGTTATTTGAAAAAGAAACAATACGATAAAGCCGAAACGGTGGCGCGGAATTTTCTTTCGGCATATCCTCGTGACCCGAACGCGGGAGAGCTTTACCGTGTGCTCGGCGAAGTATACTACAACGGCCTGCAATTCGACAAAGCGGTCAATGCGTTTGAAAGCTGCAAGTCGCTCATAGATCCGCCAAGCCGGAATGTTTTGTATATGCTGGGATTGTCTTATTACAAAACGGCGGTATATTCAAAAGCGGCAGCCACGCTGGGCGAGGTCGTCACGGCTGACGACGCGCTGACGCAGAATGCTTATCTGCATTTGGGACTGTCGTACCTGCAACTCGCGGAAAAGAACAAGGCGCGCATGGCTTTTGAACAGGCGGCAATATCGGATGCAGACAGGAAAGTGAAAGAACAGGCGGCATACAATTATGCCTTGAGCATACACGAAACATCTTTCTCTGCTTTCGGCGAGTCGGTTACCGTTTTCGAGAAGTTCCTGAACGATTTCCCAACTTCGGAATATACGGAAAAGATAAGCAGCTACTTAGTCGATGTTTACCTCAATACCCGAAGCTATGACGCTGCGCTGAAATCCATTGAGCGCATTTCCCGTCCGGCGGCCCGGATCATGGAAGCCAAACAGAAGATCTTGTTTCAGCTGGGAACCCAGGCCTTTGCCAATTCCGCGTTCGACAAAGCCGTTGCCCGCTTCAACGAATCAATTGCCATCGGGCAGTATCATGCCCAGACAAAGGCCGACGCCTGCTACTGGCGCGGTGAAGCACACTACCGGTTGAATGCCGTGGATAGCGCAAACCGCGATTTCAATGAATACCTGAGGCTGACGGCGCAAAAGAATACGGAAATGTATGCCCTGGCGCATTACAACTTAGGATATATCGCTTTCCATAAGAAAAATTACCAGCGGGCCGGCGAATGGTTTAAAAAGTATATCCAATTAAATAAAGGAACCAACCGCACGGCATTGGCAGATGCTCATAACCGCGTTGGCGACTGCTACCTGAACGAGCGCAGCTTCGACAGTGCCAAACAGGCCTATTCACAAGCGGAAGCCATGAATACTCCGGCGGGAGATTATTCTTTCTATCAGTTGGCATTGGTGTCGGGTCTCCAAAAAGACTATGCCGGAAAGATCACTCTGCTGAACAGGCTGGCAGGTAAATACCCGTCGTCGCCCTATATCGTAAATGCGCTGTACGAGAAAGGACGGTCCTATGTCCTGATGGAAAACAGCCGCCAGGCCATCGCTGCTTTCCATGAACTGTTGGACAAATATCCCAACAGTCCCATCGCCCGCAAGGCCGCAACCGAAATCGGCTTGCTGCATTATCAAAACGAAGACTACAACCAGGCCATTGCGGCATACAAACAGGTGGTAGAAAATTATCCGGGAAGCGAAGAAGCGCGTCTGGCGCTCCGTGACCTCAAATCTATTTATATTGATACAAACCGGGTGGATGAATTTGCAGCGCTCGCCTCTTCGCTGCCGGGCAATATACGCTTTGACGTAAACGAGCAAGATTCGCTGACCTACGTAGCCGCCGAGCGAATATATATGCGTGGGCGCATTGAAGAAGCGAAGAGCAGCTTAGCCAACTATCTCCGGACTTTTTCCGACGGAGCTTTCGGCTTGAACGCCTACTATTACCTGATGCTGATAGCCAAAGAGCAAAGGCAACCGGACTTGATACTGGAATATTCGGGCAAATTGCTGGAATACCCCGACAATCCGTTCTCAGAAGAAACATTGATCATCCGCGGGGAAGTGCAATTCAACAAGCAACACTACGCCGAAGCGCTGGCTACCTACAAACAGCTGAAGGAAAAAGCATCGACGGCCGACCGCCGCATCCTCGCCGAAACAGGCATCCTGCGCAGCGCTTACCTGTCGAGAAACGATGCGGAAACCATTCATGCGGCTACCGGCATCTTGTCGGAAACGAAACTGTCGCCGGAGCTGACGCAGGAAGCAACTTATTTCCGCGCCCGCGCCCATCTGAACCGGAACGCAAGTGAAGCCGCCATGCACGATTTGAAAACACTGGCAAAAGACACGCGCAACTCTTATGGAGCGGAAGCAAAATATCTCGTAGCCAGGCAATATTACGAAGCCAAAGACTATGCGGCAGCCGAAAAAGAACTGCTGGACTTCATCGACCGGAGCACCCCACATGCCTATTGGCTGGCGCGCGGATTCATTTTACTTTCCGATACGTATGTAGCCCTGGGGCGCCGGATGGATGCCCGGCAGTATTTGTTGAGCCTTCAACAAAACTATCGCGCGGACGATGATATTAAAGATATGATTGAAACAAGATTACAGAAACTAAATAACTAACTAAACCGATGATGAAATTAACAATGATATTACTTGCAGCATGGCCGGCTGTTTCATTACAGGCCCAAAGCCACGCCAAAGATTCTACCGTGAACCGTATCGTAGTGGTAGAACAGCAGTACAACCCCGATATTATAGATGCGCAAAAAGTGAACGTGCTTCCCGAAGTTAAGGAACCGACCTTCACGCCGAACAAAGTAGAATACGACGGGAACATCGCGCCGGTTGCCGCACTTCCGGCTACGGCGATGGCGGCCTATGCCGGAGAAGAAAAGCAAGATCCGGCAAAGCAAGGCTATCTCCGTTTGGGATACGGTAATATCGGAAACGTCGATGTGGAAGGCAATTATCTGTTCAATCCGACGTCAAGAGACAAACTGAACTTCTCGCTGGGACTGCAAGGGATGGACGGCAAAGTCTATCATCCCTCATCCGGTGAGGACTGGAACAGCCGTTTCTACCGCACCAAAGGCGGGATTGACTATATCCATCAGTTCAACACGGTTGATTTTAATATTGCAGGCAACGCTGGGTTGAGCAATTTTAATTTTAATCCCGACGCAAAGATCGATCACCAGCGGTTTACTTCGGGCGATGTGCGCTTTGGCGTCAAATCGACCGCTCAATCACTTCCGATGCGCTTTAACCTGGAAACCGGATTATATCTATACTCAAGAGCGCATAATGTCTATACTCCGGATCGCGGCGACAAAGAAACGAAGATTCGTACAAAAGGAGATTTCAACGGTGATATTGCCGGCGATCAGCAAGTTGGCGTTGCTTTTGAGATGAACAACCTGTTCTATAACAACGATGAATTCGAGAACTATACGACATTATTGCTGAAGCCGTACTATGAAACGGCAGAAGAAGATGCCTGGAAGCTGCATCTGGGTCTAAATGTGGATCTGGCCTCCGGATACGGTAAAAAAATCCGTATATCTCCCGATATTAGAGCCGAATATACGTTCTCGGACAATTACGTATTCTATGCCAATGCCACCGGCGGACGTATCCTGAATGATTACCGCCGCTTGGAACAGTTCAACCCTTACGGAGAACTGATAGGGCAGAACGAAAGCAGCTACGAACAGCTCAATGCTGTATTCGGCTTCAAGATGAGTCCGGCAGAAGGCTTCCGGATGGATCTGTTCGGAGGTTTCCGGCAGGTAAATGATGACTTATACGAAATGCTGGACTACGCAGTTGGCGGAAAAAGCTTTTCATGGGTGTATTTTGACCGGGAGAAAACAAAGAACTTCAATGCAGGCCTTCAGATAAGTTACGCCTATAAAGACATATTCAGCGTGATGACAGAAGGACAATACTACAAATGGAGTGCAGACAATGAAGAAGCGCTCGCCTTTAAACCCGAATACCGCTTTGACTTACAGCTTCAAGCCCGTCCCGTCCCGGCGTTAAGTATTAATCTCGGATACGAATTTGTCGGGCGCTATGCGATGAACAACCTCAGCAGCCTGGGTCTTGGCGCAAACTATACGCTTTTCGACAAGGTATCTATCTACGCGCGCTTATCAAACTTGCTGAACCGAAAAGCCGCTTACTACATGAACGCACCCGTCCCGGGAATCAATTATGTAGGGGGATTGATCTTTAGTTTTTGAACAATGCCAGAGCAATCGGCAGGGCTATTCATTTTGTTAAATCAAAGCAGTTTTTTAACAAGGGTAAGGCGTAGCCGAATGTTTTTTTTATTTTTGCGGACAAGTTTAACGGAAAGAGGTGTAACATCAGGGTGTTATTCCTCTTTTTCATGACAAAAATATATAGTATGAAAAAAAACCTTGTAATTGTGGAGTCACCGGCTAAAGCGAAAACCATTGAAAAATTCTTGGGGAAGGATTTCAAAGTCCTATCCTCCTACGGCCATGTCCGGGACTTGAAAAAGACAAAATTCAGTATCGACGTCGACAATCACTTTGCGCCAACCTACATTGTGCCGACGGATAAGAAAAAAGTAGTCAACGAATTGAAACTCGCAGCAGAGGAAGCCAATATGGTATGGCTCGCATCCGATGAAGACCGTGAAGGGGAAGCCATCGCGTGGCATCTGTATGAAGTACTTAAATTGTGTCCCGAAAGGACAAAACGCATTGTTTTCCACGAAATAACCAAACCGGCAATCCTGAAAGCGATAGAAACCCCGCGTGATATAGACATTGACCTTGTGAATGCGCAACAGGCGCGCCGCGTGCTCGACCGCATCGTAGGCTTCGAGCTGTCGCCCGTGTTGTGGAAAAAAGTAAAACATTCATTGTCGGCAGGGCGTGTGCAGTCCGTAGCCGTACGCCTCATCGCCGAGCGCGAAAAAGAAATACAAGCCTTCAACAGCGAAGCCTCTTACCGGGTATCCGCTATTTTCACGGTGCCCGGCAGCAAAGGGAAAACGGTGGAGCTGAAGACAGAGCTGACGCGCCGCTTCAAGAGCAAAGAAGAAGCCCGGCGCTTCCTCGAATCCTGCCAATCGGCTTCATTTACGATCGAAGACATCGCAACCCGTCCGCTGACCAAGAGCGCCGCAGCTCCGTTTACCACCTCCACTCTGCAACAGGAAGCGGCGCGAAAGCTGAACTATACGGTATCTCAAACCATGATGGCCGCCCAGAGGCTGTACGAATCGGGAAAGATCACCTACATGCGTACCGATTCCGTCAACCTCTCCGACTTAGCCATCCAGGGCTGCAAGGAAGTCATCACCAAGCAGATAGGTGAAGAATACCTGAAATCCCGCCAATATACGACCAAAACCAAAGGCGCACAGGAAGCGCACGAAGCAATTCGCCCGACCTCGATGGATGTCCGGACGATTGAAACAAGCCAGGGAAGCCACGTAGAAGCTAAACTCTATGACCTGATCTGGAAACGCACGATCGCTTCCCAGATGGCCGACGCCAAGTTGGAGAAAACAACGATAACCATTGGCTTGGACAATACGAACGAAAAGTTCGCCGCAACGGGAGAAGTCATCAAGTTCGACGGATTCCTTCACGTTTACAAAGAATCGCATGACGACGACGACGACGAACCGGAAAACGAAGGAAAGCTGCTGCCTCCCGTGGAAAAAGGACAAATGCTGGAGCAACGGGAAGTGAGCGCCGTAGAACGTTTCACGCAACGCCCGCCCAGATACACCGAAGCCAGTTTGGTGCGAAAAATGGAAGAGCTGGGCATCGGCCGGCCGTCCACCTACGCCCCGACCATCTCTACGATCCAGCAACGCAAATATATCGAGAAGAATGATAGAGAAGGCACCGAACGCAGCTATAATGTCCTGCTGCTCAAAGACGGTAAGATTGCCGACACCATCAAAAAAGAAATCGTCGGAACGGAGAAATCCAAACTGTTTCCGACGGATATAGGTCTGGTGACAAACCGTTTCCTGACCGAATACTTCCCTAACATCCTGGACTTTAACTTTACCGCTTCCGTCGAAAAGGAGTTTGACGAAATTGCAGAAGGCGCCAGAGAATGGCCCGGATTGATTGAAGAGTTCTACAAAGGTTTTCATCCTTTGGTGGAAGAGATCATGGCCGGCGATTCCGGTAAAGCAGGAGAGAGGACGTTGGGAACGGATCCGGTATCGGGAAAAGAACTTTTCGCCAAGATCGGACGTTACGGGCCTATCATACAGCTCGGCGTTACGAGCGTGGAAGAAAAGCCGAGGTTCATATCGCTGCGCAAAGGACAGTCCATAGAAACAATAACCATGGAAGAAGCCTTGGAATTGTTCAAACTACCCCGCCGGCTAAGCGATTATGAAGGTAAAGAATTGACGGTAAACATCGGGCGTTACGGACCCTACGCCTTCTATGACGGTAAATTCGTCGCACTGCCCAAGACTTGCGACCCGATGGTCGTTACCGACAGCGAAGTGATTGAAGTGATCAAAGCAAAACGGAAATCAGATGCAGAAAGAACCATCAAAACGTTTGACGAAGAGCCGGACCTCCGAATCCTCACCGGCCGCTTTGGAGCATACATCACTTACAAAGGTGCCAACTATAAGATCCCTAAAACAACAGTACCGCAAGATCTTACGCTGGAAGGCTGCATGGAGCTTATCGAACAGCTTAAAAAGAAGGCGGCGGGCAAAACCACTTCCAAAAAAACACGATCCCCTAAAAAAACTGACAGTTAACTTGAATAATTGACAATTGACAATTGACAATGAAGCCCGTTACGCGAATGTGTAGCGGGCTTCTTTTCATTTACCACCTTTTCATTTACAATTTACCACCTTTTCATTTACAATTTACCATTTACAATTTACCATTTACCATTTGATACCGGCGTAAATGGTAAATGGCATTAAATGGTAAATGGTAAATAGTAAATTGTAAATGAAGAGGTTGTCAATGCGTAGCTTTATACCAGGCGGTTTCTGTTTTGGCTGTTGCTTTTGGATTCTCGCTTGGGTCGGAAGTTGTAACCTTCGTATTCCCAGTGATATTTTTCCTCATCAGGGATCGCCGCCCTTGCTTTTGTGCCGGCCACGGGCAGCCAACCCATTCCGTGGCTTCCTATGACCATTGCATATCGATTTGCCGGAGCAAAATGTTTTACGTCATTTAAAATGGAGGCAATTCCGTCTACGGTGGTAAATGCAGGATCTTTGTATTTCCTTAAAACCGTTTGCATGGCTTGTCCATTTTTACAGGTGATCTCAAACATGAATGCCTCAGTGGCGGAAGAAGAGAAGAAAACGATCAGGCGATTGTTCTTTAGTATGTTTTCTTTTACCGCTGTTTCAAGATCAGCGATATTCTGACTAAAATATGGGGTTAAATTAGACGACCAAGGCATATAAAGAAACAATGTTTGCTCTGTTTCGCAAGGAGGACCGCTTTCGTCTTTTGAACAAGACGCTAAGGTTATTATCCCGATCGTGAGGATAAATAAGAACCTTTTCATTTTTCTTTGTTATTATTCTTGTTGTCGTTGTTGGCGACGGATTCTTCTTTGTTGCCGCTACCGGCGTTTTCGTTTTCTTCTTCTTTGTTACCGTTGCCGCCATAGGTAAGATGGCGGAAGCTGTCGAGCGTTCCGTTGATCTCGACGATGGTATGTTCAAAGGTGGTGGCTAATGCTCCGGTGGCATTGGTATAGTGCACGGGAATGGCGGAATAGAACAGAAACCGGAGTTGTTTCTCAATTTTTCTGCGTATGCCGGTGGCATTGCCGAGTTCTTTCCTGAATGCTTTTTCTTCGCCGCGTACATACAATATTTTTCCGGCTGCGTACGCCAGGGTTGCAATTTCTTCGACGAAGCTTTTCAGTTCAAATTGCGTGAGCGCCGGCAGATTTGTTGGGGCGCATAGAGCGTCGGCCATCTCGGCTGCGTTGGCAGCGAGGGCGGGCTGTGTGTCGCGCGTTGTATTTTTCAGATAGGGACGCGCCACGTTTTCCAGCAGCTTGGCTTTCTTGATCTCTTCCCCTTTGGCGCCGGCCAATGCATCTTTTAGCATACCTTTGAACAGGATCATTTTCCGGCGGATCGTTGCAATGGTCGTCACCAACTCTTCTGTTTGCAACATCGTCGGATTACGCTGAAAAATGCTTATCAATTTTTCATAAGACTCTTCTGTTTCGCTGTAGGCTCTATCGAGTCCGAGAGTTTGCGCTAAAACGGGCGGTAACGTATATTTAAAGAAGATATGCACCAATTCGAAAAAATCCGAAAGGCCTAACTCGTAAAACTTAAATAATCTGATATATTTCTTCATAATAATTGTTTTGTTGATTAAATACGGTACTAAATTAGATATTTGTTCTTCAATCTCCTAATTTTTTGAATAAAAAAGATAGCTCTACTTATTTTTTAAACCTTTTTATCAATTTAATACTCTTCGTTGAAATCAGAACGCCATAAATTATTTAAAGAGTATTTTTTTATTTTACAAAGTGCATTTAAACAATTTTGTGAGGCTTTGTAAATTTACAAAGCTCCGTTTTTTCAGAAAATGCCATTTTGTAAATTTACAAAGCTCCGTTTTTTCAGAAAACGCCATTTTGTAAATTTACAAAGCCCCGTTTTTTCAGAAAACGTCATTTTGTAAATTTACAAAGCCTCGTTTTTTCAGAAAACGTCATTTTGTAAATTTACAAAGCTCCGTTTTTTCAGAAAACGTTATTTTGTAAATTTACAAAGCTCCGTTTTTTCAGAAAACGCCATTTTGTAAATTTACAAAGCTCCGTTTTTTCAGAAAACGCCATTTTGTAAATTTACAAAGCTCCGTTTTTTCAGAAAACGGCGCTATATGAATCCAATAAACAATCAATCTAAAATGAAGGCCTTCATTTTAGTGGAGGATGGCTTGTTTGCGCAGCGGGGATTACGGCTTTTGTTTCTTATGCCGGTAATATTATAATTTAATATAATTTTATTTCGGAATGGATCAAATGAGGAGAGGAAGGCGCAGCCGCGTTAGGGATAGCAGCGAAAAGCCCGGAACGAGCGCAGCGAAGCGAGGACTTGCAGCGGATAGCCCGGGCCGAAGGCAACGCCCAAACATTTACCATTTATCATTTACGATTTACCATTTGCCCAAAGAATTGACAATGGATAATGGACGATTGAGAATTGGCTTGCGGAATTTATGATTTTGATTGGCAATTGGCGATTGTTTGGATTTACAGAGCGCCAAAAAATGGTTGGGCGGCGTTATAGGTTTCCCGCCAGGAATTTTTTTGCGGTTTCTGTGCTTATTCCCCGTCGGATGGCGTAGTCTTTTAGTTGATCTTCGCCTATTTTTCCGATGTTGAAATAACGGGCGGCGGGATGGGCCAGCATTAGCCCCGATACGGAGGCGTGGGGGTGCATGGCCCCGTTTTCGGTTAGGGTGATGCCGATTTGTTGCATATTGAGCAAATCGTTTAGGATGAAGTTCACGGATTGGTCGGGTAGGGAGGGATAGCCTACGGCGGGGCGGATGCCTTGCCATTTTTCGGCAAAGAGGTCTTTGATGGAGAGGTTTTCGTCTTTGGCGTATCCCCAGGCATTTTTTCGGACGTAACTGTGCATTTTTTCGGTGGCGGCTTCGGCCAGGCGGTCGGCCAGGGTTTGTACGAGCAGGTGTTTGTAGGGATCTTGCTGGCAGGCGCGTTCCGGGTCGATGCCGGCCGTTGAGGCAAATACGCCTGCGGTATCGGCGATGCCGGAAGATAGTGGCCGGATAAAATCGCTCAGGCAGAGGAAGGGGTCGTCTTTGTGCTTTCTGGTTTGTTGACGAAGCAGGGGCAAACGGACGCCGTCCAACAGCAGGTCGTCGCCGTCGGCGTTGGCCCGGCAGAGCCTGAATATGGTTTTTACATTGAAGTCTTTGTCCAATGCGTTCAACATGTGGTTTGCTTCTTTGAACAGTTGCAGGGCTTCGACTGCTTTCGGGCGGTCGGCTTGGTCGAATGTAGCCGGCCATGCTGCGCGGCAGGATTGGCAATCGTGGATGTCGGCCACGGCTGCAAATCGCGGTTGGAAGCCCCAGGAATGGAAGAAGTAGACCCAATGGATGTATGGGGTTATTTCGCGGATGGAAGAGGTGATCGTCATCTGAAATGCAGTGCTTGCCCCCGGTAGGTGTCGTCCAGCTGGCGGTTGGCGTAGACGGAATGGCCGTTGATAAAAGTTTTTTCTATTTCCCACCGGAAGGTTGTGTTTTCCGGCAGCGGACTCCAGTTGCATTTGCTGTAAATGGGGCCTATCCGTACGGGGGTTTGACGGCGCTTGACTATGACCAGGTCTGCCTGATAGCCCGCGCGGATGTATCCGCGGTTGCGGATCCGGTAGATCTGCGCGGGGGTGTGACACATTTTGTCTACGATCTTTTGGATCGTGAATAGTCCTTGCTCTGCCAATTCAAGCATGCTGACCAGGGAGAATTGGATCACCGGTATTCCTGACAGGGCTTTGAGCGCGCCGCCTTCCTTTTCCGCCGGCAGGTGCGGCGCATGGTCGGTGGCGATGACGTCTATCCGGTTTGAATTGAGGGCTTCACGCAGCATAGTGCGGTTCGGTTCGGTTTTGACGGCGGGATTGCATTTGATGCGCGCGCCGAGGGTTTGGTAGTCATCGGCGGTGAATAGCAGGTGCGGAATGCATACTTCTGCGGTTATTTTTTTTTCCAACGCCGGCTTGTCTTCAAATAGTTCCAGCTCTTTGCCGGTGGTGATGTGCAGGATGTGCAGACGGGCGTTTGCTGCTTGGGCCAGCCTCACAGCCAGCTCGGACGAGCGGTAACAGGCTTCGGCCGAGCGGATCTCGGGGTGGTGGCGCAAAGGCAGGTCGGCATCGGGGCTTTTTCCGAAGCTGTAGCGTTCTTTACAGGCGGCGGTGTTCCGGTTGATGATGTTTTGGTCTTCGCAATGCGCGGCGATGAGCAGGTCGGTTCCGTTGAAGATGTGTTGCAGGCTGTCCATCCGGTCGACGAGCATATCGCCTGTGCTCGAACCCATAAAGAGCTTGATTCCGCAAACGCGGTGCGGGTCGAGCTGCGAGAAGAGTGTGTGATTGGTTTGGGTGGCTCCGAAGTAGCAAGCGTAGTTGACCAGCGACCGTTGGGCCATCCGCTCTGTTTTTTCGTTCCACGCTTCCAGCGTAATGGTCTGCGGGCTGGTGTTGGGCATATCCATAATGGAGGTCACTCCTCCGGCGGCGGCGGCCCGGCTCTCACTGAAAATATCGGCTTTATGCGTCAATCCCGGCTCGCGGAAATGTACATGGCCGTCAATTACTCCGGGAAGGAGGTAGCTTCCTTGGGCGTCGATGATTTCCCCGCAGGATTGGGCCGGCTCTTGCCCGTCGGCCAGTACTTCGGCGATCTTTTCGCCTTGGATGACGACGGAGCCTTTCGCCTGCCGGCCTTCATTGACGATAACGGCGTTCCGGATAAGCGTGCGTTTCATTTCTTTTGCGGATAGTTGCGGAACCGGCTTTTTATTTTCATGCTGAGCACTCCGAACACGGCTTCTCCGAAGATGCTGGTGTTCATCTTGGATGTTCCCAGCTCGCGGTTGATGAAAATAACCGGTACTTCGACAACGTTGAATCCGCTTTTGCAGGCGGTGAATTTCATCTCGATCTGGAAAGCGTATCCTTTGAAGCGGATGCGGTCGAGGTCGATGGTTTCGAGCACTTCACGGCGGTAACATACAAAGCCGGCGGTCGTGTCGTGTATCGGCATCCGGGTGATGAACCGGACATATTTTGAGGCGCACCACGACATTAACACGCGCCCCATCGGCCAGTTCACCACGTTCACTCCGCTGACGTAGCGGGAGCCGACGGCAACGTCGCCGCCTTGTCCGGAACAAGCCCGGTACAGCCGCGGCAGGTCGTTCGGGTTGTGCGAAAAGTCGGCATCCATCTCGAATATGTATTCGTAGCTGTGTTCCAGCGCCCATTTAAATCCGGCGATATAGGCCGTGCCCAATCCCGACTTTTCTTTTCTTTCTATAATGAATAGACTGCCGGGGAATTCCTTTTGCAGCATTTTGACGATAGCGGCTGTGCCGTCCGGCGAATTGTCTTCTATCACAAGGATGTGAAAACTTTTTTCCAGCCCCATCACTGCGCGGATAATATTTTCAATGTTTTCCCTTTCATTGTATGTCGGGATGATGACTAAACTGTCGGATAATTGCATGATCTATAACTTTTTTCAATATATTGTTGGACAAAAATAGCCATTTACCATTTACCATTTACCATTTACCACCGATACATTTACCACTTATTCATTTACCGTTTACCATTTCGTATTCATATTTATAATATAAGCGGTAAATTGTAAATGGCAAATGAGCTGAATACGAAATGGTAAATGGTATATGGTAAATGGTAAATGTTTGTATTTTTGTCCGATTACTATTTTATTGTATGATGATGGCAAATTTTGAATGTAGAACGGCTGAAGCTGCCGGCTTATTGCAATCGCTTATCCGTATTCCGTCCCTAAGCCGTGAAGAGGCGGCTGCTGCGGACTTTTTGCAGCGGTTTATTGAAGCGCAGGGCGTGGCGACCGGGCGGAAAGGTAATAATGTGTGGTGTTTCGGCCCGGCGTTTTCGGCCCGGAAGCCAACGGTCCTGCTCAACTCTCATATTGATACGGTGAAGCCTTCCGCCGGCTGGCAACGGGATCCGTTTTGCCCGACGGAGATGAACGGTAGATTATACGGGCTGGGAAGTAACGATGCGGGCGCAAGCGTGGTTTCGCTGTTGTATGCTTTTATGGCATTGTGCCGCAGGGAACAGCCTTATAATCTGATCTTCCTGGCTTCTTGCGAGGAGGAGGTGTCCGGGTTGAACGGGATTGAAAGTGTTTTGCCTGAACTTCCTCCTGTTTCGTTTGCTGTGGTGGGGGAACCTACGGGGATGCAGCTTGCCGTTGCCGAGAAGGGGCTGATGGTGCTGGATGTAACGGTTTCCGGCAAGGCCGGACATGCTGCGCGGGATGAGGGGGAGAATGCCATATATAAGTCTTTGCGGGATATGGAGTGGTTTCGCGATCATTGTTTTGAGCGGGTGTCTCCGCTTCTGGGGCCGGTCAAGATGAGTGTTACGCAGATCAATGCCGGCACGCAGCATAATGTGACGCCTGACCGGTGCACGTTTGTTGTTGATGTCCGGAGCAACGAGTTGTACAGTAATGAGGCGTTGTTTGATATTATCGGCCGGCATGTTTCCGGCGAGGTGAAGGCGCGTTCTTTCCGGTTAAATTCGTCGTGCATCTCCGAAGAACATCCGTTCGTGCGGAAAGCGGTGTTGTCGGGACGGAAAACGTTCGGTTCGCCAACGCTTTCGGATCAGGCGCTTATGCCGTTCCCTTCGGTGAAAATGGGGCCGGGAGATTCTTCAAGGTCTCACACGGCGGACGAATATATTCTTGTCAAGGAGATAGAAGAGGCTATCGGGATGTATATCGGGCTTCTTGATGGTTTGAGGGTTTGAGTTTTTAAATCCTCAAATCCTCAAAAACTTAAAAGACTTATCCAGGATTCGGGGTTGAGTTGTTCCCGTTCTTTTCGCAATTGGAAATGGAGAACCGTGCGATTATTGTCTGCTTTGTTTGAGTAGATCGTACCCAGGGTCTGCCCGGTCTGGACTTTGTCGCCTTTCTTGACGGCGACGGATGATAGGTTGCAATAAACCGATATGTAGTTGCCGTGGCGCACCAGCACGTTGGACAGGCCGCTTACGCCGAATACGGATGTTACTTCGCCGTCGAAGATGGCGCGGGCTTGTGCTCCGGAACGTCCCTGGATGTCGAGGCCTTTATTGTCTAAGGTTACGTTGCGCAGTCCCGGCACGGTGTATTGTCCATAGCGGTTGACGATGATGTAGGTGCCGGTTATGGGAACAGGGAATTTGCCGCGGTTATTGATGAAGTTTCCGGATAGTTCGCGATCGGCTTTGCTTAGTGAGAATGTTCCGGCTGGCGCTGTTGATCCTTTGCGCGATTTTTCTATTTCCTCGGCGATCAGCTTGTCGATACGGATGTTCAGCTGATTTGCTTCACGTCGTTTTTTATCCAGCTCGCTTTGGAGTGTTTTCTGTTTGTTCTGTAAGGCGGCCAGCAGTTTTTTCTTCGTCTGCTCTTCTGCTTCCAAGCGTTTCTGTTCTTCTTCCCGTTCTTTCAGCAGCCTTCCTTTTGCTTTTTTGGCAACTTGGAGTTCTGCTCTTTTCTTTTTGATCGTTTTCTGTTTTTCTAAGAGTTCTTCTCCTTGCAAGCGCTGGTAGGTGGCATATTCGCTTACGTATCGCAGCCTCCGGTAGGTCTGGGCCAGGGTTTCGGCCGAGAAGATAAAGAGCAGCTTTTCTTCTATCGTGCGGTTTTTATAGAGGTATTGCACGGAGGCTTCGTATTTTTTCTTTTTGTCGTCCAAGTTTTTTTCCAGCCGCTTCAGTTCACGCTCCATGGTGTTGAGTTGCCGGTTGATCGTTTCCATATCGCGGTTGATCTGCCGGATGTACAGTTTGCGTTTGGCGATTTGTCCGGTAAGCGTGTTCAGGCTGTTGAGTTGCCCGGTGACGTCGTTTTTCGTCGAGCGGATGAGTGTTTCGGATTCCCTTATCTGCTTTTGCAGTATAGCGCGCTTGTTTTCCAACTCTTTGATCACGTTATTCGTTTGCGCAAAAACGGGAAGGATCAGGCACGCACAGAAAGCCAGGGCAACAGAGATCCGTCTCATAGATCTTCCAGCATTTTTAAGACATCACTTAGCCGGATTTGTTCATAGCGGGGGGGGATGCTTGTTGGCGTCAGCGTTTGTTCATCGACCGACAATCGGGATAATTCGAGTATTGTCCGGCCGGGATCGTTCTTGTTTCCTGCAATCACCGTCATTTCCGAAGGGAACATTGTTTGGCCGACAGGAACGAAGCCGGTATATTCCCATTGCAGGCGGAAGGAGGAGGAATGGGGTTCGATCGAACTGCTTAGCAGGCGGCCGGTTTCGATAGAGGCCAGGAATGAGTAAACGAACTCGTGGGAGTTGCCCAGAAGCTGCATGTTGTTGTCTCCATGGCTCCGGACTTGGAACGAAGAGTAATCTTTGCGGGTCAGGTGGTATTTACCCGGCTGGAAAATGGCGTTGGAGAAGAAGGATTGCAACATCGGGAAGTCGACTTCCGTATGGAGCAATTCGCGAAGTCCGGAGAGGGGTACTGACACGTATCGCTTATTCATCCGGTCGATGACCAATATGTTTTCCGGCGAGATCTCAATGCGGGCGGCTTCGGTACGGATAATGGGCAGCAGCAATGAGATCCGGATCAGCTGGTCGCGCTGCATTTTAAGCGTGCCGTTCAGGGTATATTCTCCTTTTTTCAACGGTATGGTCAGCCGCAGCTGGGAGGAGAAAGAATCAAATGCCGGCGTGTTTCTTATCACGGCTTCCAACAGTTCTTCGCTATCCGCGCGCATGGCGTTTCCGCCTTGAACGGCTGTCTTGACGGACTTGCACGATACAAGCAGCAGGGCGGACAGCAATGCGGCAAATGCTACTTTCGTATATCTTCTTAAATCAATTTTCGTATATTTTCTTAAATCAATCATGCTTTTCGGGTACATATTTTTTCTTTTTTATTTTTTGTTCCAGGGTTTTCGATTCGCTGCCCATTTCCTGCGCTTTTAGCCAAAGCGTTATGGCGCGGTCAACGTCGCCGCTCATATAATGGATGTCTCCGGCATGTTCGATGATGACTTCGCTTTCGTCTCCTCCGTTTTTCAACGCATCGTCAATGAACAGGCGCGCCTGAACGAAATCGCCTTTTTCAAAAAGGATCCAGGCGTAGGTATCTAAGTAAGTCGGGTTTCCGGGTTCGGCTTTCACGGTTTTGTAGCTCATCTCTTCGGCGCGGTCGAGATCACGGCGTTCGATGGACAGGTAATACGCGTAGTTGTTCAATGCGCCTGTATTCGACGGATTATAGACAAGTGCGGAGTCATAGGCGGCATACGCTTCTTTCATTTGGTTGCGGGTATGCCGTATGTCGCCCATCATGCTGTAAAAGTCGGAGATGACCGTTTTGTCCGTTTTGTCTGTTACATGTTTCAATGCTTCTTCGTATGCAGCCAGCGCCTCGTCGTATTTTTCCCCTTGATAGCAGGCTATGCCCATGTAGAAATAAAATTCGATCTTGTCGGGGAAGACTTCAATCCCTGGTTTGCAGATGCGTATAACCTCTTCGTAATCGTTCTTTTGGATCGCTATTCCGAGAAGGGTCATGCGGGCGGCGGCATTTGCGGGATCTAATTGCAGGATATGTTCCAGCACGGGGGCGGCCCGGTCTTCCATCTTCTTTGACAGGAGATATTGGGTGTACAGCATCGGGATAATGGTGTCTTCAGTATCCAGTTCGATGATACGGTCGAACATGGAGATGATTTCCGTGCTGTCTTTCCGCGACTGGGCGTCACCTGCGATAAACTGCCGCATCAGGTTTAGTTTCAGGTCGGCAGATACGTCTTTGTTCAGCAAGATCGTATCCAGTTGCCGGTAGTAGAGTTCTTTCTCGCCGGTGGCGTCGTAATAGGCCGCCATTGAGACTTGCACCAGCGGATTGTCCGGCTCGCGTTCCAACACTTTCTTATAGATGTCGTAAGCCTCTTCTTTTTTATTATTCTGCAGGTAGACGTCTCCCCGGATCGTCAAGTAGTGCATGTTCAGCGGATACTCTTTCACCAGATTGTCTATTTCCCGAAAGGCTTTTTTGTCGTCTTTCATTTGCAGGTAAATGCGGAATTTCTCCATACTGATCTCTTCGTTCTTCCCCATCTTGTCTTCTATGCGATCCAGGGTTGCGATCATCTTCTCGAAGTTCTGTTGCTTGCCGTAGAGTTCCAATAGGGCAAACAGAGGCTCCTGTTTGTCTGGAAAGCGGGTCGTCATCGACTCTAAGAGGGCGGTTGCCTCTTTTGTTTTTTCCAACTGCCGGTATAGGGCGGCCAGCGCCTGACTGTACCAGTAATTGTCGGGGGCGTATGCCGCGGCCCGCTTCAGACAGTCAAGGCCAAGCTCTTTCTGCCCCAGGAATTGATGGTACCGGGAGATCTCATAAAGTACGGACGGCGCATCCGGATCTATGTCCAAGCAATGCCGGAATAAATCGAACGATGCGTCATGCTTGTTCAGTGCCTTCATGCGGATGGCTTCCAAAAAGAAGTAATCGTATTTCCGTTGTTGTTCCGGGGTCAGCTGCCTGCCCGGCAAAGCCGTCTTTTGCAGTTCGAGGGCCTTGCGGGCGGAGGTGCAGGAAACAAGTGCACCTGCAAGTATGACCGTAGCGAGGAACAAGCCTTTTATTCTATAACTCATGGGTTAATTTGTTCGATAGTTATTAGCAGTCGGAATTGGGGATTGCCGCGCTTCATCGTCCGGTGTGGCCGAATCCTCCGGCGCCGCGTTCCGTATCGTCCAGCTCGTCCGCCAGCTGCCATCTGGCTTGTTCGTGACGGGCGATGATCATTTGTGCGATGCGCTCGCCGTCTTCGACAACAAATGTTTCGGAAGAGAGGTTTACCAGGATGACACAGATCTCTCCGCGGTAATCGGCGTCGATTGTTCCGGGAGAATTCAACACCGTGATGCCTTTCTTTACGGCAAGTCCGCTGCGTGGACGTATCTGCGCTTCGTACCCCGGCGGCACGGCAATATACAGACCTGTGGGAACTAAGCAGCGTTGCAGCGGCTTTAATGTTACGGGTTCGCTGATGTTGGCGCGGATGTCCATTCCTGCCGATAATTTAGTGGCATACGCCGGAAGCGGATGCTTCGATTTGTTTATGACTTGTATCTGCATAATTCCATCTGTTTTCTTTATTCACTTGCGAAAATAGTATTTTACCCCTGTTTTCTCTACATTTGCAAGGGTTAAATGCACCGTATTTTATGTTTTTAAGGTTTTTGCGAAGATGATGGATTGGAGAAAACTTATATCGGCCCAGCGTTTCGGAATGGAAGATATTAACAACCGGCGACAAGAAAACCGTTCGGAGTTTCAACGTGATTATGACAGGCTTATTTTTTCTGCGCCTTTCCGCCGGCTGCAGAACAAGACGCAAGTTTTTCCCTTGCCCGGCAGCGTATTCGTTCACAACAGATTGACCCATAGCCTCGAAGTATCCAGCGTAGGCCGTTCTTTGGGGAACGACACGGCCAAGGCTATCCTCAAGAAGCGTCCGGAACTGCAAGATTCGTTCCTGCCCGAGATCGACGCCATCGTCTCGGCGGCATGTCTTGCCCACGACTTGGGCAACCCGCCGTTCGGCCATTCGGGCGAGCGTTCCATTTCAACTTATTTCTCCGAAGGCAGAGGGCTGGAGCTTAAAGATAAACTATCGGACAGGCAATGGCAGGATCTGATTCACTTTGAAGGAAACGCCAACGCCTTCCGTCTGCTCACCCATCAGTTTGAAGGCCGCAGGAAAGGCGGGTTTGCCATGACCTACACCACCTTGGCGTCCATTGTGAAGTATCCGTATTCGTCGAGCCTGGCAGGAGCAAAAGGGAAGTTCGGCTTTTTCACCAGCGAAGAAGACGGTTTCCGCCACATAGCCGATACGCTGGGGATTAAGAAGCTGAACGACGACCCGCTGAGATATGTGCGCCATCCGCTGGTTTATCTTGTGGAGGCGGCAGACGACATCTGCTATCAGGTGATGGACATTGAAGATGCCCATAAACTTAAGATCCTGACCACGGAGGAGACGATCCGCCTGCTCATGGACTATTTTGATAAGGAAAGACAGGACAGGATCCGCGAAACGTTTACCCGCGTGAGCGACAGAAACGAGCAGATCGCCTACCTGCGCTCGTCCGTTATCGGACTGTTGATCAAGGAGTGCACGCGGGTATTTGTCGACAATGAAGCCGCTATCCTGGAAGGCGGGTTTGAAGGCGCGCTTATCGGCTGTATTTCCGAACGGGCGTCGGATGCCTACAAGAACTGTGAGATCGTATCCATGGAAAAGATCTACCGTTCGCGCGACGTGCTCGACATTGAGCTTGCCGGATTCCGCGTCATCAATACATTGCTCGATCTGATGATCGACGCTGTGACCTCTCCCGAAAAGGCATACTCACGGCTGCTCATCGACCGTGTTTCGGAACAGTATAACATCAAAGCGCCCGAACTCTACGATCGTGTTCAGGCGGTACTCGATTATGTCTCGGGCATGACGGATGTCTTTGCCCTCGACTTGTACCGGAAGATCAAAGGAAACAGCCTCCCCGCAGTTTAATACGGCACAGCCTCACCCCGGCCCTCTCTTTTGGAGAGGGGAAGGTGAGGCTGTTGGGCTTTCGGAAAATAAGTTAGTCTAACGTGATGGGCCTGTATTTCGGCACGAGCGATTTCATGACCGTCCAGCCAATGAGGTAGGCAACGGCGCAGATACAGAATACAATGAAGTAACCGGCCGGTTTACCTGTAAATCCCATGAATCCCATCTGCACCTTATCGGCGTAAACAAACAGGTTGCCTGCAAAATATTGCAGCAACATGGAACCTAAACCGCCGGCCATTCCGCCGATACCGGTAATAGAGGCAATAGCCGTTTTAGGGAACATATCGCCCACGGTTGAGAAAATGTTGGCAGACCAGGATTGGTGCGCAGCGCCGCCGATGCCGATCATGACAACGGGCAGCCACGGCGAGATCGTTCCAAGCGGCTGGGCAAACAGCACGACCAATGGGAAGAATGCAAAGATCAGCATCGCCTTCATGCGGGCGGCATAAGGGTCCAGCCCCGTTTTGTTTATGATAATGGTGGGTAATTTGCCGCCATAGATGGATAGCATGGTGATGGCATAAAGCGTGAAGATCAGCGCCATACCCAATCCCTCCGAGGTTTTGATGCCAAACTGGGTATTCAGGTAGGAAGGTGTCCAGAACAGGAAGAACCACCATACGCCGTCGGTCATGAATTTGCCGAAAGCAAATGCCCATGTTTGTTTGTATTCGAAGCATTGCCAGAAAGGTATTTTCTTCTCCTGGCCGTCGGCATCCTTAACCGCTTCGCCTTCGATGAGTTTATCCTGTTCGATGTATTCAAGCTCGGCTTTGTTCACAAATTTGCTCTTGACGGGTGTATTGTACAGGAAGACCCAGAATCCCATCCAGATGAAGCCCAAGGCGCCGATTAGAATGAATGCCATTTCCCATCCGAAATGCTTAGCCAAAGGGGGGATACTCAACGGGGCGATCAGCGCACCGATAGAAGCGCCGGCATTGAATATCGACGTGGCGTATGCGCGGTCTTTCTTAGGGAAATATTCCGCCGTTACCTTAATGGCAGCGGGGAAGTTGCCGGCCTCGCCTAATGCCAAAATGCAGCGGGCAACTAAGAAGCAGTACATGCTGATCGTTGCAATAACAACGGCCGTATCGCCGGCGGCAGCCACCAATTCCGCCGCACTGTGCAGCCCGGCATATGCCTCGGTCACTACTCCGCAAAGCGCATGAAGACATGCACCCACAGACCATACGCCGATAGCCCAGAGAAATCCTTTTTTACTACCCATCCAATCGACAAAGCGGCCGGCGAATAACATGCAAACGGCGTAGCAGATTGAAAATACAGCTGTGATCATACCGTAGTGGGATTCGTCCCAGTGAAATTCCGGCTTGATAAACTCATCCCATGTCAGGGATAAAACCTGCCTGTCAAGGTAGTTGATTGTCGTAGCAAAAAAAAGCATAGCACAGATCGTCCATCTGTAGTTCGTCATCTTTTCGCCCACTTTTTGAAATGCATTCATGATGATTGATTTAATAATTGATTTGTTTTGATTTGAGGCCAAAAATACATAATATTTGAGAAAACCATCCATATTTACCGTTTATTTTCCCGCATACCGTTTATTCCCTTTGGTGTATTTTATGAAACGCATAATGTAAAGGGATTGCAGTTGTTTGCTTGCACGATAATAAATATTCCACTTATTCGAGCGAAATATGCACTGTAAGGAGATGCTATACTATTATTTTCGTACAACATAATTTTGATGGAAATACTGTTATTGATCCTTTAATACCAATAAAAATATGAGTAAGTTATTTTACGGGTTTTTCTTTTACGGAATACTTTCGGGGGGCGTAACACAGCTGGCGGCCCAACAGATGGACGACAAACAGCCCTGGTCTGTCCGTATGGTCGAATCCGAAATGATTCGATGCCCCGAATCCTGGCAGCTGGACTTTCAGTCCCAATTGAAGTGGGATTACTGCCATGGCCTTGAACTGCAGGCCATGCTGGATGTGTACGATACGTACGGCGGAGAGCATATCGCCGGCTACGCTGTGGCTTACGCCGATACGATGGTTCGGGATGACGGCAGCATTTTGACCTATAAGCCGGACGAGTATAATATCGACCGCTTGAATCCGGGCAAGTATCTGTTTAGGATCTACGACCGGACGAAAGACCTGAAGTATAAAAAGGCCATCGATCTGCTGAGAAGCCAACTCGATACGCATCCCCGTAACGACGACGGCGGGTTCTGGCACAAGAAGATATACCCAAACCAGATGTGGCTGGATGGCGTTTATATGGGTTCGCCTTTTTATGCGGAATACGCCTTTCGCAACTCCCGTCCGCAAGACTATGCCGATGTTGTGAAGCAATTTTTGCTGGCAGCCAAGCATACGTACGATCCCCGAACCGGACTGTACCGCCATGCCGCCGATGTCAGCCGCAAAGAACGCTGGGCCGATCCGGTTACAGGACAGTCGGCGCATAGCTGGGGGCGTGCAATGGGATGGTACACCATGGCCATCGTCGATGCACTCGATTTCATTCCTAAGCATGAGGCGGGGCGCGACTCCATACTGGTTATCCTGAATCATATAGCCGGACAGCTGACAAGGATCCAGGACGGAAAAACCGGATTGTGGTACCAGGTACTTGATAGAAGCGGAGACAAAGGGAACTACCTCGAGTCTTCCTGCTCGGCCATGTTTGTATATGCCCTTTTCAAGGCGGTACGCATGGAATACATTGATAGATCGTACTTGGATGTAGCGATCAAAGGATACAAAGGTCTTTTGGACAACCTGATCGAAGTAGACAAGAACGGCGTGGTCTCCATCACAAACGGTTGCGCCGTGGCGGGATTAGGCGGCAAAAACTACCGTTCGGGCACGTATGAATATTATTTGAGCGAGCCTGTCCGCAGCAACGACCCCAAGGCCGTCGGCCCTTTTATCATGGCCAGCTTGGAATGGGAGCGCCTTCAACGTTTTGGATATAAACCGATTAAATAAATAAAGAAATGAAACGAATTATTGGAATTTTATTTTTTGCCATGGCTTGTTCTCTTGCCGCACAGGCGCAGGAACAGGTAGATACCATCGTTGTAGCCCGTGACGGTACGGGCAAGTACCGCACGATACAGGAAGCCGTCGAAAGCGTCCGGGCATTCATGCACTATACGGTCACCATATATATAAAGGAAGGCCTGTATAAAGAAAAACTCGTAATACCCTCCTGGGTAAAGAACGTACTCTTTGTTGGGGAGCGTGCAGAAGGGGTGATCATCACCTGGGACGACCATGCAAACATCAACAGGATGGGAACCTTCCGTACCTATACCGTTAAGGTAGAAGGAAGTGAGATCACATTCAAGAACCTGACCATCGAAAATAACGCCGCCATGTTGGGACAAGCCGTGGCCCTGCATACCGAGGGCGACAAGCTGACGTTTACCGGCTGCCGCTTCCTGGGCAATCAGGATACCGTATACACCGGCGCTGAAGGAACGCGCCTGTTGTTTACCGATTGCTATATCGAAGGGACAACCGACTTTATATTCGGGCCGGCGACCGCGCTTTTTGAAAACTGCATCATCCACAGCAAGCGCAATTCATACATCACGGCGGCATCAACCCCCGCAGACGTGGAATTTGGTTACGTATTCAAAAATTGCAAGCTAACCGCCGCCCCGGGCATAGATAAAGTCCATTTGGGCCGTCCCTGGCGCCCATACGGCGCAGCCGCCTTCCTGAATTGTGAAATGGGCAACCACATCCTCCCCGCCGGCTGGCATAACTGGGGAAAGGTGGAGAATGAACAAACAGCCCGTTATTCCGAATACGCCTGCGAAGGCCCCGGCGCCAACCTTTCGGGAAGAGTCAAATGGAGCAAGCAACTAACCGATGAAGAAGCGCACATGTATACTACCGGGAATATCTTTAAAAAATGTACCGGCTGGTAGTAAACCTCATCATTTACCATTCTTCGACAGTCGTCGAAATGGCTTCCCTGCCGCGGACGGGTCTTCGACAGCCGTCGAAGCCTCACTCAAGCCGTGAGTGGCATTTATACATCCGTCGAAGCCTTATTTAGAGTGTATTTCCTTCCCCCTCTCCTTTGGAGAGGGCTGGGGTGAGGCTGCAGGGTCGGGGTGAGGCTACGCCCAATGCGGCCCTGCGGGCCTGGCTATTCTTGAGAACAACGCACCGAGAGCCCGCTCGCCCGGTGGGCGTTGTTGAACACGTAGACGGTGCCGCTGTCGAAGAGCAGGAGCGAGGTGCCGCTGGCGCTACTGTACGGCGATGCACTCCAGTAGTACCCGCCGGTGCCTACGCGGTAGAGACTCCCACTGCTGTTGCTGCGGTTCCCGGCGGCGGGGTATACAGCGTTAGTGCCCCAATTGTAACCATTAGCGAATGTTCCACCGTTGTCCTTCGTGAATCCGTACCAGGGGCTGGTATCAGCAGACATGCCGGAGTTGACAGGAACACGCCAACCGGCAGGGCAAGGATCGTAAATCGTCTTTATACCACCATTAGCGTCATGACCCCACAAGGTATTATCACGGGAAGCATAATGCCAATCATATTCCGAAGCGGAGCTTGCAATATAGAATACACCTGGATTCTTAATAGTATTCGTAACAGTACCAAGAGTAGCATCTGTAGTGACTTTTGACCAGGAGCCAGTAGTGGGGGTGCCATCAGTAGTGGGGAAAGGATCCTTCCGGCCCCATTGGTAGAATAAACCAGTGCCGGCAGCAGTAGCGCCCAAATTACGATCCATAAAGATAAATTCATACTGCTTGGAGCTATACGTGTACGTATTGGTATAAGTTTCGGCACCCGTATAATCAGTCACCCAAATATGATAAGACCAGACTGTTTCTCCATTATCCGATCGGCAGATCTTCACCACGGCATTGCCGGAAGTGGAAGTGGTTTTCACTGTCACTTCAGCCGTATTGCCGGAACCGAGAACAGTAGGCGTATCGCTGATAACAGCAGCATCAGCCCAAACTATAGCGGCGTCGAATGTACCGGTATACTCACCGCCTGTGTGCAATGTGGTGGTAAAGGCTTTTTTTTCATATGTATAAGCGCGAGACACAGGGAATGTAAACTCGGTGTCCGGAGCAACGATATAACAGTTGGTCATACCGTCGAAAGTTGGCCAGCTCAGCGTAAACGTAAACGAATAAGCCTTGCCCGTCTCGAACGTAACCGTACTGGGCAGCTCGTAGGTCTTTTCATCACCGTCCTTGGTGGTGAAGGTGAACGTCCGGACGGCAAACTTGTTCTTGCCTTCGTGAGGGGCGATGATCGCCTCCACCGTAGCTATGGTTTCGGAGCTGGAGAGAGTACACGCCTTAACCGTAACGGAATCCGTGCCAACAGTAATGCTGTTGGATTGCTCCTGGGAGAAGTTATTCAG
>JAITSN010000114.1 GCA_031287715.1 Mediterranea sp. (in: CFB group bacteria)
TTTGAATCGCGGTGACAGATCGACCACTACTTTGTATGTGCCAAATGGGATCGCGGTTTCTGCCGGTACTTTAGCTTCTTTGGATAAATCGCGTACTCTGTCTTCCAGGGTGTCACAAAAATAATTGCCATCGATATATAGCTTGCCGACGGTGTAGTTATCGCGAAGAGCGATACGTTTTAATACTAATCGAATCATTTCAGTATGTCGTTAATGTTACGTCCCAACTTTTTCTCCATTTCCCCCGGAGCTGCGCCCGAAACAGGGAGATGAACGGGAAATTGGGAGCTATGATCAGGATGCTGGCGGAGAAACTCCATATCTCACAGGCGCCGGCTAATCCGGCGACTATTGATGTGAATGTTACTTCGGAGTGGAATATATGCTCAATAATGTAAACGGAACCCAGACAACTGACGTAGATAGCAATCTTCTTACACGTTTCCCTGGCAGCGGCGGAGTATGCGAACCCACCCTTTTTGCATGAAACCACAATGCCCCATCCTAAATCGATCAGGATAAGAATGCCCACAGCGGCAAAGAGATACCATGCCGGTGCGAAAAAGTGAAAAACATAGACCGCCATTGCGGATAGCCACCCGTATACGCTACTTAATATGCACCTGAGGCGGTTGATGACTGATTTGATGATAATATCCATAGTTTTTATTTTAAAATTATATTGTAACAATTAGTCGTTAAAGGACGATATGAGCGGCTTCAGGTCGAACAGATCTGATGCATCGGTATTGAACATGATCGTCCAGCCGATGGATTTGAGTTCCTTGGCAACGAACGGAAGGATTTCATGCTTGTTTTCCGATCGGCTGAGCCATGGAACGGCGCCTTGCTCAGCATCATGTATAAGATGTGCCCGCAATTGGTTGAGCAGTTGCAAGGTGATATTGGAGGCAATGGCTTCTTCCATCAGATCGGCGGAGTCTGTGATTTTCATGGCTACCGTGGCCGCTATCTTTTGCGTGTCTCGAATGGAGTTCCTGGTATCCCTGTTAGATGAGAACTCTCCGAAGTCGATAAAGAGATACGTGCCGGTGAGTTTATCCACACGGGCTTTGACGGTCTCAAACGACTGTCCGAATACGTATTCCTTTATTCCAGGAATCAGGGACTCATCCGGGAATGCGGCAACGGTATCCGCAAGCGCCCGGTACTCCGGATGCCTGCTATCTCCATTGGCAAAGATGGATAATACCCCTTCCTTGTCGGGGTATCGTGCGAAATAGGTAAACAGTTCAAGTATCATAGGATCTTGTTAATGATATGAATAGGTAATCCGGTTTCTTTGGCGATATCCGCCTTCTGCATTTTTACGGCATGTAGCCTGTGAACGGAGTCGATGAGTTTCTTCCGGAGGATGGTGAGATACTGGATGAGGTTCATCTGTTCAACTACGGTAATATTTCCGCAACCATTGCTGCTCAAGTTGTACAGGGATTCGAGCGCACCGGTGGTGATGGCGCTTGGCTTCTCATCTTTCCCCGCAGTGAATATGGAGAACTCGGTTTGCGTGAACAGATAGTTATTAAATGCCTGGAAATTGAAGGCAATGGCTTGGAGTTCGTGAGCCGGAAGTGTTGCGAACTTTTCGGCAAGCTGATGGGCGCTTTCGGACGAATAGGTATCGGGATGGTAAAGAATGGCTGCTAGTAAAGGAAGCATGTCCGGCTTTCCCATAATCCGATGTACTTCGATGTACTGTAGAACCTTCAATGAACAGGTTAGCATATTAAAACTAGTGTCAATTCTGTATCCGTAATAGAACTCATCGTCCACTTTGACCACCGGCACTAATTGCCGGCAGAAACAACAATCGAGCGTGAACTTATAATCCAGCCTGGCGAGGTACCGGGCGATAGCTACTCCGGATAAACGTTCCGGTGGAATACGTTTGCAGAGCTTCCGAACTTCCGGTTCCAAGACAGATAATGCTTCATCGTTATCCGGATAAGAGATCACGAAAGGGAAAGTGACCTGTTCGGCGAGCAGAGCAAGGTTCTGAAAGGCTTCTTCATCTTTTATCTTCGCGGGGTTCCAACCCATAACATTGCAAACAAAGTTTACCCGAACTATGGCCGGAGAGAGTTCGCCCCTGGCCATGCACTCAAAATCACGGACAAGCGTAAGGAAGTGATAGGAAGAGATCTTCTCCCAAGAGTTCGTGAGAGTGTACACTTCCCCTTTGACGGTAAACTGGATATTGTCTGTCATGGCATGAGTATGATTTTGTCGTTCGGATCATTAAAGGAGAATTCCGTATCGACAGTGCCCGATTCGTTGCCGGACAGTATAAGCGTGATATTTTTCAGTAGTTCCTGCGCTTCGGTATAGAGTTGATCGGAGAGGGAGAGCATCCGGATCTGCTCATCTTTTCCGGGGTGATTAGAGATGGAATCTTCGAACAGGTTCCGGATCGTGGATGGGAACTCCAAGATGTCGAAACGGCACAGTGCAAGGGAGATAGTCATTTTAGCCAGTGCCCGAAGCAATACCTTGTACGCATCTTCGTTGCCGATAGCCAGCCGGAAGTAACTGTCCATCCCTTCGTCGATGATCTCTGATTGTAATGGTATTGTACGAAAGAAAAACAGGTACGACAGGTCGATAGGATAAAGCAGGTCGAATTCCTCGGCGGACTGTATCTTCAGGCCGGACAGTAACTTGAAATAGCGGGATTGCTTCTAGGCGCTTTCTTCGTCGGAGGCATTGAGCAGCTGGATGAGCGTGTCCATAGCATTGAAATAGTTCTCAATATAAGCCCGGCGCATGGCTTCGAGTTCGTACTTGTAGATATCAATGTCGGATTTCCGACGATTGATCACATCGAATATTAGCTGTTTTGCCAAGGTGAGATTGGCCATTGCGGCACATAGCGCTTCGTGCCGCCCGTCCTCTTCGGTTAGATCCTGTCGTATACTTGCTTCGAGAGCAGGATCACGATCTGTTTGCGAGCAGACATAGCTGAGCTATTCAGGTCTTTCAGCTGTACGTTGCTTTCGATGTAAGGTGCATATTTGCGGAACCTGTCGACGGTTTGGAATAATTCTTCTAATACAATCATGATTGCTGTTGGTTTAATCTGTCTTTTGGGGATGTGTCTTCCTGCCGTGCAGGCGTTTCCCTGTAGAAGCCAAGCCGGTAGCCTTGCTTGTATAAATGCGGGAAATTCACCTGAATAGCCATGTTGAATGGCTCGGAACATATTTCGTCTTCCGGAGTGAGCGACATCAGGTAGATCAGGTAGTTGTAATAAGCGTCGGCGCCGGATTTTGATATCACACCATCCTTGCTTACACTCGAAATCGAAGAATCGATTCCGACGGAAGACAACAGAACTTCATCAGCGCGTTTATCATATGAGATCAGCGCGTCGATGTATTCCTTGTACTTGAGATCGACCGTTTCGATCTTCCAGCGCTCCTCTTCACCCTGACTGTTTTTGAAACTGATCGTTGCATATGCTTTCCCCTGATTGTCGACTCCGGATAGATATTTAGATATAGTGTGCAGTTCGGATTGCATGTATCGGATAAGTATAGACTCCTTGAAAGAGGTGCCAATTTCAATACCGTTGTACACATACAATTCCTCACCTTTCTCTTTTCTCTTCTTGTTTTCATCGCAAAGTTTGGTGATCTGTGTGCGCTTGGACTGGATCCAGGCGTTGGGGATCACGATGTGGATCTTGGCGGCCAAGGAGTTTTTCAGAAACGAATTAATGTAGTCCGCCGTCTCATTTGAGCCTTTTATATACGAACGAGAACCTTCGTGCGTTTCGTTTACGCCATAAAATTCGTCTATCGACTTTTCCCTGTGATGGGAGATGGCTGCAAACCGGTAATTAGCTACTTCTGAAATATCGAAACGCGGATAGATGCGGAAAGCAGATGATCCATAATTCCATCGGCCAACAGCAATATATCTTAAATCTTTATAGTATATGATATCTGTAACTACATCTTTCCGGGTAGTCGCCAGCCGGCAGTACTTGTTATCCATGATTTCAAGTCCGGCCACCGGTAGCGCGCCATGGTCTTTCCCTGCCGTAAAACGCCATTTCACGAAGAAGTCCCTCAGATAATAGAAGTTTTTTATACAGGCTTTGGCCACTTCCTTGTGATCGCTTTCAAGCCCGCGTTCTTTCCAGCTATTCAGCCAGTCTGTGATCTCTGGACAATCGACCCACTCTTTCCGTATTTTTTCGTCTTTCAGAACCGATTTGTATACAGCCAGACCATTTCCATATAGCATATTCACTTGTTTGTTGATCAACCGTGGAAGTAACCGGTTCTTCTTTATATCTGACGTTACTTCCTCACATTTCATATTGTTATACCCCCGGCCGCATACCTGATATCCATTAACACTCTGCCATTGCATATCCGGAAGGTCATTGTAATAATCTACTTTAAATCCCGGTTCGTTCATAATCGCCTGGATAGATCCGTTGCCGAGCTGGAACGATATTACGTTGTTGTCATCAATATAGCAACCGTAGTTGCCTATCATTTTAAGATCGCTCATAACCAGTCGATTTTGTGTAGTTTAAACCCATCCTGGGGGAATCCCATATACCGAATAAGTATCCGGTAGCACATCTTCGGATCACCCTTGGCATCGGTAAACAGAAAGAAGTTCTCACTGTCAATACTGAAGGCTTCATGCGGTAACTGTACCCGGTACTTGCAGCCTTCCCGCGTAGTTAGCCTGTTTGATGCTTCCCCCTTCTGTCTGGAATAAGGGAAGAATGCTATCGTAAAGCAACCACCAAGAATCTTAGATATCTCCCTGGCCCATTGCATGGCGTATATACCTGTCATTGTTTCCATACCCAAAAGTAGCCCGGTTGGGGCCCTCTGAAAAGGACGCTTTCCAGAGGGGATGTCATATATCCGTACAGTGGTAGAAGGTGCACAGCAGGGTGAGGTCTCAGTGGTGGCGTTAAGGATAGAGAGGTGAAAAATGTTTTTATTTTTTTTGGGAGCATATTTTATTTGATTATCAATGAATTGAATATGTTTTTGATGTCAAACAGGGGTATCTATTATATCCAAACGGAAGATTACTATATCCGCGGCGGTTAAACTATTGATATATTATCGGGTAAATCATCCGGGATTGAGGATAATTCGCTCTGTACTTTTTCTCCATAGCGCCCGAACAACAGGTATATGAGTGCGCTTGGTAACTGCGTGGTAAGGCCGGCTTGTTTCTTTAATGGCACTTTCTTTTCCGAACTCTTGTCCAGTTCTATACGCCCATCCGTTTTTTTAAGGGTGATAGAAGGATAGCGCTGCACAGGTTATTACACTCGTTCTCGTCGATAGATACATGCGGAAGAGCATTGCTCTTATCGCCAAAGGCAAGCAGCAGCAATTTGAATTGCTACCAGTGGTAGATTGTTGCCTGTCCTTCGTTCATGAGTTCAACTTCAAAGCCGTAAGATTCCAGTTCGTGCTTCAGGATACGGGAGTCGGTGGTGATCTGTTCCTGTTCTTCCCTGCGTTTATTCCCTGCTCGGTCGGGGTACAGGATGATTCGTTTGTTGACTGCTTCGGCGCCGAAAAACTCATAGAATTGCCGGGCGAGTTCCGTCTGTGTGTCCGGATAGCAGCAATACATTTCTTTGAGGATGCGAAATTCATGCCCGTAGTTTTTCTCCTGACCTATGATAAGGCTGGAGAAATGGCCGGGATCATAGCCTATGAGCAGCTCATCATGTTTATTGTAGTACTTCAGGTAACGGGATGTCAGAATAAAGTGTTCCTTAAGGTCTAACTTCAGGATGGATTCGTAAAGGTAGCTGTCGGCGAACTGATGTTTGTCCTTGTGGTAGTTGGCAAAGAACTTGTTGATGACCTCTTTATGCCGGATGGCGCAGATGGAAGTAAGGAACTCATCCATGTCGAGGGTGTCGAGCTGCGTTTTGAAGAATTTCGGGCCAAGAATGTCCTTGTTGCAGAAGGAACTGGCCCGGATGTACAATGTAGCGTTGCGACGCATATCTGCCAACCGGGGCTTCCATAAGGCGATTGTACGGTCTGTCGTTTGAATATCGAGGCGTATGCCTTCCAGGATGATGGGTTGGTTGTCTGCCTTTGTGCGGAAAGGAGTTTGTACCGTTTGTATAGTGCGGCATTAAGATGCAGTGACGCTGTTACGATCTCTTCTAAAAGCGCCTGGTTAACATTGTTTTCGTAGCTTTCGAACCAATCATCTTCTCCCAAGTTTACGCGAGCGGAATCCGACACGCCGGTCACACCCTGATAGTATGCAGAAAGGCGTATTTGGGCGGAAGAGCCACGCAACGATGGAACAGACGTGTCTTTAGCTTCTCTCCCTTGTTGTGCTTCATCTCTTCGATGAAGGCGTGAACACCGGATCGCTCGGCCACGGACTCCGGTTGATCGGAACTCACAAGTTGAAGATGATGGCCATCGCGGAACAGGATGCTGTGCTTTGGATAGGCAATAGGATATCGGGGCTTGCGAAAGTGAGAGGGTATTTTAGTTTCTCCGACAACGTAATCAATACCGTATTCGAGCATGGAGCGGGTTTGGTTGTTGACAGTTACAGGGCGGGAGAAATAGGCTTGGATGTTAGGCCACACGTTTGTCATAAGGGCGGTGTAGGTTTTATGTACCAAGAAGGAGAGTTCTCCCGGCATGTCATTGGCCACACGGATGATCCGCGGCCCCATTACTCCTTCGGTTTTTCCGACGGCGCGGGCGCCTTCTACAAACAGGTTGTTGGGATCGACAATATTGGCCTGTATTTGCATGGAGTTCATGTAATAACGTTCGAACTCGGCGGTGGCGTCGAACGTGCTTTCATCGGCATGGCGGGATTCGTCTAATTCCATGGTTATTCTTCGTTGAACTCTTCAAATTCGGCTTCTTGAATGTCGGCATCACGTAGCAGGCATTTCTTTTCGGCTTTTTCAATCGGCAGGTTATCGATCAGATTCAAATAGAAACCTTGGTTGTGTTTGGTGGCGATCTCCTTCAGGGACTTTTTGGTATAGCCAAGCTCTTCCGGAGTGACGTCCGGGGAAATAAGGAAGACTACTCCCAGGTCACGATCGGCTTCGGCGATCTCGGATGCCCGGCGCCGGCATTCGAGAGCAGCGTGGTAACATTCCTTTTGCGTCTTATAGTCTCCGCGTACGGCGCTGAGCTTGGCAAGATCCTCATACTTGTCGGCATAGTTGGACTCCCAGACTTTGATTGAGACGTTGTTGTCTATATTAAAGTAATTGATGGCGGCGTAGATGCGGGCCTTGCAGGTGCGTTCGTCGACCAATATGCGTTGCTGGGCGCTGATCCGGCGGCGGAGTTCCTTGGCCGCGCGGGTGATATTCCGTTCGTATTCGTATATCTCCGCGGCCCACTGCAACTGTCTGAGGAAGAGCTGTACATCTCCGGGTATTCCGTCGCACTTACCTGTGGTGAGATAAGTGGAAATTATATCCGGGTGTATCCTGTCAAGGATGTCGAGTTGCGTCATACGCCGAATAATTCTTTGCGTAAATCAAGTTCGACACGCAGGTTCTTACGTGATTCAAGCGTTGTTATGGCATCGATGTCACCTTTCTCGGCCAGTTTGGCTAATTCGACGTCGATATTGTATTCACCCAAGGCCCGACCGTTGATATAGGCGTCGTGGTAGGTGTCTCCCACTTCGTTGATGTGGTAGATAAGTCCTGCTCTTTCCTTTTCACGTAGTCCGAGCAGGTGGCAGATGCGGTTTGGGGTATATCCAAGTACGCCGAATGTACGCACCTGGGATATATATTCATCACCTACCAGCAGGGCTTTATCTACGTTGGATGTGGGAGTGAGTTCTTTCTTCATATCGCTTTGAATGATTCAAAGCGAAGATAGAAGTTAAATCGGGTGTATTGAAGGACAAAACCCTGATGGGGTGAATGCCGGCAGGGTTTTGAGATA
This sequence comes from Mediterranea sp. (in: CFB group bacteria), assembly GCA_031287715.1. Lineage (GTDB taxonomy): Bacteria > Bacteroidota > Bacteroidia > Bacteroidales > Bacteroidaceae > Bacteroides. The sequence goes on from JAITSN010000114.1 coordinate 7,968, forward strand.
GAAGATGAATCAAAGGGAAAGAGCTGCCAACCCGTAGCAACCCTCACAATGTAAAAGTAAAAGTTGTGTTTCCCTGCACCCCATATCTTAGAACCTTGCGGTTATAAGTTCATTGCCGATGACATGAATACATTCTTGCAGTTTATCATACTGCTTCTGGCTGGCTTTGGCTAATCCGTTACGATATTGTCGCAACTGGGATGGATTGATACCGGCCTTTTCCGCCAATTTGGTCACGTTAATCACACTAAAATAATCGAAAAACGACTGTAAATCATACCTGAAGTCAAAATCCAATTCAGGTGTTTTCTTCCCTTCCTCACGATTCATCTCTTTCAATTCTTCGTAGGCAGCTATCAAATCCGTTTTGGCTTCTTCAGCGGTATCCCCACAGGCTGTCAGGCCGAAACCATCCATATCATCGTCCATATAACAGAAAAAAACCGTCTTTCGCCTTTTCAATAACAATTGTAACTTTTTTCATCATTCCATCTTATGTGTTGATTTTAAAAATAAAAGTCTATAAAATGAAGTTTATTTTGATTGCAAAAGTGCAGGGATTTAATCCCCGCCAATTTTCTATTTTAGCTTCCGTCCCGTCGCGTAACATTTCATGCAATTCCTCTATTAGCCCATTATTCTTCCATTTACGATAGTAATAATAAACGGTATTCCAAGGTCCAAAATTGGAGGGTAGCATCCGCCATTGACAACCGGTTTTAACCAAGTAAAATATACCATTTAATATGAAACGAAGAGAATGTTTACGCTTGCGAAGCTTGCCATCTACTATTTTTTCTATAACTTGCCACTGTTTATCAGTTAGGTCGGTTAAGTAAGCCTTTTTATTCATCTTATGGAGTAATGTGGTTATTACATAATAAGATAAAAAAAAGAAGAAAAACAACCTACTGATAAACAATTAGATTAATTCAAAACAGTTTCTAAACATAACTGAGAGCACGTTTTTTTAGGGCTTCGGCATCCGCGTATTCTTTACCGAGCTGCCAGGCCCGGATGATTGCCTGAATAAATGATGCCTGTCCGTCGATGAGTCCGTTTGAAACGAAATGAAGGGTATCAAATGTTTCTCCCCGAAGTACCGGATCGTCTTCCGGAAGGCCGGCCAACAGATCACGGTTTTGTCTGACTTCCGAAATGAACTGCCCGGTGAGCGGGTTCAGACAGTCGGTAATATACTGTTCCGGTTTTCCGGAGCGCAGATCGTTGTACTTCTTGTTCTTGAGATCGGATTGGTCGGCCCTGGCTATGATATGTCGGATCCCAAGTTTCTCGAAATAACCGGAAAACTCGTAAAAATCGACCATACTGCCGATGCATCCAATTTGATCGTTAAGCGTCAGCGCATATATATGTGAACTGTGACAGGCAATATAATATCCTGCCGAAGCACAGCATCGCTCGACAAGTACATATACGGGTTTTTGAAGCGAACGCATGGTTTCCGATAGCCGGTCGAGATACCAGGCTTCGCCTCCCGGCGTGTTGACGTGAAGGAAATGGCAGGCAATGGCCGGATTGGCTTCTGCTGCAAGAAGATCCTGTTCGAATTGTTTTGAAGAGAAGTACCAGGAGGACGCGGCAGTAATAAATCCCCAGATGCGATGATATGCAATAGAGTATTCGGGCAGCTGGTCGGAAGAGAAGTCATCGGTGAGATTGATGCCTTCCAGTTTGCAGTGTATCTCCATGGACTTTTTTAAGATCGAAAGCGCCTTGGTGGATACTTCTTTATAAGTGGGTGGATCTTCCATGAAAAAGAAAGCGCCCGGTACCCCCTTGTCAATAGGGCTGTGATCCTTGGATCGTGGTATCATCAGTGTCCATATTGTGTGATATAAATCGGTATTGTCTGGAATTCGGAACGGCTCGTCCGCTCCGTTATTGAATTTTCTACGCAGATACTCCGCCAGATATAGCTCAATGTCGATACTTGTTATAATCATTTTTTATAGAAAAAAATTATTTTCAACCGTTTTCATTCGTTTTTCCGATCAACCGTCCAACCGCCCAACAGCTGGGGTGTATCGTACTCAAAAAATATTGATTATTATGTAGTTACGCAAATATACTATTTAAAAATTATTATTGGACGACATCCAACACGTCCAATAAATTGCGTTTTTTACCGTTTTTGTTGGATAGAATGCGTTGGACGGTTGAATCCGAAAAAAAACGCCAGCCCAACAATATCCAACAAAACAACAAGCGTTGGATATATATATCTATTTTTAAAAGAATATCTATCTATTTATCCAACAGAGAATTACATTTTAAAAAGATAAATCGTGTTGGACGGTTGGACGATACTTTTTGAAGATTTTCTTTTCAAAAACAACACCTCTTTGCTTTTCTTTTTCAGGGGGTACGGGGGATTTTTAAGGATGCGCATAATTTTTTGTACTTATAAATCAATGTCGTGTAGTTAAGCGCACCCCTTCGGTCTTTTGATGTGGTTTTGTTAAAACACATTTTTCACCATTTTGTATTTAGCTTGTAAGGCATTAAATTTGTCCTATAAACAAAGGAGTTTCCCTTTCCCCCAAAGCGAGCGGTTATAGAACAGGGTTATTAACAAACATATCAGGATTAATAGATGAAAAATCATTTGTCGGCCGTTCCAAAGATGGCCCGGATGAGCAATTTACAAGAGATCGTAAACTTCCTTTCAAATCACTGATAGTAATGTTGTTAAGAGGGATAAAATCATCGCTTCAGCGCGAGTTGGACTCTCTTTTCAAAACGGTTTTGTCTATCGATTACAATATCAGGTCGGTCACCAAAGGCGCTTTAAGCCAGTCCCGGAGTAAGCTCAAACCAGAGGCATTCAAAGAAATCAACGACGTTGCCTGTTCAAGTTTTTATTCGGGTGCACCTTATAGGAAGTGGCATGGTCATCGGTTATTGTCGGTAGACGGCAGCCGGTTGCATTTGCCCAA
>JAITSN010000070.1 GCA_031287715.1 Mediterranea sp. (in: CFB group bacteria)
TTATCCACTACTTCGTAAACCAGATGGTGCAATCCCTTTAAACCAGTGTCGCCAATGTACATTGCAGGGCGTTTTCTTACCGCTTCCAAGCCTTCCAGCACCTGGATACTGTCGGCCGAATATGTACTATTGTTGCTGGTGATTTGTTCCTCGCTCATAATTTATCTTTTCTATTAATAACCAAGCAAATATACTGAGAATATTCCGTAAGATCATACTTTTACGGCTCTCAATTTTCTGAGTTTTAGCGCTCTTGTATGCTTTTACTTTTTCGTTCGATACAAACACAAAAAGACCGAGCTGTGAAGTCCGGTCCTCGTAATATATAATCTAAATCACATTAACCTTACGCTAATTTATTGATATAGATAGCCAACTTAGACTTTAAGTTATTTGCTTTGTTTTTGTGAATAGTACTCACCTTAGCCAGCTTGTCGATCTTTTTAACTACAAGTGGATACAAAGCAATGGCTTCTGATTTATCTGAAGTAGAGCGAAGTTTCCGAACAGCGTTACGCATTGTCTTTGCATAATACCTATTGTGAAGTCTTCTCTTTTCTTCTTGCCTGATTCTCTTTAATGATGATTTGTGATTTGCCATCTCGACTAATCTTTATTATTCGTTTATTTTAAAATCTGTAGCCCATAGGGGAGTCGAACCCCTCTTTCAAGAATGAAAATCTTACGTCCTAACCGATAGACGAATGGGCCAACAAATAAAGCATCTCTGCTTTAAATCTGGTTGTTTCTCGATTGCGGATGCAAATGTAGAGACTATTTCTAAATTTCCAAAACATTCCTGCGAAATATTTTTTGGTGCTTCTGTGCTTATTCAATTTGTTGACCATTTAATTTCTACATAGGACAAATATACAATAAAAAAGAGAAGAATAAAGGTAGCTAATAGCCGTTGTTTTGCGACCAGTTGGTGTTTGTGTTCAGGATGCTTCTTGGGACGGGGAAGATCCGGCGATAGCGTTCCGTCCTGGCATTTGGGTTGATGATATGTTTGTAGCCCCAATCGTCTTCAAATTTGCCGAAGCGGATCAGGTCGTTGCGGCGCCAGTTTTCATCGGCAAACTCACGGGCACGCTCGTCGAGGAGTTCGTCCAGTGTGGGGGATTGGGTTATTTGCGGTGCATGAACATAGTCGCGTATTTGGTTTACCAGCGACATCGGTGTGTCGCCGTTCGTGGCGGTGGCGCCGCGCAGGATGGCTTCCGCCTTCATCAGCAGGATATCCGCATAGCGGAAGATGGGTGCGTCGTTGCTCTGGCTGCGGTTTTGTGAAGCTGTTGTCTTCAGGTCCATATAGAACTTGATGGAGCGGTAGCCTTGCGAGCGGCCGCCGTGGGCGGTGTTATCCACCGGCATGGTTTCGTCCAAGCTGTTCAGTGTGATTTCTTTGGTCAGTGTTACTTGTTGCCCGCTCACGATCCAGGGAGTGGCAGTTGCCTTGTAGGTGCTCGGGGAACGCACGAACAGCGGCCCGCCGAGGATCTGTTCGTTGCGATCGTCGCCCGGCAGGTTGAATTTGTCTATAAATCCGGGGTTTAGGGCGAGGCAACCGCCTACGCTGTTCGGCAAGTCTACGCCATAGAAGTCTTTGTTGCCGTTGCGGTGCGTCCAGAAGCGGGCGTACGTCATGCCTTGCTGGGTTTCGCGGTCGTAGGGCATGGCATAGATGAAGTCTTTGATGTGCGGGCCGTTTTCGGGGGTGAACTTGGTCAGGTAGTTATCCGTCAGGTCGAATTTTCCGGATGTTATGATGTCGTCGCACACGCTTACCAGGTTGTTCAGCTTGGGGTTGGCTGTTTCCGGACTGTACGCGGTTACGTCGCCACAGGTATAGACGGCCCAGTTCAGGTAGAGTTTGGCCAGCAGTGCGTCGGCCATCCAACGGGTGGGCTTGCCGTAGGTGGAGACGTCAACATTGTCGGGCAGCAGGTTTACTACGGCCAGCAGTTCCGATTCGATGAACCGGGCGATGTCGGCACGGGGAGCGCGGTCGATGGCTTCGTCTTCCGCCGGTACGTGATCCAGCAGGGGCACATCACCGTAGCTGTCCATCAGTACCCAGAAATAATAGGCACGGACGGCACGGATGGGTGCGGTCACGGCGGCTTCGTTGCCTCCCATTTCGGCTATCAGGCCGTTGCAGGTCGTGATGCCTTGCGTGAGGCTTCCCCAGTAGCTGATGGCTGAATCGTCCGGCGTCCAGCTGTGCAGGGTGATGTGATTTCGGTAGCCGTTGTCCCAATAGTCGGTGCTATTGAAGGAGAAAGACGTGGCTTCGTCCGAAGACAGGGTCTGGGCGTTGTTGTAGTCGCATCCCAGCGGGCCGCGCATGGCAAAGTATGCGTTGGCGGCCTTGGCTTCGGCGGCGAGTTCCGATTCGGGAAACGCGGTATACTGCGACAGGATGTCTACGTCGAGGTCTGTGCAGCTCGCTGCCAAGGCCAGTAGTGCAGCGGGCAGGAGTGATTGTATGGTTTTCGTTCTCATATTCATTATGTTTTAGAAGTTGATATTGGCTCCAAGCATGAAGGTGCGCGTGCGCGGATAAGTCTGGCGGTTGTCGATGCCCGGTTGGATGCCTCCCAGGTTTACTTCGGGGTCGATGCCTTTGTAACCGGTGATGGTCAGCAGGTTGTTGCAGGTGGCATACAGGCGTAATTCTTTGACGTAGTTGTTGAGGCGTCCGAAGTTGTAACCCAGCGTGAGCGACGACAGGCGCAGGTAGCTGCCGTCTTCCAGATAACGGTCGGACGGGGCGTGGGCGTTGTTGTCCGTCGCCGGATGTTCGTCGGCGATGGAGGCCAATACGTTCTGTCCGGCTACGACCATTCCTACATTGCTCAGGTAGGCGCGTGAGGCGTTCAGTATCTTGTTGCCGAACAATCCCTGAACGAACAGGGTCAGCGTCCAGTCTTTATAGCTGAGGGTGTTGTTCCACCCCATGTTCAGCTTGGGCTGGGCCGATCCGGCGGCGGTGCGGTCGTCGTACAGCGGTTTGGCTGTCGTTACGTATTCGCCGGTCGCATTGTCCGTGTAGCGGCCGTCTGCCTGGCGGGTTACTTTTCCTTCAAACCCGCCGCGGTCTTTGTAGACGTCGGTCAGGCTGCTTTCGCCGTATACGTAGAAGTGCGAAATACCGTCTTCGACTCCGGCCCACTTCCACACATAGAACTGTCCGATGGGGTAGCCTTCCATGATTCGTTGAGTGGTTGCACCCGAGAAGCCTCTGGAGCCGATGCTTGCCTTGTCGAAGTAGTCCACGGAGTACATGGCGTTGGATAGCCTGACGACTTTATTCCTGTTGTGCGAGAGATTCAGCGAGGTTTCCCAGGTGAGGTCTTTTGTCTTCACGGGCACGGCATTGATGGTCAATTCGATGCCTCTGTTGCTGATTTCGCCCACGTTGGCGGTCAGTTGGCTGTACGGATATTTGGTGGTCGAAACCGCATAGTCGGCAATCAGGTCTTTCGTCCGCTTGTCGTAGTATTCAATCGTTCCGTTCAGGCGGTTGTTGAAGAAGCTCATGTCTATGCCGGCGTTGAACATGCCTGTGCGTTCCCATTTCAAATCCGGGTTGGCGTTGCGGGTGGCGCCGAGGATATGTACCTGTTCCGACTCGCCCGTCGAGGTCAGGTGGTCGTACCGGCCGGTCGATCCGTAGATTTGCGTGGCCGTGAATACGTCAAAGCCCAGCGAGTTACCGCTGACGCCATAACCGGCGCGGAGCTTCAGGTCGTCAAACACATCCAGGTCTTTGATGAATCCTTCTTCCGAAAGGCGCCAGGCCAGCGAAGCGGAAGGGAAAACGGCCCAACGGTTGTTCTTGCCGAAGGCGGATGAGCCGTCGCGGCGAACCGTCGCCTGGAACAGGTATGTACCGGCATAAGCGTAGTTGAGGCGGCCGTAGAACGAAATCATGCGCAGGGTGGAAAGCGCCCGGTTTCCCAGGCCGTTCTTGTCGATATGGTTGGCCATGCCCATGTTGTAATAGGTCAGCGCATCGTTGTAATAACCGTACGTGGTTAGCTGGAAGCCGTCGTTGTCGTTCGATTCTTCCCAAGAGTAGCCTCCCATCAGTCCCAGCTTGTGTACACGGTTGAACGTCCGGTCATAGTTCAGGTACGTTTCCAGGATCTTCTTTCCGTTCGCAACGGACGCGCGTTCGGCCCTGCCGTTCATCCCGCTTGCTATCAGCGAATTGGACGTGTTGTATTTGCTGTATATATATTGCTCGTTCTGATAGGCAAGGCTTAAATTGAATACCAGCCCGCCGGCGATCTCCAGCGAGGCTTTGCCTGTTCCATAGATGCGTTTGCTCTCCGTGTCGTAGATATTTTCGCTGATCAATGCTACCGGATTGTGGTTCTGCGAGATGCCGCTGTTCTCGTACCAGCTGCCGTCGTCATTGCGGACGGGAACCAGCGGCGAGTAGTAGTACATGGCATCCAACACGCTTCGCCCGTCAGTATCCATGGGAATATCGTGGTTGCCTGTTATGCTGGTATTGATATTGAATGACAGCGTAAGGCGGTCGTTCAGCGCTTTGGCCTGAAGGAACGTCCTGCCGATGAGGCGATCCATAGCTGTGCCTTTGATAACGCCCCGGCGTTCCATATAGTTGATCCCGGCGCTGTAAGTGGTGTGTTCGGAACCTCCACTGATAGACACATTGTGGTTGTGGCTGAACCCGGTGCGTTGTACTTCGTCCTGCCAGCGGGTATCGGCGCCTAAGTCGTTGGGCAGCACAATTTGACTTGATGCGGCATAGCTACGCAGCTGTGCGGCATTCATCACGTCGTAGTTCTTCATCACATTGTCCACGGCGACGTAGCCGCTGTAACCCACATTTGTGTGTCCGGCTTTGCCCTTCTTAGTGGTTACGATGATCACGCCGTTGGCAGCCTTCGAGCCGTAAATAGCGGTTGCCGTAGCATCGCGGAGCACATCGACGCTCTCAATGTCATCCGGCGAGATAAGCGACAACGATACCCCGGGAATACCGTCAACAACATAGTAAGGTTCCATCGCCGCCCCTTCGCGCAGGGTAGAGGCGCCGCGCAACGTGATCGAAGGCGTGGCGTTCGGATTGCTGCTTTGGGTAACGGTCAGCCCGGGGACTTTGCCTTGCAGCAGCTGGGCGGGATCCGAGTACACACCCACATTCAGTTTGTCGGCGCTTACAGTCGTAATGGAGCTGGTCACGTCTTTGCGGGTCATCACGCCATAGCCGACAACGACCACCTCGTCCAGCGTCTGGTTGTCTTCTTCCAGAACAACGTCGACCACAGGCCGGTCGGCCCGTATTTCTTTTCTGATAAACCCGATGAACGTAAACACAAGGGTTCCGCCTCTCCCTGCTTCCACCGCGAATGTCCCGTCAAGGCCGGTAATACCGCCGGTTGTGGTTCCTTTCACCAATACATTGACACCCGCCAGCGGCTCGCCTGCCCTGTCCGTTACAGTGCCGGTTACCCTGTCCTGGGCAAACAACGCCAGGGCACTATTTAGCAGGAATGTTACAAAGAGTACCCCCCGTGCAACTGTTTTTCTTCTTTCCGATTGTACATGCAGCATAAAATAACATTTTAGTATATAAGTTCCTTTAATCATAAAAATCATGCGAATGAAGTTGTGCAAAATTCGGGGCGTGAGGTTACAGAGCGAAGTCGATGTGTATACAATTTCCGGAAGGAACCATTACATTTTCCTTTCCGGCCGTTAGCCTTTTATTGTATATGAGTTGATTTTGCGGGCATCGTCTGGCCGGCCCGGGTTGGCATGTTTTTTTCGGAGGGATTCTTTTGCTTTTTCTGTTTTTCCTTCAAAGCGGAGGCTGGAGGTCTTCCATGCAGGCTGTCGGTTCTATGGAGAATACAGAGTGAAATGAGTTAGGAGAGATGAGGCTGAAAAATTTCCACAAACGCCATTTCAAGGCTTTTATGAGGCTTCAACAAAGTTTGAAGCGATTTCCAGCCACTTTATGAGGCTTCAACAAAGTTTGAAGCGGTTTCCAGCCACTTTATGAGGCTTCAACAAAGTTTGAAGCGGTTTCCAGCCACTTTATGAGGCTTCAACAAAGTTTGAAGCGGTTTCCAGCCACTTTATGGGGCTTCAACAAAGTTTGAAGCGGTTTCCAGCCACTTTATGGGGCTTCAACAAAGTTTGAAGCCTCACAAAAGGCCTCACAAAAGGCCTCAAATGAGGTTTCAAAAGGAAATAATGATCTCTTCTATTAAAGAAAACAGGAGATTTAAGTATTGAACATACATTTACGGAAGTTATTAAATACCTCTAACTGTATGGGAAGATGATCCGGTAGTTACCACTCAGGTGCATAAAAGCAAACAATTGCAACAGTCCGTCATAATAAGCATCAAAGTAGCCGTCTTCGTATGGTTCGTGCCTGGCTTCCCAGAAGTGATCGATAAATTCTTTGCTCTTTTCGTGGTTACAAACCAGCGAAACCGCAGCCGAGGTGGCCACTAATCCCAATGAATGGCGCAAAGCGGTATATCCTCCGGCTCCCAGGACTTCCGTAACCCGGCTCCCGTCAATATTGTATTGATCGACAAACGTGTCAATGCCTTGCCCGTAGAGGAAGTCCTGGATCTTGCGGCCATAGTCCTGTTGCCATTCCCGGTCGGCACATGCCCACGAATAATCTAATGCGATATTCATCGGTACCCTCCAGGAATCAAAACGGAACTGTTCGCCGATGATCCATCCGGTTTTGCGCGGTGAGCCGTCGTACTCCGAATAATCAGGATTAAGCCCGGTGATGGGGTGGATGGCCTTGTGCAGGTAGGCCCTGCTTTTTTGCGCACACTCCCGCCAGAGTTCAGCGCGCCCGTCGTTTGCCCATCGCGCCCAGACTTCATAAAAGGCCGGAACGTGATAGGAGGGGTCGGTAAAAGCGCCTCCCTTCACGTCGGGCACAAAGGTTATCAGTTTATGGCCGGTATGGATAAAGTTTGTTACTCCATCCGTTCCATCCTTTGCCATGGCGCAATCCAAGATATATTGGGCTTCTTTCAGGTAGTTTATCCCCGTGTCGTTCCCCCACAGGTTGGATGCAAAGATAAGAGCGGTCACATAGTAAAGTTCCCCGTCGGATGCCGGCCCTTGCGCGTTCCGTGTGCCGTCGAGCCGGCAGCTCCAGGCAAAATATCCTTCGCGGGATCCTTCGTGATGTTGCATATACTTTACGCTCCAGCGCCATAAGCGGTCGAACATGTCTTTCCGGCCGGATTGCACGGCAATCATCATGCCATAGGACATGCCTTCGGTGCGAACGTCGTTGTTTTTTATATCGGAGATGTACGCCATGGAATCGCCCACTTCGAAATAGATCTTCTCCGGCCCTTCAAAAAGGTTGTAGAATATCCGGTTCAGCTTAGCGTCGATTTCGGCCTGCGGATACCCCCATTCGGCAAAAAGGTTCCGATACCGGCCGGTTTCAAAGGCTCCCGTGCCCCAGGGTTGCAGTTTGTTGTTCTCCTGTTTACAGGAGGAAAGGCCAATTGTTGCCATGGCAAGTATCGTTAGGATTTGTTTCATGGGTGTTCTTTCTTATTACGTTTGTCCTTCGATGGTCCGGATTGTTCCGTCAGGGTTGTATTCCAGCTCTATGACTTTGAGGCTGCGCAGCCACGTCCGCCCTCCGGAAGGTACGCTGTCGTGGTGGAACAGGTACCATTTGCCTTTATATTCTACGATGGCATGGTGGGTGGTCCAGCCTACTACGGGTGTCAGGATCACGCCCTGATAGGTAAACGGCCCGTAGGGGTTGTCGCCAATGGCATAGCAGATGTTGTGCGTATCGCCGGTTGAGTAGGAGAAGTAGTATTTGCCGTTGTACTTGTGCATCCATGAGGCTTCGAAGAACCGTCGGCTGTTATCGCCGGCTGTCAGCGGGCTGCCGTTTTCGTCCAAGATGATGACCGGCTGCGGTTCTTCGGCAAACTCGAGCATATCGGCGGTCAGGCGGACGACACGCGAGGGGATGGCCGGCTCGTTGTCTGCCGGAAAGGCGGCAGATTCCAAGGCTTTGTTGTCGCGGTAGCGTTGCAGTTGTCCGCCCCACAGTCCTCCGAAGTACATATAATGGTTGCCGTCGCCGTCGTCCAACACGGCAGGGTCTATGCTGTAGCTTCCCTTTATGGGATTTTCACGGGGAATGAAAGGGCCTTCGGGGCGTTCGCTAACGGCTACTCCGATACGGAATATGTCGTTCCGGTCTTTCAGTGGGAAGTACATGTAGTATTTCCCGTCCTTGCGGGCTACGTCGCAGTCCCACAGTTGCCGGCCCGCCCAGGGTATATCTTCCGTGCGGAGCACTACGCCGTGATCCGTAACTTCGCCGCCGGCATCTTCCATGGAAAAGACGTGGTAGTCTTTCATGTTGAAATGGTCGCCGTTGTCGTTTTCGGGGATGCCGCTTTCCCAGTCGTGGGAAGGATAGATGTAGAGTTTTCCTTCGAATAGGTGCACGGCGGGGTCGGCCATATAGTCGCCGGGCACTAAGTATCTTGCTTCTTTCTTCATCATCAGTTTTTGTTTGTTGATGCTGTTTGTATGATCAGATCGACGGCTGCTTTAGGTTGATAGGCCCGGTCGAACAGCAGCGGATAGTCTGTGCGTCCGTGAACGGGGAAATCGTTTTTCCAGGAGTCTCTGTCGGCTATACCCCACGTTGTTACCCGAGTTATTTTATCCTGGTGTTTCAGGAAGAGGGTAAAGAAATCGCCTATCCGTTTGGTCCATTCCTGCATTTTGTCGTCAGGCACGCCGTTTGTGTACGGGTTTATTTCTTGTTTGTATTCGATGCTGGCCGATATGTCTGCGCCAACATTTCTGTTGGGCATAGAGAGTATGGACAGGTCAAGCTCGGTGACCATCACTTTCGCTCCTGCTTCGGCAAAGGCCAGGATGCTCTGTTCGTAGACTTCTATCGCCGGATATTCCATGTCTACGTGTCCTTGCATACCGATCCCATCGATGCGGATTCCTTTGTCTTTGAGTGTTTTGATCAGCTTTACGATGGCGTCGCGCTTTCCGGGAAGCCACTCGTTGTAGTCGTTATAGTACAGCTCGGCTTCCGGGTCGGCCTCGTGTGCGTACTGGAAAGCCAGCTGAAGAAATTCTTCGCCCAGTATTTCGTAGAACTTGCTCGGGCGCCATTCTCCATTGTCCAGGATGGCTTCGTTGACCACGTCCCATCCTTTGATGCGGCTTTTGTAGCGGCCTACGATGGTGGCGATGTGTTCTTTCATGCGTTGCTTGAGTACTTCGGGGCTTACGTTGTTTCCTTCTTCGTCTACACAGAACCAGGGCGACAGTTGCGAGTGCCAGATCAGGGTGTGCCCGGTGATCCACATCTTATTTCTTTCGCCCAGCGCTACGAACCGGTCAGGCAGGGTAAAGTCGTACCGGTTTTCTTCCGGATGGATGTGCATGCTTTTCATGCAGTTCTCTGCTACGATGGCGCTGAATTGCTGTTCCAGCACACGAACGCCGGCCGTATCCCGTTCGGTGATCAAGGCTTCGTTCAGTGCGGCACCGATATGGAACTTATCTTTCAGCGCGTCTTTCAGGGTAGCGGGCTTTCTTGCGGAAGGCGTCGCGGAACAGGCATACAACAGCGGTAACGCCATTAAAGCCAGGAGTAAATCATACAACTTTTTTTTCATCATTTCTATATTTTTCGTTTACTATAAGATTATTCCTGCAAGGTTTTACCGGCCATTCACCGCCGGTGCCTTTCTTCTATTTCGAGGTTTATCTTGTCTATCACGTCGTCGGCCAGTTCGTATTTCGATATGATAAACATGGCCAGTAACAATAACATGGCGGGGATAACGGCTATGAGCCACAATATGCCCTGTTCGACAGCCGGTGATTGGGTTACGGCGTTTTTCTCGTCGAAACCGACGAAGGCCAATACGAATCCCGGCACTACGCCTCCCAGCGCCATTCCGGCCTTGAAGAAGATGCCCGTCAAGGCATTGACGATGCCTGATATTCTTTTTCCGGTGGTGTATTCACCATAAGAGATGACTTCGGGAACCAAGGCCCACATGTAACCCGTGGCAACGATCAGCCCTGTTGACCGTACAAACTGCGCTGCGAACACCAGCCATACCTGGGTCTTCAGTGCAGGGATAACCGAAATGGCATAGAGCATGGCCATGCCGAGGATGCCTATCGAGAGGAACACATAGAACATTTGCTTTTTGCCTATGGCGCGCTTGATGGCAGGTACCATAGGCATGAAGATGAACGCCGGGATAGAGCCTAAGGCGGCAAAGTAGGGCAACATGTTTTCGGCCTGCACATTGTATATCATATAGTAGGAGTTGGCCGAATTGCCGATGGCCATCATGGCAAACGCGGTGATGAAGAAGAATGCCAGGATACGCAGCGGACGGTTGTGTTTGAATTCCATCCAGAGGTCGGAGACTTTCACCTGTGCGGTTTCCGCCATGTCCATCACTACCCGTTCTTTTGTCTGGTTGTAGCAGAAGAACAACAAAGCCAAGCCGGCAACGGCATAGGCCGTCATCGTGATAAACCAGGCGCCGCCGGATGCGGAAGTGTTGATCTTCCCGTCGACCGAAAGCATTTTAACGCATACCGGAATACCGAAAGCTACGGTCAAGCCACCCAGGTTCGCCAGAAACATGCGGACGGCCGTCAGCTTGGTGATCTCGTCCGTATCGCGCGTCAGCGAAGCATTCAATGCGCCGTAGGGAACGTTGACCAGGGTGTAGCACATGGACAGGCCGACGTAGGTGATATAAGCGTAAAGCAGCGAACCGGAGAATCCGTTCCAGAAGCAAAGGATGGCAAAACCTGTGAGCGGTACACCTCCCAGCATGAGATAAGAGCGGTATTTGCCCCGTTTGGAATTGTGCTTATCGACAAAGGCGCCTACAAGCGGATCCCAAACCACATCGACCAGCCGTACGATGAGGAACATAACGGCGGCAGTGGCTGGCGGAAGCCCGTAGACATTGGTATAGAAGATAAGCAAATACTGGGCAACCGTCTGGTAGATGAGGTTCTGTGCCAGATCGCCCGAGCCGAAGCCGATACGTTGCAGCCACGAGAGGGTATGGAAACCTCTCGATTCGTTGTTGGTCTGTGGTCTAAAGTCCATAGTGTGCTATTTTATAAGTTTTTCCATTTCGGCGGCTACGCGAATCCCTACCTCCTTTTTGTTCAGCGGATGGATGTCGTTCCACTCGCCCAAGTCCTTGGCCGGCGCCAGCGCCGCTCCGGAAGTATCTTCGGCCACCTTGCGCTGCACTTGCCGGAAGACGTCCCAGCCGTCGGGCTTGCCGAACCCGGCCAGTTCTACAATGACAAACGGAAGAGCAGGGGCGTCCAGCTTGGCGCGCCAATCGGCAATCATCGCCGTCAGCAAATCGTAATATTCGTTATAGCGTCCGGTGTTGGACTCCCCTTGATACCAGAGGACGCCTTTGAATGAAAGATGGTTCAGGGGAGCAATCATGGCGTTGTACAGCCCTACCGGCTTGTAATGGAAGAAAGTCTGGCCGGGTCCGTGCGGCATGGATGTACCCAGCTTGTATTTCCACCGGCCTTCGAGGCTGATCCGGCTGTTATCGAACAGCACGCAGTAAGGTTTTTCGGGCACAACGTGCGGATAGCCGCCATAGCTGATCAGGCGCACGGTCAGCGTGTTCTTCCCGGCTTTGAGCAGTCCTTCGGGCAGTGTGTAGATGCGCGGCGGATACTGGTAAGAGACCGTGCCGACGAACATTCCGTTTACATAAACCGAATCGGCATCGACGATACACCCCAAACGAAGTACGGCAGCCTTTCCCGCCTGTTCGACCGAAACGTCAATCTCCTTGCGGAGCCAGTGCGAACCGTTTACCGGACTTAAACCGTTGTTGTTCCAAGAAGTGTCGAAGAGGTCGACGGTCTTCCAATCCGAATCGTCATAATCCGGATCGAACCACTTGATGGGTTCGTTCAGTCCGGCATCGCTCCGGTAAAGAACTTCGTTCCACCGGTTGCGTTGCAGACTCTCCGTGCGTTGTATGCCGGCTATAAGCTCATCCGATTGGTACAGCGCCCTGTCATTCAAGTATTTCGGAAAGGGTTTCAACCCCTCTTCGCTGATCCAGGCCTCAACGGGAGATCCCCCCACGGCGGAATTGACCAGCCCTACGGGAATCTTGTTCTTCGCATACATCTCTTTGGCAAAGAAATAGGCCAATGCCGAGAATGACATGGCGTCCACCGGATTGAGTTCTTTCCAGCCGGTCGGCTCGATGTCTTTCTGCGGGCCGTGGAAGTTGTAGCTCAACGGCACCTTGATGTGGCGGATCATCGGGTTGGCATACGCGGCAACCTCGTCTCCAGACAGGTCGGTCACCCGGCTGACGGGCAGTTCCATATTGGATTGTCCGGAACAGAGATATACATCGCCAACCAGTATATTTTCGATCTTTATTTCATTGACTGTTATTGTATAAGGCCCGCCCGCCCGGGTTGGCGGCAAGGTTACCTTCCAGTTCCCGTCGGCATCGGCCTGTGTGTTGTACTTTCTTTTAAGAAAACTCACGGTTACCGGTTCGCCCGGATCGGCAAATCCCCAAACCGATATGTTCTGTTCACGCTGCAGCACCATTCCATCGGAAATCAGTGCAGGGAGTTTTACCTTTGCTTCACACAATTGTGTGAAGCAAAGGATGAAAACAATCAAACTTACCTTAACTAAAACTCTTATCATAATCAATTAATAACTTAATTAAATTTCCATTCATTTTATTCTATCACTCTCCGGAGCACCCAGCCAGGAAGGCTTTAATCCTCCGGTGTCTACCATGATCTTTTGCAGGACAATGCCCGGATCCAATACGCGGAACCGAAGGGTATGCCGGCCTGCAACAGAAATAGTATGCACAGTGGTTGTTTTGATGATGCTCTCGGCCTGCCACTGCCCCAACTCGCCGCGGTAATGGCCGTTGAAGTTGACCACCTGCTCTTCGCCGCCGTCAAACGATACGGCATAGCGCAACCCCCGGTTGCCGTTGAAGTTCAGTGTTGGGGAAACGAGCACTTCTACTTTCACTTCCCCTGTGGTGGTTAGCTCCATGTCATATTCGAGGCAGGTGTCTTTACCCGGCGCCGCATGGCGGCCCGGATGCTGCGCTTCCTTGCCGTCGGGGATGGTAGTTACGCCGGAGACGGTCTTGCTTAGATCCGGAACGACGATCCACTGCACTCCCCCATCGCTCGCCGCACGGGTATAATGAGGGGCTTCCATAGACACATAGCCGTCTTTCTCGATAAAGACACAAGGAGGCTCTGCGGGCTTCCGAAGAACGCGTTTCACTGCGGGCATCACGTTCTTTTCCGGTTGCTGCCAATAGGTGTATCCGATGTGCGTCTGGTCCATCATATGATTCCATTTACCGCCGGCTATATCCCGGTGATAGTGCAGGGTGATCAGGGAATCGCGCCGGTAGCAGGCTTCCGCTTTATCCGCCCAGGCGTTGGCGGCAGGATCTTCACGCTCTGCCAAGTCGCGGTTCATGGCTACGGCATAGTACATTTCGTACAGATTGGCCATCGCACTTATCGGGTGCAAGACCAGTTGGTCGTAGGCGTCGCGGACGGCAGCCGGCAGCAGATAATTCAGCTTCAAGGCATCCAGCAGCAGGGCATTATACTCATCCGTGACCCGTTTAAACTCGTTGTAGTTATGCAGGCTATACGTTCCGGCGTTCAGCAGTTCGGGCGTTACGCGGCGGTTGTATTTGGTATACAGGTTGATCAGCCTTGCCGCTTCTTCGGCATACGGTTCTCCGAACTGGCGGGCGCAGAAGGCGGTGGTGTGTTCCAGGAGATTGTTCTCGTTGAAACGATCGGGATTCCAGGCCATGTCGAGGAAGAACTGGATCGGGTATTCCATGGGTTTGAGGTCACCCACATTGACCACCCAGAGCTGTTTCACGCCGTAGCGGTAGGTGAGGCTCATCTGTTCCCAAGTCTTTTGTACAGGTGTAACGTTCAGCCATTTGTAGTTGCGCGGCGCACCTACGTAGTCAAAATGATAATACATGCCGTAGCCGCCTTTGCGGGGTTTGGCATTCCATTCGGGGAGCTTGCGGACGTTCCCCCAGTTGTCGTCGCACAAGAGCAGCATGATGTCGTCCGGTACGCGCATGCCCTTGTCGTAGTAGTCTTGCACTTCCTTGTAGAGTGCCCATACTTGCAGCGTTTCGGCCGCCTTTTTGCCTGTTACCTTGGCTATGATGTTGCGCTGGTCTTTCACGATCTTCTCCAGCAGGGCGATGTTTGCGCCTTCCGTCATAGGCTCGTCGCCGTCGCCGCGCATACCCACCGTCACCAGCGTTTCGTAATTCTTCATGCGTTCCATGCCCCCCGTCCAGAAGTCCTCCAGGCGCTTGGCGTTCCGGCTATAATCCCAGGCGCCGCTGCCGTACCGGTTCCATTCGTCATGCGCACGGCCTAAGGGTTCGTGGTGGGTGGTGCCGATAACGATTCCCATCTCGTCGGCCAGCGGGCCGTTCAGCGGATCGTCGTCGTAGAAAGCGGCGGGCGGCCACATTGCCGGCCAGAGGAAATTGCCTTTCAGGCGCAGGATCAGTTCGAATACGTTTTCGTAGAACTTACTGTTGAGGCCGCCGAACGTTTCTCTTGCCCAGCCGGTCAAGGCAGGCGCTTCGTCGTTCAGGAAGATGCCGCGGTATCTGACGGCCGGTTCACCATCGGTATACACGCCGCGGGCAACATACAGGCCGGTTTGTTTCGGTACCGGAACATCCGCCCAGTAATACCAGGGAGATACTCCTATCTGCTGCGACAAGGTGTAAATGCCGTAGATCGTGCCCCGCTTGTCGCTTCCGGCAACAACCAGCGCTTCATCTATTCCCGGCAAGGGGTTGGATATGGTTTGTATCAGGTATTTCTCCCGTTTGCCCCACAGGGCTTCCTTTTCTATCTTGCCTTGGGCGGCAAGGCGGTCTATGTAGCTGCTTTTGCCTATTGTGCCTGCGATAAGGATACGGCTTGCCTTGGGAATGGCGTTTAAGCTATATGATGGGGCGTTTCCGGTTACCTTTTCCAAATCTCTCTTCAGGTGCTGCAAGGCCCGCAACGCTCCTGCATGGTCCAGACTGTCCGCTACGATGGGAACAGGCACGGCTCCCTGTGCAAGAACGAACGTATCTCCCGTGTCGTGTGTTGCTACAAACGGTTCGGACTGCGCCAAACTTTTCAATGCTGTTAGAAACAAGCAAGCTAAAATCAACCTTATTGTTTTCATGGTATATGTTTTTATCAACCGGCAACCGGCCTCATCTCTATTTGTGCAAACTTAAGAATGATCTACACGGGATTACCCTTTTTGTGTTTCATAATGTTTGCCTGATGTAACATTGACTTGTTTATATGATACATTTTCTTTCGCATTTGTAACATTTAGGATTATCTCTTTGCCATAGCAGAAGCAGATTGAAAGCACCCTGCTCATCCGGCACCCTTTTTCCGGATGCTATATGTATTATAAAGTGAAAAAGAGAAGAAAAATAAAGGTAGCTACAAAGGCATCATAAAGGTAGCTACCAAGACCATGCCTTAGTAGCTACCGAGGCATGGTCTTGGTAGCTACCGAGTGAAGGAGGGGCTTCTCCGTATTTCAAGACTATGCTAATCTTCTTCCGGATAGGCGTTTTTCCAGTCGTCGCCGGTAAAGTCAAGCCCGATGTTGCGTCCGGCAATGCCATCGCAGAATCCTTTATAGGCATACTTGCGTCCGTAATCCGCATCGAAGAGGTTGGGAGCATCCCCGGACAGCCAATATTCATGCTCGCGGGCGTTGTCGGTAAGCGTCCAGAGCGTAATGCCCGATTGCTGGGCGACAGGGACGGTTGCCTTATACGATTCGACGATCATTTGGTAGACCTGGGCCTGCTGTTCCAGTTGCGCCGCCGTCGGGTTTGCCGCATCAACGCGCACATCCAGCTCCGTTACACGAACAAGTTTGCCCGTAGCCGCCAGCGTTCCGAACATGGCGTTTATCTGTTCGCGGGTGATCGACAAGGTCACGTGCATTTGTGTTCCGATGCCGTCGATAACCGGCGAGCCATGCTGTTCGTCAATGTAATTGATGTACTCGATCAGTTTGGTCAGCTTGGCCGGACTTGTTTCCAATCCATATTCGTTTATGAAAAGCAAGTCTCCCGTGTTGCCGTACCGGCGTGCAAACCAGAAGGCTTGTACGCCATAGTCCTTGCCCATGTAGCGGCCCCAATAAAACTCTTGGGCACCTGTTTCCGCAGGAACAAAGTCGACACCGCGAAGTTGCAGATTGTCGCCGATGGGTTCGTTGAGCACGTCCCACATTTTCACGCGGTCTTTGCAATGATCCAACATTCCTTTGATCCATGCTTCCATGGCGTCGGTGATGATTGTTTTCTTTTCTTCGTCGGTTTTTTCAATGATGATTGGCCCGGAGCGGATAATGCTTGCACTGGTATCAGGCGCTTTCTCAATCAGTTTTACATCGTCGAGGTAATAGGTTACATCGGGCAGCTTACCTAAATCGAAGCTGATTCTTACCGTGTTTGATTCGGATTTGTATGTAACATCAGTCAAATCAACTGATACTTGCATCCAGGCGGCAGAGGTTTCAAAGGAACCACTTGCGCCACTACCGGTCCAGTCCATCCACGGCCACTCGTTGTCGAATCCCGGGAAAGAGATACGACCTCTCCCTGCTCCATCGGATTTTATATAGAACGAAAGCGTATAATCACCGCCTGCCGTCAAGGCAAGTGCATCTGTTTGCAGCTGTAAGTCCCATTCGTTTGAACTATCCGGGCTGGCAATCAATTGTGCCGCATAACTGCCTTCGGTCTTCTCGGAATTGACCACCGTGATGCCGGCGCCCGGGTTGGATGGGTTCCAACCGGTCAAATCGCCCGTTTCAAAATCACCATTAGTGATCAGATTTACCTCAGCCGGCTCTGCATCCAGGTCAATAACTTGTAAGGTATTGATGTCTACATAGTAAATCATATCGGCTGTTTGTCCCATGTCGAAGTTGAACGCGACCTGTGCATCAGTAGCTGTAAAATCGCTCCCGATGGTAGTCGTGTTGTAGACTACTCTTGTCCATTCGGTTGTTGGATAGGCAAATTTCGCCCCGTTTACCCACGGATATCCATTGCTCATTCCGCTAAAAGAGATGCGTATTTCTCCTCCGTCTGCTTCGGCGCGTATGTAGAAAGATATTTCATACTGATGATCGACGATTGCCGTTATACCGGAACTTTGAAGTTGGGTTTTCCATTCACCTCCCGATCCGTTGGATGTATCGAAACATATCGCATTCGCTCCGGTTTCCATTCCTTTACCTTCGGCGATGGATATACCGGCTGCATTGTTATTCTTTGGCCATCCACTGAAATCGCCGCTTTCCAATCCGCTTTTATCCAGCAGGTTGGTGCCTCCGGGCGCCGGAAGCACTTCCGGCGCAATCAGTCCGTTCAAATAGGAGGCCCGTTGTTGGGTATGCCAGATCAGGTTGTGACCGTATATGGATACGGCGGCAGGCACGGCGTCAAAGAACCGGTCTATGGTTGCGAAGTTGAGCGCGCCGTTTCCACCTACTACCGAAGAATGTTTCATTTCGTTCCCCATGGTGAACAGTTGGAAGTTATCGTCGGCTACCTGCTTGTATTGCGGGTCGTCCAAGTAAAGCGCGGCATCAAGCCCCAAGCCGATCGTTACACCGGGCATATATTCGGCCGCATAGCTCTTGATAAAGTCGTAGTTGGCTATCTGTTCGGCAATATTAAGCGGAATGTCGGAGATGCTCACATCACCGCGTCCATCGGGTTTTCCCCATTGCATTTTTTCGTCGTCGCAGCCGGTGAGCACCCACGCACTCACTACTGCCGCCAGAATGATTTTATATGGTTTCATATGTTCTATGGTATTACGAATTACTCTTCATCATCAAAATCGCTGTATTTGGGTGCTTCGAGCAGCACGACGCGCAGGTTGTCGTAGTATACCTTTACGCTTGTGTCCTCGCAGGCTACCCCGTCAATATCCACGTTGTCAAAGTGCGGCCCCCACTGTTTGTAGCTTGCGCCGGTTGACGAGGTCAATACATCGGCGAATGTCTTGTCTACGTAATCGTTGCTGTCGCTGAACGGGAATGTCACCGTAAACCAGCTGCCCGGATTCACGAAAAGCACTTTTTTGCCGTTCTCTACCCAGGGAGCATATACCATGCAGTATCTGGAGGCGCCGGAGCCGTCGGCGATGACTATGCGCAAGCTGCCGGAATTCCATTCGCCTTCTACATAAATGTCCATCTGAACACCGCATAGGTTGGTAGCCGTTCCGGGAGGGATGACATCGGGAGTCAGTACAGCCGGCCAGTTTTCCGAATTCGCCCAGCCGAAGGCTACATCCGAGAGTGAGGTCAGATAGGTAGCGCCATCCTTGTTGAGTGAGCGATAGGTGCCTTGTGATTTCGGCCCGTCGCCGTCGGCAGGGATCACATCGGTCAGGTTGTCTGATATTCCGCCGCTGCCCCAGCTGTATGAACCTACTTCGTCGAAGTCAGACAGCAAGCCTTTCCTGAAGTTGAAGTATGGAGGCGAGTATGCTCCGCCGTTGGCTCCTTCCAGAAAGATTGATCCGCCTTCGGTCACACCGTCCGGGACATTCACCGTGCACCAGGTGCCGTCCGGGTCGCTTACGATACCGCTTGTTACGGGTATCCCGCCGGGGAAGGTGATGGTATGTATCTCTACCAGGTCCGTCCCGTAAATGGTGATCGGCTCACCAGCCTGCGCCATGGTGTGCGAAACGGACGTCACACTTGGAGGCGCGTCGCGTATAATAAAGCTGTGTACCTTCTCCGTTCCCGACTTGACTAAGCGGATGGTGTTGCGTACGTCATCTTCCGCATCAATCACGGGGGTTTTGCTGTTGATCGTTACCAGCATGGAGTTATCGGCTACGTAGTTCATGTTGAAGTATGTATCGTAGCCGTTGATGTATACTTTCTTCATGCCAAGGAACCCGCTGCCTTCGATACGTATCATCTGTCCCAGGCGCGCAAAGTCTACCGGGCGGTCGGATATGTTGGAGTCGTAGTCTTCCAGGTATATTTGCTTCACTGTAATGGGTTTTCCGTCTTTTCCGTCTTTATCGTCGCACGATGTAAAGCCGGGCACCGACAGCGCCATGCACATCAGGTATATATAGTTTATCTTTTTCATTGTTGTACCTCTTTATTCGTTATACAAACCGGTTATTTTATCTTCGGGGTCGAAGTCGTAGGCTTCCGCCGGATAGTTGGCTGTGTCCAGGTATTTATTCTTGCCTTTATCGGTGTCGGAAACGGGCAGCAGCAAATGCCTCGTCGTAGCGGGGAAAACGCCTGTGCCTTCACTGCGGAACTCATACATCTTTGCTCCATCGTCGGGCGCGGTACCTTCGATGTATTGGTAGCCGGCATTGCGGTTCTGGCTGTTGAGGTATTGAACTACCTTGTCCTGCTCGTAATATCCGCGGCGTAAAAGGTCGTACCAGTATTGCCCTTCCATGGCCAGCTCAATGCGGCGCTCGTAGTTTATATCCTGGGCGGTAATGGCTTCGCCTTCGTTCTTTTCCGGCATGTGTGCACGTTTACGCACCTTGTTGAAGTAGTTGCGGGCGGTGGCATCGGTCGTCGAAGCGTTGTTACCCAGAATGGCTTCCACCAAGTTGAGGTAAACTTCTGCCAAGCGCAGCATGTGGGTATTCAGTCCGCTGCTTTGCTTGTAGCTCACGCCGTTGTCGTCGTTGGTACCGATAACGTACTTCTTGATGTTGCATTTCTCCGCGTAGCCTTCTTCGGTAATCCCGTAAACATATCCTCCTCCTTTTTTGTATAGTTCGGGATACTCGTCGCCATATACGCAGATCGTGGCATGACGGCGGACAACGTCTTTGGGATCATAAGCATCCACCAGATCCCACGAGGCATAGGTTGCATTTCCCCAGTTGGTCGCATCGGCTACCATGGTAGACCATCCGAAAAAGGCTTGTATGGGGTTGGTCGTTCCCCAGGGCAGCGCATCGTTGGATCCGGCCAGCCATTGCAGTTGGAACAGGACTTCCTTGCAGTTATTGTTTTCGTAAGTGAACAAGTCGCCGTAGTTGTCCATCAGGTCGAAGGCCGATTCGTCAACCACCTTCATCGCTGCCTTTCCGGCCAGATCCAAATAGTATTCGTTGCGGCTGCCGCGGTTATGGTTGGTGGCTATGTTCGATCCGTTGTATGCGCCGTTTTCGGTCAGGCCGGCCATGGACAGATACACGCGCGACAGCATCCCGAAGGCGCTGTAACGGTTCACCCGTCCTTTGGCTGTTGAAGTGCGGGGTAGATGCTTGGCGGCATACTCCAGGTCGCGGATGGCGAATTCCATCACATCGGTTTGCGGGCGGGCGGGAACTACAAAGTTGCTCGCCAGGTCGGACGTGCGCTCATACAGGATGGCGTTGCCCCAAAGCGAGCCGATGTACCAATAGGCCACGCCACGCATAAAGCGGGCTTCGGCAATGCCTTCCAGCTTAGCCGCCTCGGAAACGCCGGCCATGCTCTTTTCTTTTATATTATGGATGGTGTTGCAAGACTGCGCCACCACCGAGTACAGCGATCCCCAGGCGTCTTCCAGCCCTTCGGTTTGCGATGTTTCATTAAAGTTGGTATAGTCTTTGATGTAGTTTGACCACTGGGCGGAGATGTTGTTGGAACGTCCGTCGCCCATACTGTAATAGAACTTTTCGTTGAAGTTATACCACACCGCATTATATAGCGGGGCGGTTGCGGCGCGAACGGCTTCATCACTGTCGAAGAACGTATCCGCATTCGGGTTGGTGGTGTTGGTTTGTTCGAGGAAGTCGTCGCATCCCGCCAATGCCAATACACCCATCCATGCAAGTATGATGATCGTTTTATTTTTCATGATCTTGTTTCTTTTTAAGTTAGAATACCACGTTTAAACCAAATGTATAAATGCGCGGAGAGGGATAGCGGCCATAGTCGAGTCCGTTCATCAGGGCGTCGCCGTACATGCTGCCCACTTCGGGGTCGAAGCCGTCGTATTTCGTCCAGGTGTATACGTTTTGCAGGTTCGCATATACCTTTACGTTTGTCAGGCTGAGCGGAGTTATCCATTTTTTGGGAAAGGTATAGCCCAGCGAGATGTTTCGGATGCGCAGATACGAACCGTCTTCCACGTAGCGGTCGCTCATGCGTTGGTTGGCGTTGGTAGACGAGGCCGAGATACGGGGCATGTGGGGGTCTCCGCCGGTTACACGCAGGTTGCGATAGTCGTCGGGGCCGTTCGGGTCGATCTTTTCTACCTTGGCATAGTTCAGTACTTTTTTCAGCTGGTTGTTGTTGGCACGCGGGTCTTCAATCCATTTGCGGTTGTAGTTGAGCACATCGTTCCCGTAGGATCCCGCAAGAAATACCGTGAAGTCGAAGCCTTTCCACGAGAGCGTATTGCCGATACCATATGTAAATGCCGGCTCAGGATTGCCGATAAACGTGCAGTCGTTGTGGTCGATAACGCCGTCTTCGTATAAGTCGGCAAAGATATAATCTCCAATCCAGGCACCGCTCTCGTCAATGGTTACTCCGGTGGGCAGGGCCACGGGTTTTACGTTTCCGGACGCATCTTTGTAGTAGAAGTCTTCGGCTTTATCGAAGCGCCCGATCACGTTATAGCCCCAGAACTGTCCGATAGGCCGGCCGACCACGGTTTTGGTGATGATGGAGTTGTCGTCGCCCACGCGGTAAGTCTTTTCGATGGACGAGCTTTCCGTATCCAAGCTGAGTACTTTGCTGCGGTTGAGCGAAAACACGATGTTGGATTTCCATTGGAGGCCTTTGCTGTCTATATTGACGGTGTTCAGCGTCAGCTCAATCCCTTTGTTTCCCAGCTCGCCGATATTCGCCCATGGATTAGAAGCCGCTCCCGGCCCGTTGGATCCCATATAGGCCGGCAAGGGTAATTGCAGCAGCAGGTCGGATGTTTTCTTATAATATACGTCGGCAATGAATTCAATCCGGTTTTGGAAGAGATTAAAGTCCAAGCCGATATTGGTGGAGTAGGTCGTTTCCCATTTCAATTCGGGGTTAGGCGTATTTCCGGTCAATACTCCCGTTCCCCACGGCGTGGACTTTGATGAGAGCAGGGCCATATACGTCCAGTTGGCCACATTCTGGTTGCCGGTGGCGCCCCAGCCCAACCGTAGTTTCAGGTTATTGAGCACGTGGCCGGTGGATTCCATAAAGCGTTCGTTAGATACCTTCCAGGCCAGGGCTGCGGAAGGGAACCATCCCCAACGGTTGTCTTCGGCGAATTTGGACGAGCCGTCGCGGCGCAGCGTCGCGGTAAGCAGGTAGCGGTCGTCGAACGAATAGAACGCCCGTCCGAAGAAGGAAGCGATAGAGCTTGCTCCGGCGCTGCCCGTCCCGCTGGATGCCGATGTATCGCCGGCATCCAAGTCGTGTGTCGCATTGGTCAGGAAGCCCGTCGTGGCGCCTTGCAGATTTTCCCACCGGGACTCCGACATTTCCTGTCCCAGCATACCGTTAACGGCATGGCGTCCGAAGGTGTTGTTATAGGTCAGTATATTTCTCCACGACCAGTACTTGCTATCGTTCTTGGAGCGGCGCGACGTGCGCGTTTTGTTCTCCAGGATGCCGAACTGATAAGAAGGCTCGAACCAATACACACTCGCCATGTTATAATCGGCAGAGAGTTCGGTCTTGAACGTCAGCCCCTTTGCTACGGTCGCTTCCAGGTAGGAGTTGATACGGAAATTATATTTCCGGTTATAGTTTTCACGGATAGAAGCCATACCCACGGGGTTTACCGGCATCCAAACGTCATCCGGGCCGTCGAACGAACCGTCGGGGCTGGTTACCGCTACGGTAGGTTGCTGGCGCAGGGCATTCATGATAATATCGTTATCCGTTCCCACTTCCTGCTTCGTATCGGCCATGGAGAAGTTGATTCCCGCCTTGAGCCATTTCTTGAGCTGCGAATCCGTGTTGCCGCGGAGAGACAGACGCTTGAATCCCGAGCCGGTTGCGATACCGTCCTGGCTAAGGTAGCCTGCGCTGATAGCGTACGTGGTTCTGTCGTTCCCGCCGGTAATGGAAAGCGCATGGTTGGTCATGGCCGCCCGCTGGAAAAGCTCGTTTTGCCAGTCCGTTCCCGGCCCCAACAGATCGGGGCGCACAAAAGCGCTGCTTGCAGTGACGATGCCTGCATCCGCACGGTCGTTGTGGTGGCGGGCATACTCTTGCTGGTTCATCATATCCAAGTGGCGGGGCATTTCCTGCCAGCCGATGTAGCCGTCATAGGCAATCGTCGCTTCGCCTGCTTGTCCGCGCTTGGTCGTAATGATGATGACCCCGTTCGAGGCGCGCGAGCCGTAGATGGCTGTGGCCGAAGCATCCTTGAGAATATCCATCGAAGCAATATCCGACGGGTTGATGGCGTTCAGCGGGTTGCTGCTCGCATCGTCGGTGGCAGAATCAATCACCACCCCGTCAATCACAAAGATGGGTTGGTTGGTCGCGTTCAAAGAGTTGATCCCCCGGATGCGGATGGATGTGCTGGCGCCGGGTGTACCCGAGTTGGCCTGTATCTGCACGCCGGCCGCCCGTCCCTGCAACACTTGGTCTACAGATGTGGGTACCGACTTGGCTATCGCGGCGTCATTCACCGAAACGACCGATCCTGTCAGGTCGCTCCGCTTCATCTGTCCGTAGCCTACTACCACAACTTCATCCAGAAGCTCGGCGTCCTCCTTCATGACAATGTTGAATTGTTTCTTGCCGTCAACGGCCACCTCCTGAGGCTGGTAGCCGATAAACGTGATTCTTAGCTTTCCGCCGGACGAAACGCTCATCGAAAAGTTTCCATCTATATCAGTGATCGTCCCGTTCGAGGTTCCCACCTCCAATACACTCGCCCCGATGATCGGTTCTCCGGCAGCGTCGGCCACCGTACCTTTGACGGATATGTTCTGTCCGACTATCCATGCGGGCATGAGGCAAAACATAAAAAGCACCCCTAAAGGCTTGAGGAAATGATTTGTATTTTCCATAAAATCATGCTGTAATTAAGATTAATAATATGTATCATTGGTATTCCATAATAATTCATGGTCATAAGGTCGTATGTTGCACAAAGTTATGGAGGCTTTCCCGCCGGTCGTAAACTGTTGTTTCATCTTCTTGGCCGACCGTTACACAGTTTACGCCGGTGTTACATATCATTGTTTTACGGTTACTCTATCTTACCGTCAAACAGCAAACAGCAAACAGAAACAGTAAATGTTTGGGCGTTGCCTGTCGGCCCGCGGCCAAACATTTACTGTTTCGTCTTTTGATTTTGGTATAATCTTTCCTCTTTAATGATTTTACAGGAAGCAGGGTGTAGAAAGAAGGTGAGGTCTTTGCCTTGGACCAGGGCTTCGCGGATAAAACTGGAGCTGATGTCCAGCAGCGGCGCTTTGGCGACACGGACGGTCGGCGGCAAAGAAGAAAGCCTGTCTATCGGATATGCACGGCGGGGATAGATCAGTATTTCAAACCTGTCAATGATGCGATCCGCTTCCTTCCAGCAGTCAAAGAAATTCCAGTTGTCGGATCCTACAATCAAAGTGAAATCCCTGTCGGGATGCTTATCCCGCAGGTATTCCAGCGTCCTGACCGTATATGAAGGGCGGGGTAGGGACAGCTCCACATCGGAAACCTGAAATTTGGCATAGCCCGCAACGGCAGCCTCGACCAGCTCCAGCCGTTTACCTTCATCCAGCAAGTTCTCCGTGAGCTTTAACGGATTGAGCGGGCTTACCACAAACCATACCTCATCCAGTCCTTCGTATTCGCACAGGTAATTAGCCAAAGACAAGTGCCCGATGTGTACCGGATTAAATGACCCGCTGAAGATTCCCGTTTTTATTTTCATCATTTGGCCAGGAACGCTTTAACTGTTTGCAGTGCTTCGGCTTTGGCTTTTTCCAGGTCGTCGTTGACAATGACCACATCAAACCGGCCGGCATGACTTAGCTCAAACGCGGCTTTGGCCATGCGGCCTTCAATGACTTCGGGCGCATCCGTTCGGCGTTCTGTAAGTCGTTTGCGCAGCTCTTCTACCGATGGCGGCTGAATAAAAACCGACAGCGCGCGGTTCCCGTAATGTTGCTTGATACGGATACCTCCAACGACATCCACATCGCACACAACGTTTTTTCCCGACTTCAACTGCAATTCTACGGGTTCTTTCGGCGTTCCGTAAAACCTGTCCGGATATACTTCTTCATATTCAAGAAATTCTCCACGGGCTACGCAAGCGCGAAACTCTTCGGGAAGAAGGAAAAAATATTCCACGCCATGACATTCCGTTCCTCTGGGAGGGCGGCTCGTTGCCGACACGGAAAACACCAGGTTGAGGTCTTGCGTCAGGAGGTAATTGATGATTGTCGATTTACCGGCGCCCGAGGGAGCTGAGAATATAATCAGTTTTCCGTCCACTTCGGTAATTAATTTACGTTCAGGATCTGTTCTTTGATCTGTTCCAGCTCGTCTTTCATTTGAACGACAATTTTCTGCATTTCGGCATGGTTGGATTTACTGCCCAGCGTATTGATTTCCCTTCCTATTTCCTGAGCGATGAAGCCGAGTTTTTTCCCCTGCCCGCTATCTCCTTCCATCGTTTTGACGAAATAATCCAGGTGGTTGGCCAGGCGTTGCTTCTCTTCATTGATGTCCAGCTTTTCTATATAATAGATCAGTTCCTGCTCAAGTCGGTTCTTGTCGTAGTCTACTCCAATCAGTTTTTCAAGCGTGTCGGTAATGCGTTCCCGCACTTTTTCTACCCGTTCCTTTTCAAAAGGAGCCACGGCTTCCAGCAGGTTATGGATGCTTGCGATATTCCCGCAAATTTTCTTTTCCAGCGCCTGGCCCTCTTGTTTGCGAAATTCAATCAGCCGGTCGATCGCTTCGGCTATCGTATGGCCGACGATTTTCCATTCATCCTCGTCCGGTTCCTGGACTTCGGGCTTGGTCATGATCTCCGGCAGGCGCAGCAATGCCGAAAACCAATCTGCCGGAAGAGGCACGTTGAGCTTTTCGGCAAATTCCACGATTTGCTTGTAATAACTGTCCAGCAGCGTTTGGTTGATCCTCGCGGCTATTTCTGTATTTTCTTTCTTTTCGACCCAAAGGCTAAGATCCACTTTACCGTGTTCCAACCTTCGGCAAACTTCGTTGCGCACTTCGATTTCTTTTTCGCGATAAGCAGGGGCCATGCGCACGGACAAATCCATTGCTTTGCTGTTTAGCGACCTGATTTCCACATGTATTTGCCTGTCGGAAAGTTCGGTTGTCGCCTTGCCGTATCCGGTCATTGATTGTATCATAATTATACTAAGTTTTATGCAAATCTACGGAAAAGAATTAAAATTTTTATAGCCGTACGCCTTTACTCTGAAGCAGCCTCATTCGCTGCTTCGTTTCAATGTCGTTTAGTTAAGCTATAACTTTTTCTTATTCAAGCAATAAGCCTTTTTTGTTTTATGATTTTGCAGGTCTTGTTCATTAGCTCATCAAAGGAGCTTAATGCATTTTTGAAGTCTTTTTTGATAAAGATTCCCACAGCGATGCCTTAAAACAGGGCTAAAGCGGACGTCCGTTCTTTGTCCAAAGGAAGGCCGGTCTGCATACAGAGCAGCTCGATCCAATAGCCGTCTTCCATGGCTTTGTCTACAAACCGCTCAAAAGCTCTTTTGTCTTTTTCATCTTCTTGATTAGTAATAATAGTTATTAATAGGTTGGATTCCGGCTGGATAATCCGCTTTTAAAATCGGCTTTTTGAATCCCGTTTGGTGATTTTAAGCAGCGTTAATCAAGTTTGCCCGGCAATATTTCCGGAGATTGTTTGTTTTTCCCTGATGGTGATAGAAAAAGAAGATAAAGACGTAACTATGGGTTTTTTCATTCGAATGGTGATAAATATAAAAAAAAGCTGCCTCTTTTGTTTTTGAGACAGCTCCATATAAACTTTGAAAAATGTATTATTTTGAAACATTTGTTACGCGGGAAGTTTTGTCACATTCTAATGATATAACTTCCTGTGCATTTACGGTTAAATAGCTATGCCCTACTACGGAAAGGCTGGCTTGATTGGCTGTAAGTTTTGATGCAGACAGGTTGCTCGCTGCTCCAACATTGCAAATGAGTTGCCTGGCATTTCCTTCAACAGAAAACCGGGCGCCTGCCCCAACGGTTATGCTTAAAGATTTTGCATTAACTTTTAGCGTACCAAATGAACTGTTCAGCTCAATATCAAGGGTATCAACAATAACGGGCGATTCCATTATCAAATTCGAGTTGTGCAATTCAAGATAGCTCAACTCATTGACGCTAATGGATATGGTACTTTTAGGAACAGTACCTGTTTGGTCTATTACTCCGATGTACAATGTCCCGTTTTCCACTTTTCTTTCCACCTCGATATTAGGATCTGTTTCAATGGAATACAGGTTCGATTGGGTTAGGTTCACCGTGAAACCGGACAAACTGATTCTCGAGAACGACTCTTGCGCAACAACAGAGGTTGTTGCCATACTGCATAAAATAAAAAATAAACGGTACATAACTTGAAAATTCTAAATTATACGAATGTGTTACTATTGCACTTTGAGGATTCCGGTTTCACTGTCCGAATTAGTAAGTGTTTTTTTATTTTTATTTAAAGTCTTTCCATAGCTGAACTGATATGAAAAACCTAAAACAAACATATTCCCATTATCTTTTATATAAATATTCCGGCGGTAAGGATTTACCGGAGAAATGGATTCTTCCGAAGCATGCCATGAATCTGTAAAAGGATAATGAAACCCCAAGGAAAACGAATAGTTCTGCTTGCGGTACATGAGCGTAGCATACGAATTATTTTCATCTAACCGGATAGTTTCGGCAACCAGGTTTTTTTGAGGACGGACATAACCGATCGACAAATAAAGATCCTTGTATTTTGCTGATAAAGAGGTCATCCAATATAAGTTATAAAGCGTATGCTTATAATTATGCCCCGAGGTATTATATTTATTCCACCCTCCGAATACTGAAAATGAAATGCAGTTGAATAATGAATTTACCGACAAATCTAACTGGGTATTATATTTTTCATCATAGCGTTGATTCCGGTACTCGGAAGTAAACAGGCGGTTATGGATGTCATAATATGTGTATAGGGCTATAGGGTTATTCGACTTCGTATGGCTTAGCCATAGATTTGCTCTGATTTTATTTTTCGAGTATGTGAAGAGAAATCTGTTGCGTATCGTATTGAACGGCTTCAAGTCCGGATTACCTTTCAAAACAGAAATAGAATCGTAGTTTTGAACAATATTGCTAAGCTGGGAAAGCGTTGGCAGGCTTGGATCCAACTGAAATCTATAGCTGATCCTGAATCCTTTTGTGACAGGATACAGCAAGTTTGCCGTTACGACACTTTTTGCATAGCGTTTATCGTTTATCTTATTATCTACATTATATATTCTTAATCCGGCGCCAACGTCGTATGAAAACTTGGAAACCTTCCCCATAAGCTGAACAAACATGTATGAATTTTGCGCATCCATTTCGGTTATATCGACCATAGTGCTGATATAGTCATTCCGTGTATAGCTACCCACATGCCTGATGCCCGACTGGACAACAACATTATTAAAATCCTTTGAGTATACTCCTTCCAATATGATCGACTTCCGCTGCCCTTTCACCCTATTGTCAATCAGAAAGATTCCATCGTCATATAAATGTCTTTTAGATGTTGAATTTAAGAGTGTTCCTACAACATTAAACTCAACGGTTTGGTTGTTTTTGAGCTTTTTACTAAAGAATATATCCAATGACGGCGAATAGGAATCAAAATAAGCGTTTGCTTCCCGACGGAAACTTGACAGATTCTCAAAAACCTTGCTCTTACTTTCGTCGTGTTGGCTTCCGAAACTGTTTTCAACGATTATGCTGAACATGGTTTTAGGATCATGTTGGTAGGTATAGCTTAAACTTAAATCTTGTGACAGATACCCGAAAGGAGAATATTCTCCCGATAAATCTCTTGAGATTATTTCACGGTCGGTTACGAGAAGTTCATTTTTGTCTATGTATCTTTTTTTATAATCCCTCCAGTTCGTGTTATATAGGATAGAAAATTCTGATTTCTTATAATTATAACTTGCATTGGCAACTCCGTTTAAAAAACCGGTTAACGGTGAAGCTGTTACATTTGTAAAGAAATTCCCGCCGGTAACTCTTTCTTTCAGGATAAAATTGATAACCCCACCCACATTTTGGTTCATATATCGGATAGGAGCCGTATGGTTATACTCTATTCTTGCAACATCAGAAGGTTTTAACCCAAGTATTTGTTCCCTGCTTTGGGGCCTGCCGTTAACCTGGTAAACAAGAGGCTGCCCGTCTATACTTGCACGTTGATTCACCATATCAATAGATAAGTTTGGCAAATTCAAGTTCCCCAATAGATCTATAGTTCCTGAAGATGCCTTGATTTGGTGGGTCATTGGAAATATTATCATTTTATCAACTTTGTCAATAATAGGACTTGCTATTACACTTACCTCTTCCAACTCAACCGCAACAGGGTTGAGATATATATTTCCTACATTAATACTGCTTCCTCCGATACCCGAAATGGTAACGTATGAATCGTAGAACTTATTTTTTGATATTCGCAGGAAGCAAGAGCGTATAGCAGGAAATTGTACGCTCTCAAATTCAAAATATCCTTTATCGTTTGAAAATGTAGTTTGTACAAATGCCGAATCGGCATCGAATAAATCGACCTGTACATCTAATACAACCAATGAATCAACAGCAGAAAATACAATTCCTTTTATTGATACGTTGGATGCAAACCCCACATATGCTAACGGGCATAAAATAAATAGCAATACCGTCCTTTTGATATAGAAATTCTTCATCATATTCCTAATTCAAGTTGTTTTTAACTAATATAAAAATAGCTCTTATTCTTCCACAACACATGGCGTGAGCCTTGTTCCATTATATAATGCTTGTCAGCCAGAGGATGAATTGATATTTTTATAAATGAAAATAAAAATCACCCTCCATTGCCCCGATTGCCAATGTAGACGACAGTTTATTGGAGATCATGTGGTCTTTGTTACTTACCAATTATTACTTGTCCATTGTCAATGGTATTAAATGGTAAATAGTAATGATTTTACATAAATAGGCAAGGTCTTCAAAGCTCCACCGAATGGTTGCCTATAAATAGGCAAGGTCTTCAAAACTCCACCGAATGATCGCCTTAAATGTGAAGGCGCA
The DNA here is from genome assembly GCA_031287715.1 of Mediterranea sp. (in: CFB group bacteria). GTDB lineage: Bacteria > Bacteroidota > Bacteroidia > Bacteroidales > Bacteroidaceae > Bacteroides. The sequence goes on from JAITSN010000070.1 coordinate 30,491, forward strand.
GCCGCGTTAGGGCGAGCAGCGGAAAGCCCACAGCGGAGCGGAACGTAGTGTAGCGGAGCGAGGACTTGCAGCGGATGGCCCGGCCGAAGGCAACGCCCAAAACCCTCTGCAAAGGAAAGGGGGAAGGTGAATGGAGGGATTGTCAATCGTCTTTTGTCAATTTTTTCCCGAATACTTTTTCCCGGTATTCGGTGGGTGTCATGCCGAATTTTTGTTTGAAGCATTTGCTGAAGTAGCGCGGGTCGTTGATGCCGACAGAGTAGGATATTTGGGTCATGTTGAGGTCGCCGGCCCGGATCAGTTGCGCGGCGCGTTTGATGCGTGCTTCCCGGATGAATTCTATCGGGGCCAGCCCGGTGAGTGTTTTGAGTTTCTTGAAGAATACCGAGCGGCTGATGGCGAGTTCTTTTGCGAGGTCGTCGACGATGAGTTCGCCGTTGTCCATGTTTTTCTCCATCAGTTCGTGCAGCTTGTCGATGAATTTGCGGTCCATGCCGGTCATTCCCGTGCGTTCGCTTGTCATGAGTCCGTCCCGGTAGATTTCCTGGAGCTTGGCGCGCGTGAGCAGGATGTTGTCTACGCGGGCTTGGAGGTAAGTTGCGCTGAAGGGTTTGGTGATGTAGTCGTCCGCACCGTATTCGAGGCCTTCGAGCTTGCTTTCGATGGCTGTTTTGGCGGTCAGCAGGACGATGGGTATGTGGCTGGTGGTGATGTCCGCCCGGAGTTCTTTCATCATTTCGATGCCGTCTTTTTCGGGCATCATCACGTCGCTGATGATGATGTCGGGCAGGAATTTGAGTGCTTTGCTCCAACCTTCCATGCCGTCTTCCGCTTCGACGACTTTGAATTTGTGTGTGAAGAGGGCGCGCAGGAAGCGTTTGAGTTCGTGGTTGTCTTCAACCAGCAGCATGACTTGTTGGGGTTGGTTGGTTGCGGCGGCACTGTCTCCTGCGGGCGGGTTTTCTTCTTCTCCTGCGGCGGGCGTGTTGCGTTCGGTGTCTTCGACGATGTATTCGACGCGTTCGCCGTAGTGTTCTTTTCCTTTGCGGAATTCGACGGTGAAGCTGCTTCCTTCTCCCAGCTTGCTGTCTACGGCGATGGTGGCTTTGTGCATTTCTACGAGTTCTTTGACTAGGGACAGGCCGATGCCTGAGCTGGTTTGGCTGAAGAGGTTTTTGTCTACCAAGTGTTCAAAGCGTACGAAGATGGAGTTTTTCTTGTTTTCGGCGATGCCGATGCCCTGGTCGCGTACTTCGACGGCTATGGTGTTTTGGTCTTCCCGCACGAATACGGCTATCATTTTGCCGTTGGCTGTGTACTTGAAGGCGTTGGACAGGAGGTTGAAGATGATTTTCTCGAACTTGTCGCCGTCTATCCAAAGGTAGAGGTCGTTTTTCTCGGCTTGGAGGACGAAGTCGATGCGGTGTTCTTCGGCGATGGACTCGAAGTTGTCCATGATTTTTCTGATGAAGGGTATGATGTTGATGCGTTGTACTTGCATTTTCATTTTGTTGTTCTGTATTTTGCGGAAGTCGAGTATCTGGTTGACTAAGCGGAGCATACGGCTGGTGTTTCTTTCTACCACGACGAGTTGTTCGCGCACGTCGGCGGGGAGGTTTTTATTCTTCAGCACACATTCCAGCGGGGCGGCGATGAGTGTTAAGGGGGTGCGCAGCTCGTGGGATATGTTGGTGAAGAAGCGCAGCTTGATGTCGGATACTTGCTGTTCTACGTATACTTCGTGTTTCAGGCGGTATATGGTGAAGAGTACGTAGACGGCGGCGAGGATGAGCAGGACGATGAGTGCGGCGTAGAGTGTTCGTGCCAGCGTGGTTTCGCGGAAGGCGGGCAGGACTTCGATGTTGAGTGAGCGGGTGTTGTTTACCCATACGCCGTCGCTGTTGGTGGATCGTACGCTGAATGTGTATTTTCCTTGGGGCAGGTGGGTGTAGGTGGCGCTCCGCAGCTTGTCGGGGCGGGTCCACTGCTTGTCTATTCCTTCAAGCATGCAGGTGTAGCGGATGTTGCCCGGGTCGGCGTAGTCGAGTGCGGCGTAGTGGATGCTCAGCATGTTTTCGTCGTGCTTCAGGATGAGTTTCTGCGTGTTGTCGATGCTGTTTTTCAGTCTGGGGTCTTTGCCGGGGATGACGGCCTGGTTTGCCGCGTAGAGTTGGGAGAAGAGTATGGGGGGGGCGTAGCTGCTCTTGTCGATGGCGTCCGGATGGAAACGGAGTATGCCGTTGCTGGCTCCGAAGAGGATGTCTCCCCGGGCTGTGACGGTGCAGGCGGCTTCGTTGAAGCGCAGGCGGAAGGTGATGCTTTTGTCGTCGTAGTTTTCAAATTGGTTTGTGGCCGGGATGAACTTGCTTATTCCGTGCTCGGTGCTCATCCAGAGGTTTTCTTTTTCGTCTTCGCAGATGGAAAGCAGGATGTCGGAGGATAGTCCGTCGTGTAGCGAATAGGATTTGAAGGCGGCCCGGCCGTTGCCGTCCATTGACACGAGTTTGTTCAGTCCTCCGCCGAAGGTTGCCAGGAAGAGTTCGTCGCGACTGGTGTTGATGATCCAGTGCACGTCGTTATTGCTCAGGCTGTTCGGCTCGCTCGGCACTCGTGCATAGTGGTGGAAGATGATGTCTTCGGGTTCGGCGAATGCTTCGTCAAAGCAAATGGCGCCGGTGGTTGTCCCGACCCAGATGTGTCCTTTGCGGTCGGATGTGACGAACCGCACTTTGTAGCAGTTGTCAATCGGGTAGTCTTTCAGGCGGTTCCGGTGGTTGATGAAGATGGCGCGTCCGTTCGCGTCCTTGTCCATGTAGTTCAGTCCTCCGGCAAAGGTTGCAATCCACAGCCGCCCTTTCCCGTCTTCGTATACGCAGTAGACGTTGTCGTTGCTCAGGCTGTAGATGTCGTCGGCGCGATGGGTGTAGCGGGTCAGTGTGTAGCGGTTCGGGCGTCCGGCCTGTTTTTCCACCCGGATGATCCCGTTTCCTTTGGTGGCGATCCATAATACGTTGTTTCTGTCTTGAAACAGGTGGTAGGCTACGCCTTTGACGGGGCGGCCGCTCTTGGCAACGGTTCCCGCTTCGGTGAGGTAGCCTGCATACTGCCCTTGTTTGTCGTACACCCGCAGTTCTCCGCTCTTAAGCCCCGCCCAGGTGTTGCCTTCGTTGTCTTCCAAGAGCGAGCGGACTTCGTTTCTCAGTGATTCGCGTTCTTCGGGGTGGGGGGTGGTCAGGTGGAACTGCACCGGCCGGAAAGTTACTTTCTCTAATCCCTTGGAGTGCGTTCCCATCCACAGGTTTCCTTGCCTGTCGGAAAAGGCGGAGTGTATTTTGTTGGAGAACTTCCAATCTTTGCTTCCCGGTTCGTTGTGGAAGGGCATAAGTTTGTTCTGTTCGCGGTCGAAGTAAGCCAATCCGCCGCCAAACGGATGCACCCATACGGCTCCCCGGATGTCTTCATGCACATGGAAGGAGGGGCGGGACCGGTCTGCCGCTGCGGGTTCCACTTTCAGGCGTTCCAGCTTGGCTTCTTTCGTGAAGGGGTTGAAGTGCATCACGCATCCTTCTTCTTCCTGTTCGAACCAGACTTCGCCGTTTCGGTCTACGTAGGTGGACAGGATCGGGGCGTTCGGCAGGGTCTTGCAGGTGGCGTGCGAATAGTGGGTGAGCTTCCGCCCGGACAGCCGGCAGGTGAAGAAGCCGCCGGTGGATGTGGCAATCAGCAGTTCGTCGGGCGCAAGTACGTTGATGGATACAATCTTCGACTTGACCGGCAGCTCCAGTAGCAGGAAGCGTTGGTCTTTCTTTTGAAAGCGCCACAGGCATCCTTTGCCTGCTCCGAAATATATTTCGTTTTCTGCTTCGCATACGGAATAAAAAGACCGGTCGCCGTGTTGCGGCAGGTTTTGATCTTCGGCAAAGATCGCTTCCGGCGTTCCTTTCCCGTCACGTATCCTTCCCAGGCCGTTATTGGTCAGGATCCATTCGTTGCCTGCCCTATCCTGGTATACCTCATTATACCGTCCGGCAGGGAACGGGCCGGATTTCAGCGTATATACTTCGGTCGTCACGCGGAATGTTTCGGGGTTCACCGTTGCCCTGACGGCTCCGCCGGAGGCCAGCAGCCAAACCGTGCCATTGGGCAGGATACGGATTGAGGTGATGTGAAGCGAGCTGCCCTCGCCTGATACCGGCACTTGCTCGAATGTTTCCGTCCGGGGATCGAAGCGGTGCACCGTGTTGTCGTAGGTTTGCAGCCACAGGTATCCGTATTTGTCTTCATATATATAATCTACCCGGTTGTTCATCAGGCTGATCAGGCTGCCCTGTCCGGCTTTGTAGGCCGTGAAGGAATATCCGTCGAATTTGTTGATCCCGTCCCAGGTCGCAAACCACATGGCTCCTTTGCTGTCCTGGAGCATGTTCATCACGGTGTTTTGGGACAATCCGTCGTCGGAAGAATAATGGGTGAAAAAGCAGTTGTCCTGCGGGTATACGGGCGTGGTCATTCCCATTCCCGCGATAAAAGAGGCCAGAAGCAGTTGTTTCGTTGTTCTCATTTTATAAATCGGCTTGAATTTTTCAAGGGATAAAGGTACCAAAACTATTGTTCCGGCAATAACGACAGTTCTATATAAATGTTAAGGCGTGGGTTTAAGTTCTTAAACCATGTTATAAGAAGGCTGTTTTTGCTATTGGCTTTTGTGTGTTTGGAATAAGTCTGTATCTTCGCACTGTGTTTTTCATAGTATTAGATTTAAGGTTAACAAGGATTGGGATCAGGCGTGATCCCTTTTTTTATGCTCGCTTTTATGCACGTACGTATCGAATCCGGTTCACCTGCAAAATCCTGTGTTTAGGCTAAAGCCTTGATAGACGAAAGAGAAAAATGGTATATCAAGAACACCTCTAAGTTCTGCCCTGAAAGATTTGATTATCAGCTACAATATACTGAAAATATGGCTGTTTACCCAAACTTCGTATTAGAAAAATTTCGTCGAACTCAGGTAATGTATAAGCTTGCAGAAAATTAGAATCATTTTTTAAATGCTGAACTCATCATATCCCGTTCCGACTTAGAGATTTGATACTTAATCGCAGTTTTCTCCCAATCAGACACAGTATATTTGATGTTTTCAACTATACCAATAGCTTCTTGTTCTGTCAACCTGAAATAAGGAGCAATACTTAATACTAAATCAAAATCCAAAGAATTATCTTCTTCTGAGATATTAAGTTTTAAACCTGTTCCATAAGGATTGGGATTAATATCATAAGCCGGAGAAAGTATCCACCCTTGTTTAGTTAATATAAAACCATGGTTTCTTAAATGGTCATCCGTATTACTGACAGCAATAGAGAATACAATCCGTCGAAACAATTCTGCTAAATCTGCTTTTACATTTGCTCCGTTTTGAATAATAAACTCAACCAATTCCAGATAACTAATACCGTCTTCTGCTCCAATTCCGTCTGTATATCCTAATAAAGTCATAGCAGAAGAAAAATGAATCCGTTTCCCCTCTGCTGTCCTATCAAAGCGTTTTGTCAGAAAAGTGTATTGTTTGCTATTATATTTCTTGGCAATTGCTTCTGCCATTCTTATTCCTGCTTTTTGTGCTAATTCATTGACAACCATTTCCCACCCACCAATATCAGTTTCGTCATTATTACTTGGAAATTTCGCAATCCAAAGGGAGCCGTCCGTATGTTGTACGCTAGCTTTTGGCCTGGCGCCACCTAAAGAAGAGCCGGGAGCCATTAAAATGTTTAGCCATTTTAGCAGATTGGGATTATCTTGTTCAATGTTCTTTTCTAATTCTAAACTGGCATACTCTAACTCCCTGATAGATGTCCAAGACGGAGCAGCGTAATCTTTGTTGTTGTCTAAGAACTCTTCATTCGGATCAAGTTTAAAGCGTAATGCTCCCATCCGATGCAAGTCATAGACCCCTAATAAAAAGTCTGATTCACGAAGAGTTCTGACTGGTCTTTTCTCTGATTTGGCAAAAATTGCTTCTCTACGTTTCATCAATACTCTTCCCCAACGATCAGGTGAGGAATCCAAAAATAATCCAAAATTTGATTTTTCATCCCTCAGATATTGGATCCCGGAATATCGTCCTAAATCAGGGTCTAATATTTGAGTATTGTTAGAACGTAGCCATTCTTCCGTATATTCAAAAGAAAAGACTTCTTTTCCCCTTAAAAGTTCGACAGAAAGAACACCCATTAAGATTGGTGTTTTAAGTTCAATCCAATCAGCATAAACATATATTTTCTTTTTATCACTCATGTCCAATTATTTTCTTGCATTCTGCTTTCCTGTCAATAATTCTGCGTCTTGTAACTTTCGACCTAATACATCATCTTTTGCAATTAATTGCAAATCTTTTTCCAACCCTAAGACAAATAGCACTTGGGCATAAGTTCCTAAAGAAACACTTGGTAGCCCTTTCTCCACCTGCCACAAAGTAGAACGGGATATTCCGGCACGTTCAGCAATCTGCTCTGTTGTGAGTTTCCTTCTTAAACGAGCCAATTTTATATTTTCACCCATTTCTTCCAGTATTTTAGTAAGCTTGGGCAATAGTACTGTTTTTGTTCCTTTCATATTGATTTATATTTCGGACAAATATAGTTGTTTCGTTTTAAATGCAAATCATGTCAAAGCCGCTACCAGCATTGTCGGATAAGGCTTGCCTGTTATCCTCAATCCTATTTAAGATCGCCATCGCCCGTTCCTTAGCACTATGGATCTGTTTGGTAAATTGGTTGTAAAAAACATGCCGGATCCTTAGTAGCTGAAGCTGCTGCCGCCCAGAAATTCCCTGAGTAGGGATGTCGGAGGGATCTCTTTGTCTTGTATGGAGACGAAATACTTGATGAACTTCAATAGCCGGTAGGCTTCGGCGTAGGCGGGCGAGTTGCGCGGCACACCCGTGAGTATCGGCTCGGCATGTGGGCGAAACACAGAGAACTCGAACAGCAGGGAGGAGTTGAACATGACGTCGGCGTTTTCCTGGAACGGGAATACCCATTTGTCTTCTCCGGCGCGCACGCTGGGCCAGCGGGAGATGGTTTCCTGGGCGGAATAGTTGCGGTAGTTGAAGTCGCGTATGATTCGGCGCAGCAGGCGGTTGTCGGTGGTGGAGATCCAGTTGTGGTCGTCCAGCGAGATGGAGGTCAGCGCCGAGACGTAGATCCTGAACTTGCCGGCGTCATCCACATATGGCGTCAGTTCGGGGTTCAGGGCGTGTATGCCTTCCAGGATCAGGATCGTGTTCCGGTCTATCTTCAGCGTGTCGCCCCGGTATTCTCTTTTCCCCGTTGTGAAGTTGAAGGTTGGCAGCTTGACTTCTTCTCCGCGCAGCAGGGCTGTCAGCTGGTTGTTGAAAAGCTCCAGGTCTAAGGCGTAGAGGGATTCGTAGTCGTAGTTGCCGCCGGCATCAAGCGGTGTCTGTTCGCGGTCGACGAAGTAGTTGTCTAAGGAAATCGGATAGGGTTTCAGTCCGTTTGCCATCAGTTGTATGGACAGTCTTTTGCTGAAGGTTGTCTTTCCCGAGGAAGAAGGCCCTGCGATGAGAGTCAACCTGACGGGGTTTCCGTTTTCGCCCTTGCGGCAGATGGTGTCGGCGATCTGTGCTATCTTCTTTTCCTGCAGCGCTTCGGCCACATTGATCAGTTCTGTTGCGCGGCCTTCGCGGCAGGCTATGTTGACGTCGCCTACGTTTCCTGCTCCCAGGATGTATCCCCATTTGAGGTATTCCTTGAAGACTTCGAGCATTTTTTCCTGTTTAACCATTTCTTCCAACACTGCGGGGTTCGTTTTGCTTGGGATGCGAAGCAGCAAGCCGTCGTGGTACTTGACTAAGTCGAACAGATTGATGTGGCCCGTGCTGGGAAGCAGGCTGCCGTAGTAATAGTCAATCGTGTCGCCCAGCATATAATAATAGGTATATAGCGATCCGGAGGTGTTGAACAGCTTGACTTTGTCTTCCATGCCGTGCGCCTTGAATATTTCCATGGCTTCAGCGGTGTGACATTCTACGCGCAGGAAGCGGAGGTCTTCGGCGATGATCTCTTTCATCCGGGCTTTGATTTCCTCAACGTCTTCGGTGGTGACCGGACGGCCGATCCGCAGGTCGCAAAAATAGCCTTTGGATACCGGATGTTCCAGCAGGAGCTTTCCGTCGGGGTACAGTTCACGAATGGCTTTGTAGAGGACGAAACAGAGCGAGCGCACGTAGGTGCGCATACCTGAAGAGTCTCTGACGTCGACGAACTCTACGTCTTTGTTGTTATAGACCCTGAACGTCAGCCCCTCGGTGCGGTTGTTCACTTTGGCATTGACGGGCGGGTAGGGCAGTTGCAGGTTCAATCCCTTGTAAATGTCCAAAAGTAAAGTCCCGACGGGAAATTCCTTATAAATATTATTATTTTTGCAATAAATTTGTATCGTCTGTTTCATATATCCTGTTTATTGGTTTATAATACGGATAAATGTAAGTAAAGGACTTAAAACCATCAAATTAATTGTAGATGCACTATTCTTTTTATGATTTTTTAATGCTCATAGGGTCGTTGGGGCTTTTCCTGTATGGGATGAAGATTATGAGCGAAGGCCTTCAAAAGGTGGCGGGAGACAGGCTCCGGAGTATTTTAACGGCCATGACAACCAACCGGTTTACCGGAGTATTGACGGGGATGTTGATCACGGCGCTCATCCAGTCTTCGTCGGCTACGACGGTCATGGTTGTCAGCTTCGTAAACGCCGGCCTATTGACGCTCTCCCAATCCATCAGCGTAATCATGGGCGCCAATATCGGCACCACCGTCACGGCGTGGATCATATCGGTTTTCGGCTTTAAGGTAGATATGTCTGCCTTTGCCCTTCCCCTCCTGGCCTTTGCCCTTCCCCTCATCTTTTCAAACAAGAGCACCCGCAAATCTATCGGCGAATTTATCTTCGGCTTCTCGTTCCTGTTCATGGGGCTTGCCCTGTTGAAGAACAATGCCCCCGACCTAAGCCAAAATCCTGAGATGCTGGCTTTCGTCCAAAACTATACAGGTATGGGATTCTTTTCCATCCTCCTATTCTTGCTTATCGGAACCGTATTGACGATGATCGTGCAGGCTTCGGCGGCAACGATGGCGCTTACCCTGATCATGTGCGCCAACGGCTGGATCAGCTATGAGCTGGGGGCCGCGCTTGTGCTGGGGGAAAACATCGGTACGACCATAACCGCCAACCTGGCGGCGCTGACCGCCAACCATCAAGCCAAGCGCGCAGCTCTGGCGCACCTTGTATTCAATGTGTTCGGCGTGATCTGGGTGCTGGTGGTGTTTACACCTTTTACGGATGCCGTGTCCTGGTTTGTAGACACGCATATGCGCCCCGGGTCGGAAGACGTTGCCGTTTCCTATAAACTATCGGCTTTCCATACCGCCTTTAATGTATGCAACGTGTGCATACTCGTCTGGATGACCCGGCTGATAGAGAAAACCGTTTGCTTTATCATTCCCCGGAAAGAAGAGGAAGAAGAATACCGCCTGCGCTTTATCACGGGAGGTATGCTCTCCACCGCGGAGCTTTCCATCTTGCAGGCGAACAAGGAGATCGAACTTTATGCCGAACGTACGCAACGCATGTTTGCCATGACCAAAGAATTGCTGGGAAAAGAGAAAGACGAAGAGTTCAATAAGCTGTTCAGCCGGATCGAAAAGTATGAGAATATAAGCGACAACATGGAGATAGAAATCGCCAACTACCTGAATCAGGTCTCGGAAGGGCGCCTAAGCTCCGAAAGCAAACTGCATATCCGCGCCATGCTTCGCGAAGTGACCGAGATAGAAAGCATCGGGGACAGCTGCTGCAACCTGGCCCGGATACTGAATCGCAAGCGGCAGGTAAACGTCTATTTCACAGGGAAGCAAATCGAACACATCCATGCCATGATGCAGCTGGCCGATGATGCTTTGGCACAAATGATCCTTGCCGTTTCAAGGCCGGAACACCAAGCTGTGGACATCAACAAAACCTACAACATCGAAAACGAGATCAACAACTACCGCAACCAACTGAAAAACCAAAACATCCTGAACGTAAACAACAAAGAGTATGACTACCAAATGGGCATTTACTACATGGACGTCATTGCCGAATGTGAAAAGCTGGGCGACTATGTGGTGAATGTGGTTGAAGCCAGCGGCGATATTATCAAGGAAAGAAAACACGCGTAAGCCTGTGTCGCAAGCCTCCTGCCTCTTCCGGCGTCGATGTGCCGGAAGAGGCAGGAGGCTTTATCATTATACCATTTATCGTTTACGATGGCGGAGTAAAACAGGAACAGGTATCAATGCTTAGATTTTGAAAATGCGGTCTGTAGGCCTGAAACGGAAGAAAACATATGAATAAAACAACTAACTAACACACACAACAATGAGAATCTCGAAAGTAAAAGTGGAGGAAAATATGGTGCTGGCGCACCACAATCAAAGTGAAGGAATTTTGAGTACAATCAAATGCGAAGATAACGAGTTGAAACATCAAGTCATAAATGCAGGACCTGTTCACTTGTTATTTGACGGCGCTTTCGCAAGTGTGAAAATGGTTTCCGCGCTGCGAAAGGCGCAGCCGCGTTAAGGACAGAAGTGGAAAGCCCGCAGTGGAGCGAAATAAAGTATAGCGGAGCGAGGACTTGCAGCGGATGGCCTGGGCCGGAGGCAACGCCCAAAGAATTGCCCATTGTCTATTGACTATTTACATTGATATTCACTCGGTAGCTACCAAGGCATCATAAAGGTAGCTACCAAGACCATGCCTTGGTAGCTACCTTTATTTTATCTTCTTTTTTGTAGAAAACCATAGTCAATACATATGGCTTTCTAATTCTTTATCTAAACTGACGGTATCGTATAAAGGGATAGCCGGTTAGAAGAAGAATTTTATGACGTCGTTGAGGTTTGCCCAGATCAGCAATCCAAAAAGAAAAGTCATTCCTGAGATCTGTGCATATTCCATGAATTTGTCGCTTGGTTTCCTGCGGACAATGATTTCGTAAAACAGAAACAGTACGTGTCCTCCATCCAGTACCGGAATAGGTAAGATATTCATAAAAGCAAGCATGATTGACAGGAGCGCCGTCATGTACCAGAACGTATGCCAGTCCCATTTTTTAGGGAATATGCTTCCGATTGTTCCGAATCCACCCAGTTGTTTGGCTCCTTCCTTTGAGAAAATATGCCTCATATCGCCCACATAGCCTTTCAGCGTGTTCACCCCAAGTGTTATACCCGCAGGGAAGGATTCAAAGAAACCGTATTTCACTTTCATGATAGGCAATCCTCTTATCGGATCGGCATGTGCGCCAAGTATATAGGCCGAATCTACTTCCACGGAAGTGGTGTATGAAACGCCATCTCTATAGTATGCAAGTGTGATATGCCGGTGATCCGTACTGTCGCTTCCGGCTGTGGCTGCTTGCGCTTTCAGCGCTTTCATCTTGTTTTGGTAATCCAGAAAGGAAACGGGATCGCCGTTCAGCGCATAGATGCTATCGCCCGGTTGGAGGCCTGCCGCCATCGCCGGAGAGTTTTTGTTTACGAAACCGATAACAAAAGCCGGTATGTGATTTGCAAAATGACTTAAATGAATTGAATCGCTCATCAGTTTCTGCATCAGGTCTTCCGGAATATATACCGGTACTTCCTTGCCGTCGCGCAGTACGGTTACCTGACGGGCATCGATCACCGAGCGAAGTTCAAAGCGCGTGAACGCTTTTCCATCGGCGGAAAGCATGATGTCGCCATCCCTGAAGCCTATACTCTTTGCTGTTTCACTGAACGCCATGCCGTATTTTGCTTCTTTTACCGGAATATACTCGTCGCCCCAGCAGAAGAGGATCATCGAATAGATAAACAGCGCCAGCAGGAAGTTGAACAGTACCCCGCCAATCATGATCAGCAGACGTTGCCAGGCCGGTTTGGCGCGAAATTCCCACGGCTGTTCGGGTTGTGCCATCTGCTTCATGTCCATCGACTCGTCGATCATACCTGCAATCTTCACATATCCTCCCAGCGGCAGCCAGCCAATGGCGTATTCCGTATCGCTCTTCTTGGGTTTAAACTTGAACAGTGTAAACCACGGGTTGAAGAACAAACAAAATTTCTCTACCCGAACTTTAAAGAGGCGGGCGAAAAAAAAGTGCCCGCCTTCGTGTACGATCACGAGCAGTGCAAAACTCAATATCAACTGAAGAGCACGAATAAAAAATGTATCCATCTATATTTTAAGTTTTAAGTTTTTAAGTTCTTCGAGCGCCACTTGCCGTGCTTCGGCATCGGTCGCTACATAGTCATGGTATGCCGGTGTTTTTACAAACGCCACTTTGGCCATCGTACGTTCGATCACGTCGCTCATTCCCAGGAAGGAGATTCCGTCGCGCAGGAATGCCGCTACGGCGATCTCATTGGCCGCGTTTACAATACATGGCATGTTTCCACCCTGATGCATGGCTTCGTAGGCTAACGCCAAGTTGCGGAACCGTGTTGTGTCGGGCTGTTCAAAGATCAGGCAGGTGCATTTGGTGAAGTCCAGCCGTTCAACAGACGAATAGATCCTGTCGGGATAAGAAAAGGCGTATTGGATAGGCAAACGCATATCCGGCAATCCCATCTGGGCTTTGATGGATCCGTCTTCAAACTGTACCATGGAGTGAATGATCGACTGCGGATGCACTACTACTTCAATCTGTTCCGGCCGCAGGCCAAACAGCCACTTGGCTTCGATCACTTCAAAGCCTTTGTTCATCATGGAGGCCGAGTCAATCGTGATCTTTGCTCCCATATCCCAATTGGGGTGTTTTAAAGCCTGCGTTTTCGTTACGGTTTGCAGTTGTTCCGGCGTATAGTTGCGGAACGGTCCTCCCGACGCGGTAAGAATGATCTTCTCTATGTTGTTTCCGATTTCTCCCGTTAAACACTGAAAAACTGCGGAATGTTCCGAGTCGACAGGTAGTATGGGAGTACGGTGCTTCTGTGCCAGCTCATTGATCAGCTCGCCTGCTACGACAAGTGTTTCTTTATTCGACAATGCAATCGTCTTTCCGGCACGGATAGCGTTTATTGTGGGTTTCAATCCGGAATATCCCACCATGGCGGTCAATACAATATGTATGGGTTGGGATTCGACGATTTGGCAAATGGCTTCCGTTCCGGCATATACTTTAATGGGTAGGTCGCTCAGCGCGTCACGCAGCTGCGTGTATTTATCTTCATTGGCTATGATGATTGCTTCGGGTTGGAATTTCCTTGCCTGTTCTATCAGGAGTTCGACGTTATTGTTTGCTGTCAGTGCATAAACTTCATAGAGGTCGGCATGTTCTTCTATCACTTGTAAGGCCTGGGAACCGATAGAACCCGTTGAGCCAAGTATAGCAATTTGCTTTTTCATCAGAACAGTATGTAGTTAACCGGATCAACCGGCCTACCTTTATGCCAGAGTTCAAAATGCAAATGCGGGCCGGCGGTTTGCGTACCGGTATTTCCAACCACTGCAATAACGTCTCCACCCTTAACCGGATTGCCTGCCTGCTTCAACAAAGCGGCGCAATGTTTGTAAACAGAAGTAAATTCCTGATTGTGTTGCACAACGATCACATATCCGGCCCCTACCGTATAATCGCTGAATATGACTGTTCCGTCTAACGTAGCCAGCACGCTCTCGTTAGGATTGGCGGTAATATCGATGCCCAGATGTTGATGTTTGCTCTCTACATTGAAGTTCGAGAGAACGACGCCGCGGGTTGGCGTATAGAAAATAAGACCGCCTACTTCGGCTTGAATGTTGATGGTTGTCAGGTTGTATTTTTCCGCTTCTTCGTACTGCCTGCGAAATTCTGCCTCACGTTCGGTACGTTTCATCAGTGAGTCTTCGCGTATTTCCGTCAGGTCGGCCATTGACGAGATAGTATCTACCCGTATCACACCTTTAAATATATCCTGTAGATTCATCACATACATGTTCTGGCGCTCAACGACTCCCATCAAAGAGTCTGCACGTAAGGCATTCCGGACGATCTGCTCACGCACTTCGCTGTTCATGTATCCGGGCAGATAGTTGCGCAAAGGCGTGAATGTAAGGATGGATGCCGAAAGGACAAAGAGGATAAGAAGTATAATGACCAGCAGGGAAAGACCGTTCAGCTTGGATACATAAAATCCTGCCATTTCCTCCAATGTATTTTCGTTGGTGACGGATATTTTGTATTTGAACTTGAAGTTGTGCCAAAAGGCTTTGTCGAACAGTTTTCTACGCATCGTTTCTTATTTATAAGACAAATGTAAGTAATTCGCTTTACTTGCCGGTGGTTTCTTCATGCTATTTAACAAACTAATCAAGAGCATCCAATGCGTCCGGCGAAAGCAAACCTTCCGGAAGATCCATTGTGATCACCTTGTGCATCCGGTCGATTTCCACAATAAACTCTTCCCGGGCAGGTACAAGTAGCTCCTCTTTTCCGAACTTCACAACAAAGAGCACATTTATCGTGGTGTCGTCCACGTCAATGATTTCTCCCAAGCTGCCGGCATGGACATCACGCATCGTGAAACCGACAAAGAAGCTCCAGGTCTGTTCGCCGGGTTTAGCTTCTGCGTATTTCACAGGGAAATAGACTTCAATATTCGTAAACATACGGGCGCGTTCCGAGGTGTCTATTCCCTCCAGCTTAACCAAGGCGGTGGAGCCGGAGCGAATGTGGTATTCTTCAATGAAGAAAGGAATGAAGATGCCATCCAGCAAGCATACCAGATGATCACAGTCTGCGCGATCGAAAATGTCGTCGGTGAAAGTAAACGACAACTCGCCATGAATACCGTGGGGCTTGTTAAACAGGCCGATCCGGTATACCTCTTCTTTTTTTATCATATTCTGGTGATTTTTGCTCCAATGGCGTTCAACCGGCCTTCGATATTCTGGTATCCGCGGTCGATCTGTTCGATGTTGTGGATACGGCTGATGCCGTCTGCGCTCAGCGCGGCAATCAATAAGGCAATGCCCGCACGGATGTCGGGGGAGGTCAAATTGCCGCCGCGCAACGTAAACCCGTGATCATGGCCAATGACAACAGCGCGGTGCGGGTCGCAAAGAATGATCTGGGCACCCATGTCAATCAGTTTATCGACGAAGAACAACCGGCTTTCAAACATTTTCTGATGGATCAGAACACTGCCTTTTGCCTGTGTCGCCACAACAAGGAGAACACTTAGCAAGTCCGGCGTAAGCCCCGGCCAGGGCGCATCGGCGATCGTCATGATAGAGCCGTCCATGAATGACTCGATCTGGTAGGAATTTTGGGCGGGCACATGAATATCATCTCCACGCTGCTCCAGCTTAATGCCCAAACGACAGAAACTTTCGGGAATAACTCCAAGATTACCGTAAGACACATTTTTTATCGTCAGCCCACCGCCCATCATGGCTGCCATGCCGATGAAGCTGCCCACTTCAATCATATCGGGCAATATGGTATGCGTTGTTCCGCCAAGGCTCTCCACTCCTTCGATCGTCAGGAGATTGGAAGCAATACCGTCGATTCGTGCTCCCATCCGGTTCAGCATTTTACAAAGCTGCTGCAAATAGGGTTCGCAAGCCGCATTATAGATCGTCGTTACACCTTTGGCCAACACGGCGGCCATAACGATGTTGGCCGTACCGGTCACCGAAGCCTCATCAAGCAATATATAAGTACCCTTTAGCTCCCGGGCCGTTATCTCGAAAGCCTCACGCTCTCTGTTATAATTGAATTCCGCGCCGAGGTTCCGGATTCCGGTAAAGTGCGTATCCAAGCGGCGGCGCCCAATCTTGTCCCCGCCCGGCTTGGAGATTATCGCTCTGCCGAAGCGCACAACCATCGGGCCGGCCAACATGACCGAGCCGCGGAGGCTTGCGCATTTCTTGAGAAATTCGTCACTTTCCGGATACGTCATATCAATCGACTCTGCTTTAAAAGAATACATTGCGGCACCCCGTTTGGAAACCGTGACTCCCATATCGCGCATGAGCTGTATGAGGTTATTTACATCAAGTATGTCGGGCACATTATCCACAACGACCTCTTCCGAAGTCAGCAGTGTGGCGCAGATAATTTGCAGCACTTCGTTCTTTGCACCTTGTGGATAGATCTCTCCACTCAACTTGTGCCCTCCTTCAATTATAAATGAAGCCATGCGGTTAGACGTTAGAAACTATGAGTTCGCCTTGTCATTTCGAGTGCCGCTTTTGATTGGGATGGGCATGATTATTGTTTGATTTCGGACGGCGGTTTACGGCCAACCGCGCTTCCATGACTTGCAACAGCTTGTTGTCCAGCTGAAGTTTGCCGCGGGATAATTCCACCAAGTCGTCATTGATCTTGGCGTCCTCTATCGTATCTTTATTCCAGGTTATATAATCCTTCTTCATGTGGTTGGCGATCAAGGCAACCAAGTTGTCCTTCTCATCACCTTCCGGATATTCAACCGCTTTCCTTATCAATACCTCGAGCGTTCGCCCGTAATGGCGGTAACGTATTTTTGTACTCGGATAAGGTATCGGGTTTGGTTTGGTATCCAGGTTTTCTTTACGGATCACCTCATAAGGATAATCAATATCCAGCTTGAAATCGGACATAATGGTCAGATGATCCCAGAGCTTGTGCGTAAAATCCGGTATGTTCTTCAAATGCGGAAACATACTACCCATAATACTAATAATTGTGTTTGCGCATCTCTGACGCTCGGCGCGATCCGTGATGGTCAAAGCGTGATCAACCATATTCTGAATGCTCCGGCCGTATTCCGGCAGGGGAAGTCTTTTCTGCTGTGTGTTGTACTGCATAAATTATTCGTTTTAAATTCTTCTTTTAGGTATTGTAGTTATAAATTCTTTTAAATAAAACGGCTCGAAGTAAGCCGCATCTTCGAACTTCCCATTCGCTATGGCCTTCTCTGCCGGCGGACACATCATCTTTGCCAGCGGATGGATACCATCTATGAAACGCGCATTGGGATGCGTGATCTTTCCACGGCATTTGGCGGCGCCGTCTCCAAAAAAATACACCGGATGCCTGTTCAACTCATCCTGATATGAATGTTCATCAATAATATCGGCAGACGTCCCACGCACCACATTCAACGCGCGGTCATACATGGCGGCGTAAACCTCCATGCGGCGGGCATCGATCATCGGACAAAGAAGCGCGTCATCCGGCAACTCATGATACAATAACACCGGAACACTCAATACCTCCAGTGTAGGAAGGCCGATCAAAGGCACTTCGCGGCCATAACAAATGCCTTTAGCCATAGAAACCCCAATCCGCAAACCCGTATACGAACCCGGGCCGCAACTCACCGCAACGGCATCCAACGGGATAGCATGACTGTCGATCAACGACAATGCCTCGTCTACAAACTTTCCCAATAATGTGGCGTGCGATAATCCCTGAAAGTCCTCTCTGACAAAAACAGATTGTCCGGCTTCACTCACCGCCACCGAACAAACGGTAGTAGAAGTCTCAATATGCAAGATACACGACATGATTTCGGCTTATATGTGCCGCAAATCTACATAAAATTTCGCTAACCCCGTACAATTCACTCTGTACCCCCGTACAATTCACAGTTTACCATTCAATGTCGTTTAGTTAAGCTATAATTTTTTCTTATTCAAGTAATAAATCTTTTTTGTTTTATGATTTTTGGGATTGGTTCTACCGTGCCTTATGATTTCGCAGATCTTGTTCATTAGC
>JAITSN010000082.1 GCA_031287715.1 Mediterranea sp. (in: CFB group bacteria)
GTTTTCGACCAGGACAAAAATGCTTCCGTAGCCTCCGGCGGCATTTTTACCGTGAGTACAAATGCTTCCGTAGCCTCCGGCGGCATTTTTACCGTGAGTACAAATGCTTCCGAAGCCTCCGGCAGCATTTTTAACGTGAGTATAAATGCTTCCGTAGCCTCCGGCGGCATTTTTACCGTGAGTATAAATGCTTCCGTAGCCTCCGGCGGCATTTTTACGATCGGAGAAGCAGTTCCGGCGCCCGCGAAAAATGGTCAATAGTCAATGGTAAGCGGTAAATAGTAGCGGTGATCCGTTATCTGAAAAAATAATATGAAAAGATGACAACCGATTCGATTTGTTGCTACTTTTGCACAGTTGCCTTATTGTTTAAGCAGCGTTTTACGGCAGGAGTTCATATCCATAATAGAATAAGTTTATGTCACAAATTGTTGGACACATCTCCCAGGTTATAGGCCCTGTGGTCGATGTGTATTTTAATGGTTCGGAAGCTGATCTGGTATTACCCAGCATCCACGACGCCTTGGAAATCAGGAGGCCGAACGGAAAACGCCTGATTGTGGAAGTTCAACAGCACATTGGCGAGAATACGCTCCGTACGGTGGCGATGGATAGCACCGACGGGCTGCAGCGCGGGATGAAAGTGTTTCCTGCGGGCGGCCCGATCACTATGCCCGTCGGCCCACAAATAAAAGGCCGCCTGATGAATGTTGTCGGAGACGCCATAGACGGGATGAGGGAGCTGGACAAGACAGGCGCGTATCCCATCCACCGCGACCCGCCCAAGTTTGAAGACCTGACCACCGTTCAGGAGGTGCTGTTTACGGGCATAAAGGTGATCGACCTGCTCGAACCCTATTCCAAAGGTGGGAAGATCGGCCTGTTCGGAGGCGCAGGCGTGGGCAAAACGGTGCTTATCATGGAACTTATCAACAATATAGCCAAGAAACATAACGGATTTTCCGTGTTCGCAGGCGTGGGCGAGCGTACCCGCGAGGGGAATGATTTGCTTCGCGAGATGATCGAATCGGGCGTGATCCGCTACGGGGAAGAGTTCCGGGAAAGCATGAAGAAAGGGCATTGGGATCTTTCCAAGATAGATATGAACGAAGTGGCCAAGTCGCAAACAACGCTGGTCTTCGGGCAGATGAACGAGCCTCCCGGCGCGCGCTCTTCGGTGGCTCTTTCGGGGTTGACGGTTGCCGAATCTTTCCGCGACATGGCTACCGAAAGCGGAGCGAAAGATATTCTGTTCTTCATCGACAATATTTTCCGTTTCACCCAGGCGGGATCTGAAGTGTCGGCGCTGCTGGGGCGTATGCCTTCGGCGGTGGGCTACCAGCCTACGCTGGCCACGGAAATGGGGGCCATGCAGGAGCGCATTACGTCCACCAAAGCCGGTTCCATCACTTCCGTCCAGGCTGTTTATGTGCCTGCCGACGACTTGACGGACCCTGCCCCCGCAACGACTTTCACCCATCTTGACGCAACGACCGTGCTGAGCCGCAAGATCACCGAGCTGGGTATCTATCCGGCTGTAGACCCGTTGGAATCCACTTCGCGCATCCTCGACCCGCACATTGTCGGGCAGGAACATTATGACACGGCTCAACGGGTGAAGCAGATCCTCCAGCGGAACAAGGAGTTGCAGGATATTATTTCGATCCTGGGCATGGAAGAGCTTTCGGACGAAGACCGCCTGGTTGTGAACCGCGCCCGCCGCGTACAGCGTTTCCTCTCCCAGCCGTTTACGGTGGCGGAACAGTTCACCGGCGTCCGCGGTGTTATGGTAGCGATTGAAGATACGATCAAAGGCTTCCGGATGATTCTTGACGGGGAGGTAGACTACTTGCCGGAACCGGCTTTCCTCAATGTCGGGACGATCGAAGAAGCCATCAATAAAGGCCGGGAACTGCTCAAGCAGGCCGGGAAATAAGAGCCATGAAAGAACGGAAGTTGCATTTGACTGTTTCATCTCCGGAAAAGGAGTTGTTCGATGGAGAGATCAGCGTGATCACACTGCCCGGCAGCGCCGGATCGTTCAACGTTTTACCCAATCACGCTCCTATCGTTTCTTCGCTGAAAAAGGGCGCGATTGTCTATGTATTGCCGGACGGCAGCGAGCATAAGGTGGATATCCAAGGAGGCTTTGTCGAAATGAGCAACGGGCTTCTTTCGGTATGCGTATCATTATAATGAAGAAAAGTATGCAAAAGCGGATTTACCTGATCATCCTGACTGTCTTTGCTTTGAGCGCCTCCGCACATGCAGGGGAAAAGGGCGGAAAAGAACCGGTGGATGTAAAAGGTATCGTGTTCGGCCACATCGGCGATGCTTACGAGTGGCATATCATGGATGTGGGAGAAACGTCCATACATATTCCCTTACCCGTTATTGTATATAGCCGGACGACCGGATGGCACACCTTTATGTCGTCTGCCTTTGAGAAAAACGAAGGGGTGTACGAAGGTCTTTACATCGCCCCCGAAGGAAGCCGGCACGAAGGGAAAATAGTCGAATGCAACGCAGCGGGAGAAGAAACAAGGCCGCTCGATCTATCAGTCACCAAGGTTACTTTTTCTATTTGGATAAACAGCGCCATACTGATTGCCATTATCCTGAGTGTGGCGCGCTGGTATAAGAAAAGGCCGCAAGAGGCCGACTCGCCCGGAGGCTTTGTCGGCCTGATGGAAATGTTGATCATGAACATAAACGACGACGTGATCAAGGGTGGGGTAGGGCCTAACTACCGCAAATTCGCCCCCTATCTGTTAAGTGTGTTCTTCTTTATCCTGATCAATAACTTCATGGGATTGATCCCGTTCTTTCCCGGCGGCGCCAACGTGACAGGCAATATTGCCGTCACCCTGGTGCTTTCGGTTTGTTCCTTCATTGCGATCAACCTGTTTGCATCGCGGGAGTATTGGAAAGAGATCTTCTGGCCCGATGTACCGGTGTGGCTGAAGCTGCCGGTGCCGATGATGCCGTTCATTGAATTCTTCGGCGTTTTCATCAAGCCCTTTGCGTTGATGGTCCGTCTTTTTGCCAATATGCTCTCCGGACACATGGCGATCCTCGTGCTAACTTGCCTGATATTCATTGCTTCCGATATGGGTCCCGTATTGTTCGGGTCGCTCACTATAACCTCCGTTGCATTCGGCATATTTACCAATGCGCTGGAAGTTCTGGTAGCC
The DNA here is from genome assembly GCA_031287715.1 of Mediterranea sp. (in: CFB group bacteria). Classification (GTDB taxonomy): domain Bacteria; phylum Bacteroidota; class Bacteroidia; order Bacteroidales; family Bacteroidaceae; genus Bacteroides. The sequence continues at coordinate 3,195 of JAITSN010000082.1, forward strand.
TTTGTTCAGGCTTATGTGTTCACGATGCTGTCCGCCGTATTCATAGGGCTGGCGCAACCGCACCGGAAGCCGGAAGTAAAAAAGTAGCCGTGCGGCAGGGCCGGCACATAAGATTAAAAACCATTGCGGCACGTTGCCGCAAACTAAAACTTAAATAGTATGTTATTAACATTGTTACAGGCAACAGTTGCATCGGCAGCTTTAAGTAAGGTAGGAGCAGCTATCGGAGCGGGTATTATCGCTATCGGAGCAGCTATTGGTATCGGCAAGATCGGTAGTTCGGCAATGGACGCTATCGGTCGTCAGCCCGAGGCATCCGGAGACATTCGTATGAATATGATTCTTGCGATCGCTTTTATAGAAGGAGTAGCTATTATCGCTCTGGTTGTTTGTTTATTGGTATTGTTCTTATAAAAAGGATCAAGAGCTATGTCGTTATTAGTACCCGATACGGGCCTGCTGTTCTGGATGATCCTTTCATTCGGGATCGTCTTTTTTGTACTGGCCAGATACGGCTTTCCGGTCATCATTAAGATGGCCGAAGGCCGTAAGGCGTACATCGACCGCTCTCTTGAGGTAGCCAGGCAAGCAAACGAACAATTGTCCAAGCTGAAAACCGAAAGCGAAGCATTGATTGCGGCTGCCAATAAAGAACAGGGACGGATCTTGAAAGAAGCCATGGAAGAGCGCAGCAAGATCATCCATGACGCCCGCAAACAGGCCGAAGCGGCAGCTCAGAAAGAGCTGGACGCTGCAAAGAAACAGCTTCAAGCCGAAAAAGACGAGGCCATCCGTGAGATACGGCGTCAGATCGCAGTCTTAGCCGTAGATATTTCCGAAAAGGTTATCCGCAAGAACTTGGACGACAAGGACAGACAAATGGAAATGATCGACAGGATGCTGGATGAGATCATTCATAAACGTAACTGAAGGATGCTATGGATATAGGAACGATCTCAACACGTTACGCAAAGGCATTGATGATCTACGCAAGCGAAAGAGGTGCGGAAGATACGGTATACAGGGAAATCGAAACCCTTAGCCGTAGCTTTTCCAAGTTTCCCCAGCTGCGTGAATCGCTCAACAATCCGGTACTGAAAGCGAAAAATAAACAAGACTTGATCGTTGCCGCTGCGGTAGGCGATGCCGAACCCAGCAAAGAGTTTGCCCGTTTCGTTGAGCTGGTCATCAAACAGCACCGGGAGTTCTTTCTCCAGTTCATGTGCCTCACCTATATTACTTTTTATTACCACATGAAGCATATTGCAGTAGGCACATTGATCACAGCCGTTCCGGTGGATGATGACACCAAGAGGCGGATAAAAGAAACGGCGGCAGCTACCGTACACGCAGGGATGAAGCTGCAAACATGGGTAGACCCTTCTATTGAAGGGGGATTTATTTTTGACATCAATGACTACCGGCTGGATGCCAGCATCGCTACCCAGTTGAAGCGCGTCAAGCAGCAGTTCATTGATAAGAATAAGAGAATCGTTTGATGTAAATTATCGAATAGTAAATTAAGAATTATGTCGGATCATATAAAAGCAAGCGAAGTATCCGAAGTGCTTCTCCGTCAGCTAAAAGGAATTAATACCAGCGTGCAGCTGGACGAGATCGGTACGGTGCTCCAGGTCAGCGACGGCGTGGCCCGTATTTACGGGTTGAAGAACGCCGAGGCCAACGAACTCCTGGAGTTTGAAAACGGTATCAAAGCCATTGTGATGAATCTTGAAGAAGACAACGTGGGCGCTGTGCTCCTTGGCCCTACGGATAAGATCAAAGAAGGATTCACAGTGAAGCGTACCAAACATATTGCTTCCATCATGGTGGGGGAGAATATGCTGGGACGTGTGATTGACCCGTTAGGGGAGCCGCTGGACGGTAAAGGATTGGTTGGCGGCGAGCTTTACGAGATGCCTCTCGAGCGGAAAGCGCCGGGGGTTATCTACCGCCAGCCGGTAAATGAGCCTTTGCAAACCGGACTGAAAGCTATTGACGCTATGATCCCTATCGGCCTGGGCCAGCGCGAACTGATCATCGGCGACCGTCAGACAGGCAAAACAACGATCGCCATTGATACGATCATCAGCCAAAGGGCCGGCTTTGAAACCGGCAACCCGGTGTACTGCATTTATGTTGCCGTAGGCCAGAAAGCATCCACTGTGGCGTCGCTGGTCAATACACTGCGCGAATACGGCGCGATGGAATACACCATCGTGGTGGCCGCTACGGCAGGGGATCCGGCCGCGCTGCAATATTATGCGCCGTTTGCCGGCGCAGCCATCGGCGAGTATTTCCGCGACACGGGCCGCCATGCCTTGGTGATCTACGACGACTTGTCCAAGCAAGCTGTGGCCTACCGTGAGGTGTCGTTGATCCTTCGCCGGCCTTCCGGCCGTGAAGCCTATCCGGGTGACATCTTCTATCTACATTCCCGCCTGCTCGAACGGGCGGCCAAGATTATCAACCAGCAGGAAGTGGCCGCCGGAATGAACGATTTGCCCCCAAGCCTGAAAGATAAAGTCAAAGGCGGCGGTTCGCTGACAGCCCTGCCCATTATTGAAACCCAGGCCGGCGACGTTTCTGCGTACATCCCTACAAATGTGATCTCCATCACCGATGGCCAGATCTTCCTTGATACGAACCTGTTCAACGAAGGCAGCCGTCCGGCTATTGACGTAGGTATCTCCGTTTCCCGCGTGGGTGGCAATGCACAGATCAAATCCATGAAGAAGGTGGCCGGTACGTTGAAGATGGACCAGGCGCAATACCGCGAGCTGGAAGCATTCTCCAAATTCAGCGGCGACATGGATGCCGTAACGATGCTTACGATCGACAAAGGCAGGAAGAACGCCAAGCTGCTGATCCAGAAACAATACTCGCCCATGCCTGTCGAAAAGCAGATCGCAGTTCTCTATTGCGGCACGCACGGACTGCTGAAGAATGTTCCGCTGGGCAGCGTTGCCGATTTCGAGCAAAATTTCCTCGGGTCTCTAGAGCTTAATCACCGGGCCGACGTGCTGGACGTATTGAAACGCGGGGAGATAAATGACGAAGCCATCAAAGCCATTGAGGATACTGCCCAAATGGTAACAAAACAATATACATACGAATGATCTACCGGAACGTCTTCAATAATCCCCAAGGAATATGGCCTCTCTGAAAGAAGTAAAAAACAGGATAAACTCGGTAAAGAATACACGCAAGATAACCTCTGCAATGAAGATGGTGGCGTCTGCCAAGCTGCACAAGGCCCAGGCCGCCATAGAAAACATGCTGTCGTACCGGAAAATGATGAACCGGATGCTGACCCGCTTTTTAAGTACGATAGATGCTTCGTTGGGCGCTCCCTTTACCGTTGAAAGAGAAGTAAAACGCGTAGGCATCATTGTCTATTCTTCCAATTCATCGTTATGCGGCGCCTTTAACGCAAATGTCATCAAGCGCCTGGTGGAAGTCGCCGGCAGATATAAAACAATAAAGAAAGAAGATATTTGGGTATACCCTGTGGGGAAAAAGGTCGAAGAAGCTGCGCGTAAGCTCGGTTTCAATTTGCAGGGTACTTTTCAGGAGATGGCCGGCAAGCCGTCGTACGAAGAAGCGGCCAAGCTCGCCGAAACGGTTATCGGGCAGTTTGTCGCCGGCGAATTGGACAAGGTGGAGATCATCTTCCACCACTACAGATCCGCCGGCGTGCAGGAACTGCGGGACAACGCTTACCTTCCGGTCAATTTGAGGCAGATCGAAAAAGAAGTGGCGCTGGAAGAAGAGGCGCTGGAAGAAGCGGGAAAGACAGAAAGGAAGAGCAATAAAGAACCGGCACGGATCGACTATATCGTAGAGCCATCTGTCGAAAAGCTCATATCCGCTCTGCTACCCACTGTCCTGAAGCTGAAAATATTTACCGCCTTACTGGATTCCGGCGCTTCCGAACACGCCGCACGCATGATGGCCATGCAGGCCGCTACGGATAATGCAAACGAGTTGATTCAGGATTTAACCAAGCAATACAACAAAACCAGGCAGCAAGCTATCACCAATGAACTGCTCGACATTATCGGCGGCAGCATAAAGTGAGTCTCATGATTAATCGTTAAATTTGCCGGAAAGAACATCCGATGGATTTAAACCCTGAAATAGAACTCGCCCGACAGTGTATAGAAAACACCGGTTCGCACCTTTTTCTAACAGGCAAGGCAGGGACCGGTAAAACAACCTTCTTACGTAAGCTAAAAGACAAATCCCCTAAAAGAATGATCGTTGTCGCCCCCACAGGAATTGCGGCAATCAACGCAGGCGGAGTAACCATTCATTCTTTTTTCCAGCTGCCCTTCGCCCCTTACATACCCGAAAGCAAATTCACCTCCGCGCAATCCTCCCATAAGTTCGGAAGAGAGAAGATAAGCATTATCTGTAGCATGGACTTGCTGGTCATTGATGAGATCAGCATGGTGCGCGCCGACTTGCTGGATGCCATTGACGCTGTTCTGCGCCGCTACCGGGACAAGCATAAACCGTTCGGCGGAGTGCAACTGCTGATGATCGGCGATTTGCAGCAACTTGCTCCTGTGGTGAAGGAGAGCGACCTGACCCTGCTAAGCCCATACTACAATACAATGTTCTTTTTCGGCAGCCACGCGCTCAAAGAAACAAATTACATCACCATTCAGCTGCAAAAGGTCTACCGTCAGAGCGACGACGTCTTTATTTCCCTGCTCAACAAAATACGCACGAATGAGTTCGACCACGCGGTACTGGCCGAACTGAACAAGCGTTACATACCCGGCTTCAAGCCCGATGAAGATGAAGGCTATATCCGCCTGACCACCCACAACCACCAGGCCCAGCGCATAAACGAACACCAGTTGGCGCTGTTGTCGGGAAAGTCGTATTGCTTCAAGGCTACCGTTGAAGGCAATTTCCCCGAAGCGGCTTACCCGGCCGATGTGGATCTATACTTGAAAAGAGGCGCACAGATCATGTTTCTTAAAAACGATTCGTCCACCGAGAAACGGTTCTATAACGGCAAGATCGGCATCGTAACATCCGTCAGCCAAAACAACATATCCGTCTGGGGAAAAGGCGACGAGCGGGACTTTGTTTTGGAACAGGAAGAATGGACCAACAGCAAATACACGCTCAATGCCGAGACAAAAGAAATAACGGAAGACATTGAAGGCAAATTCCGCCAGTACCCCATTCGTTTAGCCTGGGCGATCACCATTCATAAAAGCCAGGGGCTAACGTTTGACCGGGCCATTATCGATGCCCATACGTCCTTTGCGCACGGACAGGTATATGTTGCACTGAGCCGCTGCAAGACACTCGAAGGTATGGTGTTAAGCTCGCCGCTGACCCGCGAATCGGTCATCAATGACGAATCGATCAGCGCTTTTACCCGCACCGTTGAAAACAGTCCCCCGGACAAAAACCGGTTGAACGAGCTGCAGCGCCAATATTATTATGAACTGCTATGCGAGCTGTTCGGCTTTGCCCATATAAAAAAGTACTTCTCACAATCCCTCCGTTTGCTCGACGAATTCTTTTACGACCTTTATCCCAAGACATTGAACGTTTATAAAAACAGCTTCCTGCGTTTCCAGGAAGAAATAGAGAAAGTCGCGCTCAGCTTCCAGGCGCGCTACGCCCAATTGATGTTGAATCCGAATTATGAGAAAGACCCGGTGCTGAATGAACGGCTGACCTCGGGAGCACGCTACTTTGGGGAGAAGACCGCCGAAATCCTGCAAGAGCCGATCCTGAGAACACGGGTGGAAGTAGACAGCAAAGAACTGAAGAAACGTTTCGATGAGGCCTTCTTCACACTGAAAGAACTTGTGCAGGTCAAGCTGGATACGCTGGCGCATACCGCGATACACGGCTTTACCGTTCACGGTTACTTGAAGAATAAGGCCCATATCCTTGTTACATTGTCCAATCCACAGCCCGCAAAGAAAAGAGAAGCGGAGGCGGATCCGGCGCCGAAGGCCAAAGACATCCGCGAGATGATCCGCAAATACAACGCCGGAGAACCCCTGAAAGCCGGAGAGCTAAAGGTTGTCCTGGCGTACATGGGGAACAAGGAGACGAGCAAGCCGGAGAAGACCTTCAAGCCTGCAAAGTCCGCAAAAGCCGGGAAGATGGAAAAGATAGACATATCCTCCGACATAGACCATCCCGAGCTGTACCAGGTATTGATCGGCTGGCGGAATGCCCTGGCCGCCAACGCAAACCTTCCCGTCTACGCCATACTTCGCCAGAAAGCCATTCTGGGCGTCACCAACACGCTGCCCGAAACAATAGGCGAGCTGGGACGCATCCCCTTTATAGGGAGAAGGATATTGGACAAGTACGGCGACGAGATCATCAGCATGGTAAAAGCCTATACGGCGACGAGAGCCGGCAAGAGGAGGCCCGGAAGTTGAATTTTACCGATTGGGGGGTCGTTCCGTACGACCAGTCATGGCGGCGGCAGAGCGAACTGTTCGATGCCGCCGTAGCCGCCAAGCTGGACGGACGGCCGCACCGGAACGAGATCGTCTTTTGCGAGCATCCGCACGTCTATACGCTTGGGCGCAGCGGCAAAAAGAATAATATGCTTCTCGGCGAAGAACAACTGAAGGCCATAAACGCCACACTGCATCACATCGATAGGGGAGGAGACATCACCTATCACGGCCCCGGCCAACAAGTCTGCTACCCCATCATCAACTTAGACGATTTCGGGTTGGGCCTGAAAGAATACATCCGTCTGCTTGAAGAGGCGGTCATACGTGTGTGCAACTCTTATGGCATCGCTGCCGGCCGCATGGAAAAGGCCACCGGAGTCTGGCTGTCCGGCCATGCCGCCGCCGCGCGCAAGATATGCGCCATAGGCGTCCGAAGCAGCCGCTACGTAACCATGCACGGCCTTGCGCTGAACGTAAATACCGACCTGCGTTACTTCGACTACATCAACCCCTGCGGATTTACCGACAAAGGAGTTACTTCCCTGCAAAAGGAGCTGGGATGCGAGCTTTCGATGAATGAGGTCAAGCATAGGCTAAAAGAACAACTCATCAACGTGCTTGCATCGTAGATGAGGCGAAAAAATTTCCACAAACATCATTTCAAGGCTTTTGTGAGGCTTCGGAGTTTTCCGAAATGCTTTCCGGCCACCGGAAATGGCTTTGCAGTTTGACAATGCCTCACAGAAGGCTTCAAATGATGTTTTTAAAGAAATAATTATCTCTTCTATAAAGAAAACAGGAGATCAAGGTAGCAGGGAATACGATTTATCATTTACGATTTGCCTGTGGTGGAGATCATTGTCCATTGTTAATTGATGATGATTTCGCTTTTCCCGTTTGCGGATTTGCGCACGTGTATCTGCACGGAGATGTGCTCGCTCATTTCCTGTACGTGCGAGATGACTCCGATCTTGCGCCCTTGCAGCTGGAGGCGCTCGAGGGCTTCCATGGCGGTTCGCAAACTGTCGGCGTCGAGGGAACCGAAGCCTTCGTCGATGAAAAGCGACTCGACTTTGAGGTTATTGCCCGACAGGGAGGAGAGGGCCAGCGCCAGGGCCAGGGAGATCAGGAATGATTCGCCGCCTGACAGGGAGTAGACGGTGCGCACCTCGTCACACATGTCGCAGTCGATGACTTGCAGGGCCAGCGTGTCGGGCACTTGCTGGAGCCGATAGCGCTTGGAGAGGTAGGCGAGGTGCTTGTTGGCGTGCATGATCAGCAGGTTGAGCGTGTAGCTCTGCGCGATGATCTTAAACTTTGCGCCGTCGGCGCTGCCGATCAGTTTGTTGAGCTTTTCCCACTGCTCGGCGATGCTTTGCTTTGTGTGTAGTTCCTGTTCGATCTCTTTCAGCTTTGCTTCGTTTTGCTTTTGTTGCAGCAGGCGGGCTTCCATGGCGGAGAGCTTGCGCTCGATGGCGCTGTTTGCGGCTTGTTGTCCGGCGATCCTGTCGGGCAGCAGCTCCGGCGACTGGATGTGCTGCTGTTCCTTGTCGAGTTGTTCGACCGTGGAGACAAGTTGCTTGATCTCCCCTTGCAGGATGGAGTGCGCGGCGGTTTGCCGCTCCAGGGCCAGGCGGGCGGTTTCGAGTTCGCCGTTGAGTTCTTTCTCGTGCCGTTGGACGGCTGCCTCGGCGTCGGCCACGGTCTTGCCTTTGAGCAGGGCGGCCCGTTCCCTGCGCAGTTGCTCCAGCTCGCTGTGGATGTTGGTCAGGCGCGCCTGTTCTTCCGCTGCGTGGGCGGATAGGGCGGTGGCCTGCTCGCTGTCTGCCGCCACTTGTTGGTGCAGCAGGCGACAGGCCGTGATATTGTTCCGCATGGCGTCGGCTTGCCGGCGCAGGTTGTTGGTCTGCGCATTGTTCGCTTGCCGTTTGTCTTGCAGCTGATAGTAGGCTTTCATTTTCCCGTCCAGCTCATCAATCTGTTGTTGCAGGCGTTCTTGGAGGCGGTCGAAGTGTTCGGTTGTGCGTTCTTCTTCTTTTTCCGGCCGGCCCTGTTCGACTTCTTGCCGTATGGCAGCGGCCCGGGCGGCAAGAAGTGCGTAGCCTTCCTCCAGCAGACGCAGTTTTTCTTCGGCGGTGATGCAGCGGTTGTTCAGCTGGCGGTGTTGTTCGGCAGCGGCCTTGTATTCCGCTTCTATATTATAATATATGGAGTTGATGGCGGCCCCTGCTGTCGCATACGGATGTGCTTTCGCGCCGCATACGGGGCAGGGTTGGCCCGCCTCTAAGCTGCTGCGGATGGCGGTGACGTCTTTTGCCATGGTCAGGCGGGCGTTGTCGTAGATGCGTTGCAGGGCTTTGAGCTGTTCATCCTTAGGCTCAAGCTGCGCTTTGAGGCTTGCGGTTTCTCCGGCTGCCCCGGCTTTGACAAGGCCCTGCTCTTCCAGCTCGCGCGCCAGGCGTTCGGCCTCGCGGGTCTGCGTTATCCATGCTTCGGTCAGCCGGCGGGCGGCTTGCAGGCGTTGTTGCTCGCGTTGCAACTTGCTGTGCTCTTCGCTGAGCATTTGTATGCCAAAGGTGTTGAGCAGGGCGATTTGTTCTTCGTCGGCTTGCATGCCGGCGTTGATCTTCTCTTCATAGTCTGCCAGCATGAGCATTGCCCGGTTGATCTTTTCTTCGCAAGACAGCGTGGCGGATGTAAGCGCCGGATCTGCGTTTAGCTTTTGCAGTGTTTCGGCCAGGGTTTTCTGTCTTTGGTCAAGCTGCCGGAGGGCTTCTTCCTTTTTCGTTCGGGCTGCGAGATAACGCTGCCCGGCTTGCCCGTCGTTGGCTTGGACGGCCCGGATGCGGACGTCCAGCTCCATCGCCTTGCGCAGCTCCGGCTGTAAGGCCTCGCATTGTTGCTTGAACACAGTCAGGTTTTCCCTTTTTTCCGCATACAGTGCCTGTTCGCGTTGAAGGAGATCCGCAAGCGTGCCCGCTTCTCCGCGTTTTTTATTCAGCAGTCCCTGTTGCGCTTTCAGCGAAGCGATCACCTTGAGTTGTTCGTTCAGAACTGCCAGCTGCTTGACGGCGGCGGCGCGTTCTTCGCCAAGCAAGAGGCTGTCTGCCTGCAGCTGCCCGGCTTCTTCCTTGGGAAGCAGCTCGATCAGACTGATGCTGCTTTTCAGCAGGTTGAGTTCTTCCATGGCGTGCTTGCTGCGAACGAATATCGTGCGGGAGATCTGCGAATAGATCTCCGTTCCGGTGAGTTTTTCCAGCAGCTCCGCCTTGGCGGCCTCGCGCGACTTGAGAAAGGTGGCGAAGTCGTTCTGCGCCAGCAGGACCGTGCGGGTAAATTGCTCGTAGGTAAGCCCGACGAGCGTCGCCAGCCGGCTCAGGATCTCGGTCTTTGTGCCTTGTAGTTCCTCGCCGGTATCCGGATTGACAACGCATATGGCCTGTGCTTGCAAGGAACCGGTCGGCTGGTAGCGGGCACGGCGGACGGACCAGGTCGATTTGTACCGGTGGCCGTCGATGCCGACGAACACGACCTCGGCGAATCCTTCGCCCGCGCCGCGCCGCAGGATGTTTCTCACGTCCGACTGATTGATCCGGCTGTCTCCGGCGTCTTTCAGAAGCAGGTTTTCACTCGAGGCCGCAAAGCGTGGGGTCTTGTCGTAAAGTGCCAGGCAAAGCGCGTCGAGTATGGTCGATTTTCCGGCGCCCGTAGGCCCGGAGATGGCAAATATGCCGGCGGTGGCCAAGGGCTTGGCCGTGAAATCGACAGTGAAGCAGCCTTCTATCGAGGCTAAGTTCTTCAGGCGGATGGAGAGTATTTTCATAAGGATGCGGTGGAGTGGTGGGGGTTAGGCGGTGGGGTTTCCGTCGCCGGCGGACTGTTCTGCTTCGCAAAATAGCCTTAGCAGTTCTTCGGGCATGTCGGTCCGGTAGGTCTTTTCAAAGGTGGTCTTTACGATCTGCAGCGGGGTCATCTCCTGCAAGCCGGCTGCCATGACGGCTTCGGGTGCCGCCGGGTCTGCGCTCCGGTATATGGGGATGGTACGCGTGAAACGGACGTGCTTGCCGGCAAGTGCATCTTTTATCTGTTGGTTGAGCATAGGTTCCGGCTCGTCAAGGAGGGCTTTGATTTCCAGATAGGGAGCCGGCTCGTCGCTGTTCGCGTCGGCTGTCAGCGGCAGTTGTTCCAGCAGCGCCAGCACCTCGTCAGGGCCGGCAACTCCATCGGCTGGGACGGACAGCATGGATATAAGCGGGGTGTAGGCCAGGATCTCCAACGACTGCAACGTTCCGTCTGCAAGCACGACCTCTACCACCCCGTGATGATAGTGTTTCTCGGCAAACGACATTGCGATCGGGCTGCCCGCGTAGCGTACGTTCTCCCTGCCTGAGACGCGCTGCGCCTTGTGTATGTGCCCCAGGGCCGTATAGGCGATCTCCTGCGGGAATGATTCGGGGGAAACACATTCCAGTCCGCCGATCACGGTGCGCTCACTGTAGTCCTTCTCTGCGATCTCCGAACCTGTGGCCTGCAGATGGCCCACGGCGATGATGGCCTGCCCGGGTGCTTTACGCTTCAGCGCGTGCGCCGTCAGCTGCCTGTACAACTCCTTCACGCCTTCCGCGTAAGGGTTTCCGCCGGTCTCAATCACCGGATAGTCGCCTTGCCTGAGATAAGGAACGGCTAAACAAAGCGCCTCCGTTTCGCCCATCCGGTTCTTCAGTTCGACGATCAGGTCGTCGAGGTCGATCTGCCCGTCATACTTATGCACAAAGCCCTTGACTGTTGTGTTCAATTCGTTCAGCAACGGGATGGGCGCTTCCAAGCGCGCGGCGGAATCATGGTTGCCGGCCACAACGATCATCTGCAGATGGGGGCAGGCGGCCGTCACCCTGCGGACAAAGCGGTAGAACATCCGCAGCGAAGCCGCCGAAGGGTTGGACACGTCAAACACATCGCCCGCAACGATCAGTGCATCCACGTTGCGCGCAACGATCAACTCCGACAACCACACCAGAAAATGCTCATGTTCATCCGTCCGGTCGTATCCGAAAAAACTCTGCCCCAAATGCCAATCGGCTGTATGCAAAATACGTATCATTTCACAAATAGTTTGTTCCTGTAGCGGTAGCGCGGATTCACGCCGGATGCGTAAAAATAATCCCGCACGTCTTCCAGGCAGGAAAGGCACAGGCAGTTTGAATAGTTTGTTTCAACATATGCACGCTGTTGTGCATCAAGGCGCACGGAAGCGCACCGACATTCCGATATATTATTGTGCAGGCACGAAAAGAAACGGCTGCATCGTGGACATATTTTTTCCATCTTCATTCAATTATTAATAAACATATACTTTCCGGAAGCGACTCGTTTCGTCGATCATCGTTCCGTTGTCAATGCGGTAGAGCCGCTGGTTGGTGGCGGCGGAATCGAGACCTCCGAGGTGCTCAATGTACGGGCCTAACTTGATATAGTCAAAATGCTCAAGCAGACAGTCCTTCGGCAAAGCCGGCTTTCCGGAGTACCAGCCGGTTTTCATCCGCCCGCCGGTTTTGTTGCGCACATAGCCCGCCAGCGCTTCCACTTCTTTCGGAGAAGCGTCGCCACCCATAAAGCAAACGCAGGTGACTGCTCCCCCGTACGTGTCCAGCAACACATCCAGCGAGTCTCGATCCAGCACCGTGCCGGCGTTCTCCATCAGGTGGGGGCTGTGGCATCCTTTGCAGCTGTTGGGGCAGCCGGTCAGGTTGATCGCGAGTGTGATCTCGTTGGGTATTTCCTGAAACACGATGTCATAGCTGGCGAACTGAAGCATAATAGCGTCTTTCGGCCTCCTTCTGCCGGTTTTCGGAGAAGTTGCTTATCCGTTTCATATATCCGATGATCCGCGTCAGGTAATCGATGTTGCGGCTGCTGCACTCCGGACATTCCTTCAGGTATCTTTTATCAATGTGGCCGCAATCGTTGCACACGGTGTTGGGGATGTTGAACGTGAAGTAATTGCAGCCCTCCTGCGTGGCCACACAGAGCAAATGATAGTATTGCTCTTTGCTCAGGTGCTCTTCTAAGTTCATGTGCAGCGCCGAACCTCCCGTCAGGTGCTCGATGTATTTCTTTCCATGCAGGCGGAACTTGTCGATGATGTTCAACGTCTGGTCTTCTACGATGTAGAAATAGCTGTTATAGCAATCCCGGTTCACTTTATAGTTGTCCCGCTTGTCCCAATCGGCATGTTTCACGCCTACGTTCTCCGCCGGGATCATTTCGCAGTTGAACATCAGTTCGTCGGCGCGGTACCGCTTGTTGTACGCTTCGATCAGTCCGAGCACCTGCTGTACATACTCCGTATACTGCGGATTGTCGCTGATCTCAATGCCCAGGAACTCTGCGGCTTCGACCAATCCGTTCACGCCGATCGTCAAATATTGGCGTTTCATGTTGATATAGCCGGCGTCAAACAGGGGCAACATGCCTTTTTCCTGCATATGCTTCAGGTTTTCATTGTATGCCATCTGCACCTTGTGTACCAGGTCGACCACTTCTTCCAGGAAGAACATATAATGTATGCCTTTCCGGGCTGCCGCCTGGATGCAGCGGTTCAGGTTGATCGTCAGCACGCTCTTGGAGCCGGTCGAGACCCCGCCCGCCCCCAGCGTGTAGCTGAATCCGTTGTCCTGGATCTCGTTGCGTAAGCGGCAGCAGCTGCTCAACGAATCGGCATTGTCGCTCATGTATGTAAAGAAGGAGTGTCCCTCGGCGTACATCTCGGCGGCGAATTCGCCGTACTCCTTGTCTTTGGGTTCGCCGTTTTCGCTCAGCAACGCCATGGTTTCCACCGGGAAAGTCAGGACGGTGCGCGTGCGTTCCCTGTTGAACCACTTCATGAAGCGTTTTTGGAGCCAGTTCAGCGAATCCCAATGGGGGGCGCTGCCGTCGGGGAATATAAAGCTCTCGAAGAGGCTGTTGAAGTAAAACCGGTCGTAATAGGATATGTTCCAGAATACGGCCTGGTAGTTCCGCGCGCCCGTCGGCTGGTTGATGGAATATACGATCTGTTCAAAGCAATCGGTAATGACTTTGTCCAGCGACCGCCGTTTCAACGACAGATCGACGTTCCTCTGCGGATCCAGGTAGTAATCCTTTCCATATTCCAGTCCGATGAAATAGTTCATATACATCAGAAATTCCGGCGTGGCACATGCGCCGCTAAGCATACTCGACACCATGAAGACCATGTTGACGAACCCGCCGCAGAATGATTTCAGGTTAGTTGGCGCTTTAGAATTGCCGCCAATGGCGATCGTCCCTCCGATCAGCCAGGGATACATGGTGATGCTGGCGCAATAGTTGGCCAAGCTGGTCTCATCATTCTTATATATGAAGTGGTTGTTCAGCAGGTGGAGATATTTATCGGCCAGCTCTTTGCCGTACATTTCCTTCAGCTGGTCGGTAAGCATACGGCGGTTCAAACGGATGAAGTTCGATTTGGGCAACTCGCCGATAAGCGTGGCTATATTCTTGTTCTCCACGTTGGCGTTCGAATCGTATTTACTGCCGGATGCGGCATTCCGGGCGTCGCAGTAGTCGATCAGGAACTTCAATTTGTCCCGGACTTCCCGGTCTTCCAGGTGTTTTTGCCTGTAGAGCATATAAGATTTGGCGACCATGTAGTACTTTTCCATCATGAGCGCTACTTCCACTTGGTTCTGGATCTCTTCAACCGTTGTTTGGTTGCTGATGTTTACGCGGCTCAGGATGTTGGTGAGCACATCATCGGTAGCAAAGCTACCCACCGACAAGAATGCCTTTGCTATCGCATTCTTGATCTTATCTATGGAAAAGAGTTCTCTTTTCCCGTCTCTTTTAATGATATAAAGTTCCATAACTCAGAAGTTTTTATAAGTGCATACAAGCATTTTGTTATCGTTGCAAATATACATAAAAAACAATTCGAGTCAATATGAAGTTTTTATATTTGGAAACATTTTATCCACCGAAAACAAAAACTCGATTGGTTTTCAGTGGTTTAATTTTTAAAATGGAAAACTTTATTCTCCGTGCCCAACCAAACAGTTTTCTAAAAGTGGAAATCGGAGTCTTTTATAAAGGAAGGTATCCCTTTGTTTACGGTATTCAGTTCCATGTCCTCAAAGCGGAATTTGGAAAGGCTGTATTGATCGTCTGCCTGTACGACATCAAAAACGATCCTGCAATCCAGCTTTATCTTGCGCATGGTGATATTGTTGGCATACGAAAGCCGGATATTCTTTTCCCCTTTCAGATCGAAGAATTGTGTCCAGGGTTTAATATCCAGCAAAATATCCACATTCCCGCTGATCTCTTCAACCCGTATGTATTCGTAATGCTGGGGCGTGTCGGGCCGCATCTTCAATTGGACTACCCTCCGGGCGCCATCCACCGTGCAGCGCCTCAAGATGACGTTATAATTATGTATGGATTCGCTCCCGCAGGTGAATGCGCTATGACAGAAGCCATAGGTGCAATCTTCAATTATAATGTTGCGGTTCTCCCCGTTATTTTCGTCTTTATCGGCGAACGGTCCTTTGCCGCCCTTCAACACCACGGCATCATCATTCACCGACATATAGCAGTTCTTCACAAGGAAGTTGGTACAAGCGTCAATATCCACCGCATCGCTGCTTGGGGCTTTAACCGGACTTTTGGGAGCGGTGATGCGCAGATCCAGCAACTTGACGTTCTCGCACTTATAAAAATGAGTGGTCCAGAAAGGGGAGTTCATCAGGCTTACACCGGATAGCTGAACATCCCTGCTATTGGAAATATAGACCAGGCGCGGACGCATCTCGTCCATGTTCGTGCATTGGGGGTTGAACTGACGGCGCAGCCAGAACGACTTCCAGTAGCGCAGCCCATTCCCATTGATCGTTCCTTTTCCTGAAACGGTAAACCCATCTACTTTATCTGCATTGACAAGTGCGGCAAAATAGACGAGCGTCTGCCCTTCCATCCGGGTCATCACCAAAGAGAAATCATTGATGTCATCACTTCCCTTCAGCACGCTTCCCTCTTCCAGATGCAAGTGGGTATGGGGTTTGAAGAAGAGCGATCCGCTAAGGTAGGTGCCTTTCGGCATGATAATGACCCCTCCACCGGATTGATGGGCCAAGTCGATCACAGCCTGTATTTTCTCCGTTTGGAGGAGGGTACTGTCATTCACAACACCATGATCCGTTATACGGTAATGCGTTCCTAATTTATTTATATCTGCCGGTTCGTGTTTTCTGAACCAATCCGAAACAGGCGTGCCATCCGGCCATAGATCTTTCGCAGGTGCATCAACGCTCAGGAAAGCGATGAACAGCAATGCAGTACATTTCATTTTCATATTCATATAGTGTTACGGTCAATACGTCATCTATCGGCAAAAATAATCGCTTGCAGATAAAAGACCCTGTTAAAAACGTACGTTTTGATGGAAAAGCGTTCAATATCCGACCCCCCTTCATTTACCATCCCGTCCCTTCATTTACCATTTACCGTTTACCATTTAATACCGGCGTAAATTGTAAATGGTATTAAATGGTAAACGGTAAATGGTAAATGAAAAAGGCTTTCAAACCCCCACCGAATACTTTTTCCGGCGTTTAAATTTTGTATAAGCCCTTGCCTAACCTTTGGATGATGCTTTGAAAAGAACAATAGCTTTTTATTAAAACATTAGGATATTAAAACATTGATGTCTATATTTACTGAAGTAATTAAACGGGTTAAATAATTATGGCAAGAAAAGTTATTCGATCATTCATTACCGGCATAAATTATAAACGGTATTAAATTATAAACGGTATTAAATGGTAAATGAGATTGGTAGTTTATGAATAAAGTAATGGCAGTATATATAGCAATCTACGCCGTGGCAATAGCTATAACGGCGTATTGGATCGTGTACTCTGAACGTTTGATCTTCTCGGGCCTCTCCTTGGCCGTGTTCCTGACCCCTCCGTTTATTGTATATTTATATAGGAAGAAAAGAAAGTAGAATTATCTATTTATCATTATCCATTTGCCATTTAATACCATTAATCTACGCCGGTATTAAATGGTAGATTGTGAATGGTAAATGGTAAATGAAGGGATGGCCACGGGCTGCAAAACAACGCCCCCCATTATAACAAACTATAATGGGGGGCGTTTCGGTGCAGGCTTGTGGGGGATTGCCTGTTTTAGCTCATCTTTTATTCTATTCCCAGCCCGGGTTTTGCGGTTTCA
>JAITSN010000083.1 GCA_031287715.1 Mediterranea sp. (in: CFB group bacteria)
CATGAAAGAAAAATCAACCGGACGTCCGCTTTAGCCATGTTTTATGACATCGCTGTGGGAATCTTTATCAATAAAGACTTCAAAAATGCGTTAAGATCATTTGATGAGCTAATGAACAAAACCTCCGAAATCATAAGGCACAGTAGAACCAATCCCAGAAATCATAAAACAAAAAAGACTTATTACTTGAATAAGAAAAAGTTATAGCTTAACTAAACGACATTGACTTATAAATTGATAATTTAAAATGCTAACTTTTGTTCTTTAGTAAAACATCCACCCAGCGGATCATCATCTTGAGAATCGGATACATATACAGGAATATCATCTACTGCACGTTTCAGGTCGATATCGTAAAGTTCGCGGAAGATGTCGTAGTTCAGGGCCACACAACTGGAATTATGGAATCTCTTCTCCATCTTGCGCACCATGGTATTGTCTGTTGCTATCGGTATATCTCCCCATGCATCCGATTCACCCTGAGTTCCTTCAACAAATCCTCCCCTGGGTATTTCGACCACATCGTAATAGTTGAATCGATGAGAGTGAACTAAACCAATGTAGCTTGGGTGGGAGCGCAAGTTCTGTTCAATAGTAGACTGGGTGGAATCTTCACTGTTGTAGGAACTCCTGGCGAATTGGGTATAGATATATGTAAGGCGAAGAAATAATATACGCGTACCTGCGGGCAGTGTGATTTCTTTCTTTTCGCCTCCAGGCATTTTGATTGTGATCCGTTTCGGAGTGTCAATGGCAAAATCCCGGCCTTCGCGAATAGCCTTGCTATCAATCATAACGTCCATGGCTTTGAAGAAGGTGGCCAGTTTATCCGTTTTGCTGATTAGTTCTACTTGAAATTTTATTTTTTCCGAAGCGATTTTAAAAAACTCATCACAGGTAAATGGCAGCTTTAAGGTAGTATAATCCTGTATTAACCGGTAGGTAGCGAAAAAAAGCGAGGCGGTTTTCATCAGATGGTCTATCTCGCCTACGTTGGTAAGACTTCGCTTGAACTCGTCATATGCTTGTTGCTTGAGTCTCCGGAAGTGATCCATAACCAGGGGGCGAAGTTGTAGTATCTCGAAGAGGACATTTGAGAGTCCGATCTTGTCCGGGTCTTCAATCTCTTTGAGTGTATTGAACAGGTCGATCTCTTTCTGCAAGCGCTCCTTGGGTTTAGGTACTTCACACACAATGATACGGGACATCAGGGCATTGTCGTCCCGCTGCGGAGTCTCCTGTCCGCAGCAACAACAGGAGCGTACACCTTGTCGTTTTCAATCTCCCTCCCGGAAACACCTTTGCGTTTTTGTTTTCCGTCACCATCGTATACGATGCCTTTGAGTGCCTGGAACTTGTTGTCTGATATATCTTTATTATTGTACTCGTCCAAAACTACCGGTACATCACGCCAGGTAGACATCAAGGTAGACATGGCGGCATCGGTGCCAATGTTCAAGTTAAAGATAGGCACTTTTGGAGATATAAAGAGTGAACGAATGGAGATAGCGATTTGTGTCTTCCCAGACGACATTGGTCCCATGAAAAACGGTGCGGTAAAGAGCCGATCGATGCAGTGAATGTTACTTCGGAAAGCGCACATATTGGGACATCAGTTCGTACTTGTCGGATTGACGTCCGGTGCCGGCATAAATAGCAGAGAATGCCGGAAGGTAATAATTACGGTTGTTATGGGTAACCACACCAAGCTCGTTGACCGGTTCAAAACGCGGAATGCCATCAATGATATAAAATATACCATTTGAAAAAGCGAAGAACATATTGTCTTCGCGGCGTGAGGCACCATCGGTTTGTTGGTTGCCATAGGTTGTTATTTCTGCGCAGGTAATAAAATTCCTGCTCATGTACTCCCTGATCTTCGTCCAGTGTTTTTCTTCGCCGTTTGTAAAATTAACGGCTTCCAGGCAGATCAATTTTTCCTCAATAGTTGATTTTTTAAGCAGTGTCCTGGATGCTACTTCTATATAAAGAGGTGTTTTGTAGTATCTCCGGTTGATTTTCAAAACGCGTTTATTGGCTTCGTCATCATCGGAATAGATATGAAGCAATGGGGTCATGAAGAAATCCCCAACCTGTATATGCCCACCCTTTTCCTGCTGAAACATATAGCAAATCGGTTCACCATCTTTATTCAGACGTGGGTAGAACTTGTACTGCCGATGCATGTCCTTATATGCCGGGGTATCCTCAACGTATGCCGTGAGTTCGTCCGGATCATAGTCGTCTTCGTCTTCGTCAAAACGTTGAGCATTGATGGCCATGCGGGATTTCCGCTTGGCCAAATATGGCTTCAGGATTTCCGAAAACGTTCCCTTTTTTAGAAACAGTGATTCGTAAAAGAAGCTGAAGTTAACTACGCGAACCGAATCGTTGGCGAAACTAATCGGTTCGGCACAGCGTTCTATGAATGGAGTGCGCTCGCCAGGATAATCCAGTAAAAATTTATTATACAGGCTGATGTAGAACTTGATGAATGTATAAGATTTATCGGAAGGATCTACCTCTGTGTCGTAACCTTCTTTATCGGGAATTACTTCAATACTCTGGTCGCGAGGAGGAACAGTCACTGTTATATTAGCCACACCTGAACGATATGCTGTAGCCAGGGCGGCTAAATATGCAGACTCCTCCCCGGTGGACTTTACGTACAAGCCTCGGTGGTTCGTCGTGAATACAGGTGCAATTCTATGTAATCGCTGAATATCAGTGAGTGACGGTGTTTCATGGATATATAGAACCGGATGATCCCCGTACGTATCAAGGAATTCCTGAAAGTCGGATGTCAGGATACAGGAACTACGGGGTATAAAAAGTTCCTGTGCTTCCTCTATTCCGTATATACTGGATTTCATTTGTTCTCTTGGAGGTAGCCTCATTCCGACAAAAACGAGGTGATGAATTGGAAATCAGTAAATCACCCCGTTTTTTTTATGCTGGGAAACGATAATAATGAAATAAAAGCACTCATTACATATATACTTGCAAGGATTTAGATCCACATCTCCTCAAAATCCTAGCCACATCCCCTCCGTACAGAATTCCTCCTATTGAAAAACCGCCGCGCCATCAAATGGCTTGATGACGCTTCAAAAAGCTGTGTGTAAGCGGTAGCTCCATTACGATATGAGTACTGAACGCCTTTTCTTCCGTCTTAGTTGTGTCATAACGTATTCAGTTTGTCGTAACTTATTCATTGTTGTAACTTATTCAATCTATTATAACTTATTCGGTTTGTGATGAAAGATGGTGGTAAATACAGGGGGGTTGTGGTGCCGATGGTTACTCCCGTTACGGAGCAGGGCGCGATAGATGTTGCGGCTGCCGAAAGGATTGTCGGGCTGTTTGCCGGGCATGGTGTTCACCCGCTGCTTATGGGCACTACAGGCGAGGGTAATTCGGTTTCGCCAAGGCAGGGGCTTTTGCTTGTCGAGGCTGCTGTGGCGGCTGCACGGACGGCTGCTTTGCGGCAAGGTGTTCCCGCTCCGATAGTTTACGTGGGGCTGAGCGGCTGTTGCGTGAGCGAGCATATCCGTATGGCAAACGAGTATCACCAGCTCGGAGCGGATGTTGTTGTGGCTACGTTGCCCGGCTACTATGCTTTGACGGACGGGCAGATATATGAATATTACAAGACGCTGGCCGACGGTATTTCTGCTCCGCTGATGCTTTACAACATCCGCGCGACGACGCACATGAGCATTCCGGTCGGGGTTG
This sequence comes from Mediterranea sp. (in: CFB group bacteria), assembly GCA_031287715.1. GTDB lineage: Bacteria > Bacteroidota > Bacteroidia > Bacteroidales > Bacteroidaceae > Bacteroides. The sequence continues at coordinate 3,736 of JAITSN010000083.1, forward strand.
TGGAGCGCCTCAGCAAGCACCCCAACATCGTGGGATTGAAGGACTCCGAGCGCGACCTGGAGCGGATGAACGAGTGCCTGGCGATTGCGCGCAGCACTCCCGGCTTTGCTTACTTCTGCGGGTGGGCGGCACAATCGGCAAGCAGCCTGTTGATGGGGGCGGACGGTATCGTTCCCAGCACAGGCAATTTCGTTCCCGAGCTGTTCGCCGAACTGTACGGCGCGGCGCGGTCGGGTGACGCAGGGAAGACAGGCGACCTTCAGGAGAGGACCGACCGGATCGCACGCATTTACCAGGAGGGGCGCACGTTGGGCGAATCGCTGGCGGCCCTGAAAGTGATGATGGGAACGCGGAGCCTTTGCGGGCCGGATATGCTTGCGCCTCTGACGCGGCTCGGCGCGGAGGCGGAAGAGGCTTGCCGCCGCGAGACAGTGAATGTAATGCAGGATATAGACGTTTAAAACTTAACCATATGGAACAGACACTTCACCAGATAGACTTTGCAATTGTCATCTTGTCCGTAGCGCTGGCCGTGGCTGTGGGGATTTACTTCTCGCGGCGGCAGAAGAGCACGGAAAACTACTTTGCCGGCGGCGGAAAGATTCCCGCATGGGCCATCGGCATGTCCATCTTTGCCACGCTGATCAGCAGCGTCACGTTCCTGGCCTATCCGGGGGCAGCCTACGCGGGCAATTGGATACTTCTTGTTCAGGGATTGATGGTGCCGATCGTGCTGGTGGGCATGATCTGGATCATCGTGCCGCTCTTCCGCCGTGTGATCCGCCTCAGCACCTACGAATACTTCGAGCGGCGCTTCGGGCTTTTTGCACGCATCTACAGTTCGGCGGCCTTTGTATTGACGCACTTCTCGAAGATGGGCACCGTGTTTTACCTTGTGGCGCTGGCCGTATCGCCCTTCCTGGGCGTAGACATCCAAATGGTCATTGTTGTGTTAGGCGTCGCTATCATCTTGCTTACCCTGCTTGGGGGCATGGAAGGTGTGATCTGGATGGACGTCATCCAGGGCTTCCTACTTATCGGCGGCGGGGTCGTCTGCGCATTGATCCTGCTGTTCAGGCCCGAAGGCGGCCCGATGAGCGTAATCGGCCCGGCCATCGCGTCGGGCAAGATCGGCTTCGGTCCGTATGACTGGAGCCTGACGCAGCTCACCTTCATCGTCATGGTTTTCAACGGTATCTTCTATGCCATTCAGAAATACGGCACCGACCAGACCATCGTTCAGCGTTATCTGGCGGCAAAGAACGACAAGGCGGCAAAAAGGGCGGCATACATCGGTGTATTCATGAGCGTGCCGGTATGGATGCTGTTCATGCTCGTCGGCACGGGGCTGTTTGCCTATTACCAGACCACCGGAGGGCCGGCGCTCCCCGAAGGGATCAAGGCCGACGCCGTATTTCCTTACTTCATGATGACGGAATTGCCGGTAGGGATACTGGGGCTTGTCCTGGCCGCCCTGATCGCTGCCGCCATATCCAGCCTCGACTCGGACATGAACTGCTTAGCCGCCATCGGCGTGGAAGACTACTACGTCCGCTTCAAACCCAAAAGCACCGACAGGCAACGCCTGCGGCTGGCGCGCATACTTGTCGTCCTGTCAGGTGCCGCAGCCATCGGAGTAGCGCTGATCTACGCCCGCTGGGGAGGCGAAGGCGTGCTTGGCGTTGTGTTCGAACTCTATGCCATCTTCTCGGCGGGCATCGTCGGCCTGTTCCTGCTTGGACTGCTGAGCCGCCGCGCCAATAAACAAGGCCTGTATGTGGGCATCGCCGCGGCCGTGCTGTTCACAGCCTACGCCATGCTGACCTCGACCCAGTTCGACTTCGGCGACGGACAAGGCAGCCGGAGGCTGCTCGATCTGGGCAGCTGGAACTACAAACACAACAAGTACCTGCTGGGTGTATACAGCCACATCATCCTGTTCGGTGTTGGATACGCCGCCAGCTTCCTCTTCAAGACACCGCCGGCCGACGAAGGCCTGACGATCTACGGCTTCTTCAACAAACAAAAACAGGAGACAAATCAACAATGAACACACCCTGCAACGAAATCACACTGCTGCAACCCCGGAAAACGGTATTCGGCGCGGGATGCATCGCACAGTTCGCCAACGACTGCTTAGAGTCGGGCGCGAAGAAACTGTTCCTGATCACCGCACCCCCCATCCTGCCGTTGATAGAAGGCGCCATCCGCAAGATGGAAAGCGGCGGGATAACCGTCCGCATCTTCGACGGAGTACTTCAGGAACCCACCGTGAACGACTTCCGCGCCGTGCTGGACGACGCCCGCCGCTTTCGGGCCAATAGCGTTGCCGGCATAGGAGGAGGCAGCGTCCTTGACATGGCCAAGCTGATAGCCGCGTTTGCCGGCAACGATCAACAAGTGGAAGACACCTTCGGCACAGGCCTCCTCAAACCCCGCAAATGCCCGCTCGCCTGCCTGCCGACCACTGCCGGAACAGGCAGCGAAGTATCGCCCAACGCCATTCTGCTCGACGAAACCGACAAGCTCAAGAAAGGAATCGTAAGCCCGTACCTTGTAGCCGATGCCGCATACCTCGACCCGCAACTCACCGCAACCGTCCCCCCCAAAGTAACCGCCGAAACAGGAATGGACGCGCTCACCCACTGCATCGAAGCCTACACCAACAAGTTCGCCCACCCCGTCATCGACCTCTACGCCCTGAAGGGCATCGAACTGATAGCCGCCAACCTGCTGCGCGCTGTGAAAAACGGCAACGACATCCACGCTCGTCAAGCCCTTCTGCTGGGGAGCTACTACGGCGGCATCTGCCTCGGCCCCGTCAATACGGCTGCCGTGCATGCGCTCTCTTATCCACTCGGCGGCCAATACCACATCCCCCACGGCTTAGCCAACGCCATCCTCCTGCCCGCCGTCATGCGCTTCAACAGCAGCGCCAACCCGCATAAATTCGCCGCCATCGCTCTGGCGTGCGGTCTGACCGCCGGCGCCACAGACGAACAAACCGCCGAGAAAGGCGTCGACTTCATCGCCCGCCTCTCCAGCGACTGCGGCATACCCGCCCGTCTGGCCGATATCGGCGTTCCCCAAAGCGCCGTCGACCGCATGGCCCAAGCCGCCATGCAAGTACAACGCCTGCTGAAGAATAACCCACGGGAAGTCACCCTCGCCGACGCCCGCAACATCTACAACCTTCTATATTATTAATAGAAGGACGGGTTTTTCCTAATCAATTTATACCTTTGTATTCAATGCCGGTGAACTGTGTTTTATCATTGGCGAATCATTTATTCATTATTTAAATTATAAAATTATGGCTAAGAGTATTAAAGGAACCCGTACGGAAAAGAACCTGCTTTGCACATTTGCGGGCGAATCGCAGGCCAGGATGCGCTACACTTACTTTGCAAGCACTGCCAAGAAAGAAGGATATGAACAGATCGCCGCTGTTTTTACGGAGACAGCCGACCAGGAAAAGGAACATGCCGAGCGCATGTTTAAATTCCTCGAAGGCGGCATGGTGGAATTTACCGGCACGTTCCCCGCGGGTGTTATCGGCACGACGCTTGATAATTTAAAGGCTGCTGCGGCCGGCGAGCACGAAGAATGGGCGGCCGATTACCCCAAGTTTGCCGATATTGCGGAAGAGGAAGGTTTCCCGGCTATCGCCGCGATGTACCGCAAGATCTCCGTTGCAGAGAAGGGCCACGAAGAAAGATACCTTGCCTTGCTTAAAAACATCGAGGACAATACGGTGTTTGCCAAGGCCGAAGAGGTTGCGTGGCAGTGCCGCAACTGCGGTTTTATTCACACCGGCGCCGAAGCTCCGGCAGTGTGCCCCGCCTGCTTGCATCCGCAAGCGTATTTTGAGGTGAAGAAGGAGAATTGGTAAGATCTTCCTTCATTATCCTGACTTTGAGAATGTGCGGTTTCTTTTGAACTGCATATTTCTTCAAGACGCCCGGCCCGCAGCTGCTGTTGCCCAACCCCATGACGGCGGCATCGAGGCTGAGGATGATTTCCGGGCGCGCTTTTAATAAATGGTCATGCGATGCGGCGTCAATGTCTTGCGCCGTATAGTGGATGGCCGAAGCAGAAAAGGGCTGGCCGACGGCAAGGACGCGCAGCCCTTTTCCTTTGTCATCCGTCAATGTCAGCTCGTGTACTTCTTCTTTGTTGCCGCTGTCTTGCGGACGGGGATAATGGGTGTACTGCGTAGCGGTTTTGGCGTTCCAGCGCCCCATATCGGCGGAAGTCTTCCGGTCGGGGTAGTTTTCGTGCGGGCCCCGGCCGTACCAGCTGAAGTTACCGTACGCCGCGGATATGCAGAATGCGATTCCCAGTCGCGGAAGTTCGGGCAGCTCGCCCTGCGGGGTGAAGGTGACTTCCAAGTCTATTACTCCCGTGCCGGTCACAGTATAGACGTAATCGACCTCGATGCTGCCGTGCTTGTAGCGGTTGGTTTTGAGGACTTCCACGCGCACGCGGCCATCCGCCAACCGTTCATGGCGCACGGAACGGGTCGTGACCACCGGCCGGTCCAGCCCATGCAGTTTCCAATCTTTCGCCAGCCAGTTGCCGAATCCCTTGTCATTGTCCGTTGGAGCGCGGAAGGCTTGCGCCCATAGCTGGGACGGAAGGTCTTCCGGTTTGGCCAGCATTTCCCAAATAGTCTCACCCCCTCCAAAGGAGAGGGAGAGGAGGTCGCCGGATTGTATGTCCCAAATAGCCTTACTAACAGCCTGACGACACAACTCTCCAACAGCCTCACCCCGGCCCTCTCCAAAGGAGAGGGAGAGGGAGTCAGCTGTTTCTTTTATCCGCAGTGTTCCATTCTCCTCTTCGACTATCCGCAGGCTTCCTTCCCCCTCTCCTTTGGAGAGGGCCGGGGTGAGGCTGTTGGAGAGTTGTGTCGTCAGGCTTCCTGTCTGTAAACAAAACTGTTCCCCGGCCACTTCGTGGCCGCGCTTTGCCCAGAGGCAATCATGGCGCAGGACGATGCTTACCCGCAGCCGCACATCTGCTTCGCGGGGATAGCTTCCCCATGCGGGCAAGGGGATTTCGGCGCTGTCGCCCGGCGCGATGTTGGGCAGCGTCGGCTCGCCGCTGTGCCGGCTGTAGCCGTTCACCGTCAGGTCATAGCGGCAGCGGTATTGTTCCATGCCCGTATGATGGTTGCGGTTGATCAGTTTCAATGAGCGGCCGTCCAGCCGCAGGGTCACCGGGGCGTATACTTTCTTCACTTCCATGTATTTGGGCGTGAGCTGCCGGTCCGACATGACGATCCCGTTGAAGCAAAAGGCGTTCAGGTTGGGCTGGTCGCCGAAGTCGCCGCCGTAGGCCGTCATGGTGCGGCCGTCGGCTGTTTCCTTGTAGAGGCCCTGGTCGGCCCAGTCCCAGATGAATCCTCCCAACATACGCGGGTGGCTGTATATTTCGTCCCAATACTCTTTGAGGTTGCCCAGGGCGTTGCCCATACAGTGGGCATATTCGCTGGTCATCACCGGCCGGTCGTCGCCGGCGCGTTGCGCGATGTTCAGCAGCCGTTCCCAGCGGGCGTTCTCCGCGCGTTCGTTGTCGGCGTTTCCGGCCGCGGCCGGGTTCAGGTATTCCTGTTGCACGCGGGTATAAAAACGGCTGATCACGTCCACCGTATACGGATCCGGCTGTCCGGCTGTGCCCTGGGCGCCTTCGTAGTGCACCGGCCGCGTGGGGTCGAACGCTTTCAGCCAAGCGGAGACGGCGGCGAAGTTCGGCCCGTAGCCGCTCTCGTTCCCCATGCTCCACATCACCACGGACGGATGGTTCTTATCCCGCTCGGCCATGCGAACGGCGCGATCCATAAAGGCCGCGTGCCAATCCGGCGTGTTGGCCAGCGTTCCCCTCAGCCCGTGCTCTTCAATATCCGCTTCATCCATCACGTAAAGCCCGATGCTGTCGCATAGCTCGTACCAGCGGGAGACGTTCGGGTAGTGGCTGGTACGAACGGCGTTTATGTTGGCTTGCTTCATCAGCAGGATGTCCTGCATCATCCGTTCCTCGCTCATCACCCGCGCCGTGCGGGGGTCGTGCTCGTGGCGGTTCACTCCGCGGAAGCGGGCCGGCCGGCCGTTGATCAGCAGGCGCCCGTCTTTCGTCTCCACCGAACGGAAGCCTATGCGTTGGCAGATCTGTTCCACAACAACTCCCGTGCTATCTTCAAGGCTTAGCGCCAAGGTGTACAGTTCGGGCGTTTCCGCCGTCCAGAGGCGGGGCCGGTCGATCACGGCCGTGATGCGCCCCATTTTCCGCGGGCCGCGCTGCGGGTACCACTCGTTCATGTTCGCCGCCCGGTGTTCTGCATCGAGGATCGCCTCTGCGCCGGCCTCCCGGTCCGCCACGACAGGCAAAGCTGAAGCCGCACCGGTCACCACGCCGTCCAGTAGCCGCGCACGCACTTTATAGCCTTTGCCGCGCGCGCCGCCATATGCGCTCAACAGCGGATCAACCTGCAAGGTGAATGCCCGGCAGTCCGCATCGGGAAGCGTGCGCACGGTAAAGTCGCGGATGCGCACATCCGGCGTGTGGAAGATCGAAATGCTGCGGTGTATTCCCCCAAACCGCCAGAAGTCCTGATCCTCAAGGTAAGAGCCGTCGCTGTACCGGTAGACCTCAACGGCGATCCGGTTCTCGCCCGCCCGGACATAGGGCGTGATATTAAATTCGGACGGCTCCATGCTGCCCTGGCTGTATCCTGCCTGCCGGCCGTTCGCCCAGACATAAAACGCGCTCATCACCCCTTCGAAGCGGATAAACGTTTGCCCGGATTGCGCCCAGGCTTCGGGCAAGACGAACGTTCTGCGGTACTGCCCCACCGGATTGCGTTCTTTATAAGTCGTATAAGCCGGCTTGGGTTCGCCTGTCACAAACGGAGGGTCGATCTTGAACGGATAACCAGCCGAAACATAGATCGGCGTGCCGTATCCGTTCATCTCCCAATTGGCCGGAACAGGGAAGGCTGCCCATTGGCTGTCGTCGAAATCGATACGGTAAAAGTCCGGAACCCGTTCTTGGGGCGTGGCCGTCCAGCGGAAACGCCAAAGGCCGTCCAGCTGAATCGTTCGGTCGCCCGCCCGCCGGGCAAAAGGCATAAAGGCGGCCCGCGCAGGCTCGCGGTTGATCTGCAAGACATGATGGTTCTCCCAATCCCGCGAAAAAGGCTGGGCCGTAAGGGCAACGGGCGGCAGCGCCGCAAGCATACAAGCAAAGAGAAACGGTTTCTTCATCTGGTCCAAGCGTTTTACAAATAGACGGAGGCAAAAATAATATGTACCGTCATTTACCATTTACCATTTAATACCGTTTACAATTTCCCCTTTAATATCCTTTATCCTTTCCAATTTTCCCCTTTGTGGTTTATAATTTATATTTCTAAAGACTTGGAGATGCTGTTCCTGGCGGGAATGGCATTTCTAAAAAATTTGAAGCGTCTTCCCTGAAAGGGAAAGTGCTTTGAAAAAATATTAGCCCCTTCTTTTTAAGAAGAGGCGCAGCCGCGTTAGGGCGAGAAGCGGAAAGCCCACAGCGAGCGGAACGAAGTGCAGCGAAGCGAGGACTTGCAGCGGATGGCCCGACCCCCGCAGGGGGAACGCCCAAAGAATTGACAAATGACAATGGACAATTGACAATTGGCCTGCGGTGGTATTCATTGTCAATTGTCAATTGTCAATTGTCATTTGTCATTTGTCATTTGTCCATTGTCCATTGTCCATTGTCAATTACCTCTGTTTTGTTCTGAATCCGTATATAGTTGTCGAAAGATTTTGCCGGTTCGTATATCTTTTAGAAATTTGCAAACCTTTAAAAAATGTATTGTGGTGTATGCAAATCTCTCAAGAGGATTAGGGCTTATGCGGCAAGCATCTTAAAAAAATAATCTTAAATGGATATAAAATGATGACAGATGAGATGATGGTTCAAGAGTTAGAGAGCGTGGTGGTTCGCTTTTCCGGCGATTCGGGCGACGGTATGCAGCTGGCGGGTAGTATTTTTTCAAATCTATCGGCCGTGCTGGGGAATGATATTTCTACATTTCCGGATTATCCGGCGGAAATACGCGCTCCACAAGGAACATTAAGCGGTGTATCCGGCTTCCAGGTTCATATCGGGGCGGATAAGGTGTATACTTCGGGCGATAAATGCGACGTCCTGGTTGCGATGAATCCTGCGGCATTGAAAACGAATATCAAGTTTCTCACGCCGCGTTCGATTATCGTTATCGACGCGGATTCGTTTACGGCGAAGGATCTTGAGAAAGCGCTTTACACAACGGATGACCCGTTTGCCGAGCTGAACATTCATAACCAGGTGGTTGAGGCTCCGATCTCTTCTCTTTGCAAGGAGAGCCTCAAGGATAGCGGTTTGGATAATAAAGCTATCCTCCGTTGCAAGAATATGTTTGCATTGGGGCTGGTGTGCTGGCTGTTCAACCGCCCGCTGGAGTATGCCATGCACGTTCTTCAGCATAAGTTTGCCAAGAAGCCGGCCATCGCCGAGGCAAATAGTAAGGTGCTGGCCGACGGGTATAATTATGGCCAGAATATACATGCGTCGGTTTCTACTTACCGCATCGAGTCTAAAGGGAGCAAGGAAAAAGGGGTTTATACCGACGTCAACGGCAACCAGGCTACGGCATATGGTTTGATCGCCGCTGCCGAGAAGGCCAACCTCCCGCTGTTCCTGGGGTCTTACCCGATCACTCCGGCGACGGACATCCTGCATTACCTGTCCAAGTACAAGGAGCTGGGCGTGGTCACCGTTCAGTGCGAGGATGAAATATCGGGCTGTTGCAGTGCTATCGGCGCTTCCTTCGCCGGCAGTCTTGCGGTGACAACGACGTCGGGGCCGGGCATCTGCCTGAAAAGCGAAGCGATCAACCTGGCTGTTATTGCCGAGCTTCCGCTGGTGATCGTGAACGTGCAGCGCGGCGGGCCATCGACCGGTATGCCTACCAAGAGCGAGCAGACAGATTTGCTGCAGGCGCTGTGGGGGCGCAACGGCGAAAGTCCGCTGGTTGTGATTGCGGCTACTTCGCCGGCCAACTGTTTCGACGCGGCCTTCATGGCGTCCAAGATCGCGCTGGAGCATATGACGCCTGTGATCTTGCTGACCGATGGATATATCGCCAACGGTTCGGCGGCCTGGAAGATCCCTTCCATGAAAGAATATACGCCCATCCGTCCGCCTTATGTAACCGGCGGGATGCAGGAGGGATGGAAACCGTATCTGCGGGATGCGGAATCGAAGGTTCGCTACTGGGCCGTGCCGGGCACGCCGGATTTTCAGCACCGTATCGGCGGTCTCGAAAAGGACTTCAATACGAGTGTGATCTCGACTGATTCGGCCAACCATCAGAAGATGACCGAAACCCGCCAGGCGAAGATCGATCATATCGCAAATGTTATTCCGGAGCAAACGATCGAGGGAGATGAAGATGCCGGCTTGCTGATTGTCGGCTGGGGCGGAACTTACGGGCACTTGTACTCTGCCATGGAGATCATGCGCCGGCAGGGGAAGAAAGTGGCGCTGGCCCATTTCCAATATGTCAGTCCTTTGCCGAAGAATACGGCCGCGCTGCTGAAGCGGTACAAAAAGATCGTCGTTGCCGAACAGAATATGGGGCAGTTTGCAACGCTGCTTCGCGCCAAGGTTCCCGGGCTGAACATCTATCCGTTTAACCGCGTGAAAGGGCAGCCGTTCAATGTGTTAAGACTTGTAGAAGAATTTACTAAAATTATGGAGGAGAAATAAGATGAGCCAAACATTATATACAGCCAAAGATTATAAGAGCGACCAGTACGTACGCTGGTGCCCCGGTTGCGGCGACCACGCGCTGCTCAATTCACTGCACAAGGCTATGGCCGAACTGGGTGTCGAACCGCATAACATTGCGGTGATCTCCGGCATCGGGTGCTCGTCCCGCTTACCTTATTATATGAATACTTATGGTTTTCATACTATCCACGGCCGCGCGGCCGCCATTGCCACCGGCGTGAAAGTGGCCAACCCCAAGCTAAGCGTCTGGCAGATCTCCGGCGACGGCGACGGCCTGGCTATCGGCGGCAATCATTTTATCCATGTGCTTCGCCGTAATGTGGATATAAATATCGTCCTGCTGAACAACCGGATCTACGGCCTGACCAAAGGACAATATTCGCCCACTTCTCCGCGCGGATTGGTAACGAAGTCTTCTCCCTACGGAACGATAGAAGATCCTTTCCGCCCGGCCGAGCTGGTCTTTGGCGCTCGCGGACGCTTCTTCGCCCGCTGTGTGGATGTCGACGGCCCCGGCGCGGCGGACGTGCTGGTTGCTTCGGCCAAACATAAGGGCGCTTCGGTGGTTGAGGTTTTGCAGAACTGCGTGATCTTCAACGACGGCTCGCAAAGCCGCCTGGCTTCCAAGGCTGACCGCGCGAAGAATGCGATCTACCTGAAGCAGGGCGAACCGATGATCTTCGGCGAAAACAATGAGTATGGCTTGATGCAGGAGGGCTTCGGCTTGAAAGTGGTTAAGCCGGGTGAGAACGGAATAACGGAAAAGGATCTGCTGGTGCACGATGCGTACTGCGAAGATAATACGCTGCACATGAAGCTGGCGCTGATGGACGGGCCGGACTTCCCTGTGGCGTTGGGCGTTATCCGCGATGTGAAGGCGCCGTCGTATGACCAAAGCGTGTATGCGCAAATCGAGGAAGTACGCGCCAAAAAGCCGGCCCGTACGCTGGAAGAAATGTTGATAACGACGGGCGATACTTGGGAGATCAAGTAAGGTGCGCGGTTATCTGTCTTTCCTGACGTAATGAAAGGTATAGACGCCGAAGTTCTTTTCTATTGAATAATAGTTTTCGGGGCTGACTTCAGGGGCTTTAACGCCGGACAGAAGTACAGCCCCGCTCTTTTCTACAAAGATCTCGTCCCACAGTCCATCGTCGAGAAAGGATTGCAGCAACCGGCTGCCTCCTTCAACCAGCAGTGTTTGTATGCGGCGCCGGTCAAGGTCGGCCATGATCTGCGGAAGCAAAGGTTTCCCGCCGTCCAGCGTGATGTATTCCACTTGTCCCGCGCTTCGGCCTGTCTTTGTTGTGTAGACCAGTGTCGGGATGCTGCCGTCAAACAAATGTAGCGGGTAGCTGAGCGCCAGATGTTTGTCCAGTACGATGCGAAGCGGATCCTTGCCGTACCAGTGGCGTACGTTCAGCGATGGGTTGTCCATTGCGGCGGTATGGGTTCCTACCATAATAGCGTCTGCTTCCGCCCTTTTCTTGTGCGCCGGCATGATCGTGTGGTTGGTCGATAGCCTGGCTGCCGTCCCTCCCGTGCGGTTAATATCCACGAAGCCGTCTGCCGACTCTGCCCATTTCAGCGTGATGTATGGGCGGTGCAGCGTGTTCGCTGTGATGAAAGAACGGATGAGGCGGCGACATTCTTCTTCCAATACGCCCACTACGACTTCCCGTCCGGCATCGCGCAGCTTTTGTATGCCTCTTCCGGCCACTTGTATAAAAGGATCCTGGCATCCGGCCACGATTCGGGGTATTTGTTTTTCGAGGATCAGGTCGGCGCAAGGAGGGGTTTTCCCATGATGCGAACAGGGTTCCAGACTGATATATAGGGTAGAACGTTTCAGCAGGGATTCGTCTTTTACCGATACCGAACGGATGGCGTTTACTTCGGCGTGAGGGCCGCCGTATCTTATGTGGTATCCTTCTCCTATGATCCGGCCGTCGCATACGATCACCGCGCCTGTCATTGGGTTGGGCGCAACGTTGTTCCGCCCGTTTTTCGCCAGCTGAATGCATCGGCGGATGTAAATTTCATCTCTCATCTTTTATTGCTGAAAAAGTTATCTTTGTGTTTCAAAAACTCATAATGACGAACATTATCACCTATATCACGCACTCTTTGCATGATCTTTATCCTTTGCGGGAGCTGCAAAGCCTTACTGCAATCATCTGTAAAGACTTGCTTGGACTGGATGAAACAGCTATCTATCTGCGCAAAGATATTAAATTATCCGGCAACGGGCAGCGCCTGCTGGAGCAGGCCGTCGACCGGCTGAAACGCCGCGAGCCTATCCAATACATATGCGGAACGGCTTACTTTTATGGCTTGGCTTTTCATGTAGAACCCGGAGTGCTGATCCCAAGGCCCGAGACGGAAGAAATGGTGGATCTTATCCTGAAAGAAAATTCCGGTGGGATCCGTGTCCTCGACATCGGAACGGGTAGCGGCTGCATTGCCGTTTCTTTGGCGGCACATTTGCCGGCGGGACGGGTCGACGCCTGGGATATATCCGGAAAAGCACTGTCTGTTGCAAGCCGGAATGCCGGCGAACAGGGCGTCGATGTTCATTTTTCCCAAGTGGATGTGTTCGGTGCCGAACCCGGAGAAGACAAATACGATGTAATTGTCAGCAACCCTCCTTATGTAGGCGAAAAAGAAAAAGAAACCATGGACCGGAATGTGTTGGATTGGGAGCCTGGACTTGCCCTGTTTGTTCCCGATGACGATCCGCTGCGTTTCTATCGGCATATTGCCCGGCTTGGAACAGGTATGCTTCTGCCGGGTGGCAAACTTTATTTTGAAATCAATCGGGCATACGGGCCTGAAACGGTCGAATTGCTGAATGTACTGAACTATAAGAACATTCGGCTGATAAAGGATTTAGTTGGTAATGACAGAATAATAACCGCAATCAAATGAGTGTAATTAAAGAAACAGAGGCAATAAAACGCATTGCCGGCTATTGTGCGAAAAGTGAGCAGAGCAGGGCGGACGCTTACGAAAAGATGAAAAAATGGGGGTTTGGCAACAAAACGATCGAAGGTATGCTGGATGCATTGGAAACAAGCGGCTTCATTAATGACGATCGTTTTAGCCGGAGCTTTGTGAACGATAAATTCCGCCTGAGCAAATGGGGGCGCCTGAAAATCGCACAAGCGCTGGATCTGCGCAAGATTCCCGAAGCCGTATACCAGCCTTATTTAAATGATATTGACGAAGAAGAATACACGGCCACGCTGAGATGCCTTCTTGATATGAAAAAGCGGAGCATCCAAGGTAAGAACAAGGAAGAGAAAGAAGCCAAACTGGTCCGGTTTGCCCTCAGCCGGGGTTTTGAAATGCAATACATCGAGCAATGTCTGGATTTGCCCGATAGGGATTAATCCTTTGCAGGACTGTTTTGAAGGACGGGCTTGCTTAAAAAGATATGTTTTTTCTTTTTCCAATTCATTCCGTTTCTATATTTTTGCATCAGATAATGACCAAGTTTGATGATAATTATGAAGAATTTAGAGAGAATATTTGCAGAGAAGTTGTTGAAAATAAAAGCGATCAAGTTGCAGCCGGCGAATCCGTTCACCTGGGCTTCAGGATGGAAATCACCATTCTACTGCGACAATCGCAAGACATTATCTTACCCCTCTCTACGTAATTTTGTAAAGATTGAAATTACACGTCTCATATTGGAACGATTCGGACAGGCAGACGCTATCGCAGGCGTTGCAACCGGTGCTATTCCCCAAGGAGCTTTAGTGGCCGATGCGTTGAACCTTCCTTTTGTATATGTCCGTTCTACTCCGAAAGACCACGGATTGGAAAATCTTATCGAAGGCGAGCTTCGTCCGGGAATGAAAGTCGTCGTTGTAGAAGATCTGATTTCTACCGGCGGCAGTAGCCTCAAAGTTGTCGAAGCCATCCGCCGCGACGGTTGTGAGGTGATTGGTATGGTCGCAGCATTTACTTACGGATTTGATATTGCGGTAAAAACGTTCAAGGAAGCTAAAGTGCCTTTGGTCACATTGACCACCTATGAAGCTGTTCTTGAAGCAGCGTTACGTACCGAATATATTGATGAAGATGATGTGAAGACCCTCGTTGAATGGCGTAAAGATCCGGCTCATTGGGAGCCACAAAGCTAATAGTTATGATTAAAGTTGAAAGTCGCATCAAAATCATTCCGTTCAATGTGGAACGCGTGTTCTATAAATTGTCGGATTTAAACCATCTGGAGTCGGTGAAAGGTAATATTCACTCCGACAAGGTACAAGGTATGAGTTTCGATCGGGATACGGTTACGATCAATATGTTAGGTGTGGGTGAGATCACATTGGCGATCGTCGAACGTGAGCCTTATAAACACATTAAGTTTGAAACCACCAAATCGCCCTTACCTTTTGTCGTGTGGATACAGCTTGATCCGTTATCGGGAGAAAGATGTAAAATGCGTCTGATCGTTAACGCTGACGTAAATCCGATCATGAACAATGTGCTCCGGAAACCCTTGCAGAACGCGCTGGAAAAGATGGCCGAGATATTAGCAGAGGCACAGTATTAAATGAATTGGAATTTAGGCCGCTCTAACAACTGAATGATGAAACTTTGGGAGAAGAATGTCCAGGTAAATAAAGAGATTGAGCGTTTTACGGTAGGACGTGATCGCGAAATGGATATGTACTTGGCAAAACATGATGTTATAGGCTCTATGGCGCATATCACGATGCTGGAGAGTATGGGCTTATTGACTTCCGGCGAATGGCGAACCTTGCTTGCCGGACTCAGGAATATCTATTCGGAAATAGAAGAAGGCCGGTTTGCAATTGAAGATGGTGTGGAAGACGTACATTCACAGGTTGAACTCCTGCTGACCCGTCGTTTAGGTGATGCGGGCAAGAAGATCCACAGCGGACGTTCGCGTAACGATCAGGTGCTGCTCGACCTGAAACTCTTTACCCGTGCACAGATCAAAGAGATTGCCGGAGACGTAGAAACGCTATTCCAACTATTGATTGATCGGAGCGAGGAGTATAAACATGTCCTGCTGCCGGGTTATACGCATTTGCAGATTGCTATGCCGTCATCTTTCGGATTATGGTTTGGAGCCTATGCCGAGAGCTTAGTCGACGATATGTTGTTCTTGCAAGCCGCCTATAAATTGTGTAATCGGAATCCGCTGGGTTCTGCTGCCGGATATGGTTCTTCATTCCCCCTTAACCGTAGTATGACCACTGAGCTTCTGGGCTTCGACTCGATGAACTACAACGTGGTTTATGCACAAATGGGACGCGGAAAAATGGAGCGTAACGTGGCTTTTGCCCTGGCCGGCATTGCCGGAACCCTTTCAAAGCTGGCTTATGATGCTTGCCTGTACAACAGCCAGAACTTTGGCTTCGTGAAACTTCCCGATGAGTGTACCACAGGGTCGAGCATCATGCCTCACAAAAAGAATCCGGATGTATTCGAACTTACTCGCGCCAAATGCAATAAACTACAAGCATTGCCGCAGCAGATCATGATGATTGCCAATAACCTGCCATCCGGATATTTCCGTGATTTACAAATCATCAAGGAGATATTTATTCCTGCATTCGAGGAACTCAAAGATTGCCTGCACATGACTGCTTATATTGTCAAGGAAATGAAAGTGAATGAACATATCCTTGATGATGATAAGTACCTGCCGATCTTCAGCGTGGAAGAAGTGAATCGTCTTGCCCGCGAAGGAATGCCTTTCCGTGATGCCTATAAGAAAGTGGGAATAGATATTGAAGCCGGTAATTTTTCACACGATAAGCAAGTACACCATACTCACGAGGGCAGTATGGGCAACCTGTGCAACGAGGCCATTGGCGTACTTATGCAAAACATCATAGCCGGTTTCGGCTTTTCCCGTGTGGAACAGGCAGAAACAAAGCTTATCAACCTGCGTTGATCCGCATTTAAAACTTAACAATATCTATATTTTCCCCAAAACCCGTTGTCCGAGACAAATGCCATAATGAGAGAACTTCAGGAAATTGAGAAAATACTGAAGAAAAGTTTGGCAAGTAAATGAATGTATTTTATCTTTGTGTCCGTTAAATGCGAAAATAGCTCAGTTGGTAGAGCATAACCTTGCCAAGGTTAGGGTCGCGGGTTCGAGTCCCGTTTTTCGCTCGCTCATCCGAAATAGATTAAGCCCAGGTGGCGGAATGGTAGACGCGCTCGTTTCAGGTGCGAGTGTTGAGAGACGTGCAAGTTCGAGTCTTGTTCTGGGCACCAATCATTGTTAGGATGGAGAGATGGCGGAATTGGTAGACGCGCTACTTTGAGGGGGTAGTGACAGTTATGTCGTGTGAGTTCGAGTCTCATTCTCTTCACTGGATAATAAAAATGCGAAAATAGCTCAGTTGGTAGAGCATAACCTTGCCAAGGTTAGGGTCGCGGGTTCGAGTCCCGTTTTTCGCTCCACTCCAATAAAGTACTTAAGAAGATACAAGGAACAATGCCTTTCAAACAGCGGTTTGAAAGGCATTGTTTTTTTGGAGGAAGCCAGGGTGAGATTCTAAAGATCTCTTATCTATGGGGGTGATTTTTCTTGATAATGGATTGCCGGAGGGTACGCTTAGTACCATTGAATATTACTATTCATCTGGCTTCTTTGTTCCCATTTCAGGTCTTGCAGGATGCTTGCGGTGGCGCGGATCGTAAAGTTGTATGATTTCCAGCGTCCGAAAGGCGAAAGGCTGGCTGTCATCGTGAAGCAGTGCAGGTCGCGGGATATGCTGAATGTGGTCTGTGTGATTTCCTTTGCTTCAAAGTCGTATCCTGAATTGAAGTTCACAGCCCAGTTATTGGATAGTTTTACATTGCCCGAAGCATTCAGGTTGTGCGTGTATTTATAAGGGTAGCGCATGGTTTTCTTATTGATCGGCTTCGCCCTGTCTTCACGGATATTAAACGAATAGTTGACGTTAAATGTCCAGGGCATCTTAAACTCCTGGTATCCGTCGGCATCGGCTTTTGCTTTTTCTACACGCTTTCCGGGCGCTCCTTCGGGATTCATTTCCAAATCCTTTTCTTTGTCCGGAGATGCCCCTTCGGATGAAGCATTCTCGTCTTTCGGGTCTTTGGAACCAAACCATTTCTTCCACGTATCATTATTGAAACTGTAGTTGAACGAGGATCCCCATCCCTGGAAGCGGCCAAAGCGACCGTACGACCATTCGGTGCGTTTGCCCGTCCTTACATTGCCGTTCTTGTCCAGCTCATAGGCATAGGTAGCAAAAGAAGAGTTGAAGTTCAAGGTGTAGCTCTTTGTTATTTTTATGCGCATGCGCATCGAAAGGTCGCTCCACTGCATGGAATCCGCCGCCATATTGTAAGAGATGCTTGCACCCAGCTCGTCGATCACGCTTATTTTCTTTATTCCTGTCGAGTCGCGGTCCGAGTTGAATTTCGCTTCAATATTGTTCGATACATCCATACTGATATTCCCTTGCCGGCCTCTTCCCGGAGGGCTGAACGGCGCGCCGCTATAAGAATACGGCGAGTAGTAACCCGTCTGCACCTGTCCGCTGGCATCTGTATAGCTGTAAGGCTCATAATATCCATAGGCCGGAGAGCCAAAGTCCGGCGCTGCGCTTATGCTTATTTGCGGAGAGAAGACATGCCGGATCTGTATATCTTTGCTCTTGGCAAACAAGGGCTTATACATGCCATAGAGTTTGGTGCTTATGCCTAAGCTCGCGTTGTAATTGTATACGCGGTGAAGGCCATAGACCGTATCGGACGGCGCCATGTTTTTGGCTTTCGGATCATAGGCCTGCATGACCTTGCGCGTATACCAGCGTTCCGTATAATTAAGGCTCGGGGTCAGGTTGAAGTAGTTGAACAGGGTAAACGTTGCACTGATGGGAATACTGTGGTTCATGCCGTTTGTCCAGTCTTTGATCAGGCTCTTGTCGAACAGTTCATTGTCTTTTGTCCGGATGCTGTTTGTTAGCCGTCCCGTATAGCTCAGCGAGATCTTCTCATACCAGCGTTCTTCTCCTACCGCTCTTTTACGTTTAAAAGGGAATATACGGCTCAGCGAGATGTTCAAGTCCGGTAAGGTTACGGCGATGGAAGAGTCGCGCATGGTCTGTGCGATATTTGTGGTTGCAGAAAGGGTCAGCTTCTGGTCCGGGAAATTGCGCGAATAACTCACACTTGATGTTTTGGTGTTCTGCGACATCAGGCTCGGGTTATAATAGTTATTGACGTTTTGCCGCTCATAGCTGCTGGTCGTAAAGTTCACACTGGCCGAAAACGTACTGTTCGGGCTTGCCTTTGCGTCCTGGCGGTGGTTCCATGCAATTTTAAAGTCCTTTGCCACCAGATAGTCCGGCATATTTTTATCGCCGGTTTTCGTTACCTGGTAATTGGTTTGCAAGGCCCCCGAATATTTATACCGCTTATTATAGTTTGTTTCTACCCCCAATGCCCAGGAGCCTTTGGTGAAGATCTCCCCCAGCACCTTAGCATCCATTTGGTCGCTAACGGCAAAGTAATATCCTCCACCGGTAAGCCCGAATCCTTTATTGTTATCGTCCATATAAGTCGGCATAATAAAACCGGATTGATAACTACTGGAGAAAGGGAAGAAGAAGAAGGGAACGAAAAGAGGCAGCGGAACATCTTCTATCACCAAATAAGCAGGGCCTGTCACCACGTTTTTCTTGGGCCGTACCTTCGCGCGGGTCAGTTGCAGGTAGAAGTGAGGATGGTCGTGGTGGTCGCAGGTGGTGTATTTGCCGTTCACCATAAAGAGTTCATCATTGGCTCCCTTTTTGGCATTGTGGCCAACAACATACCCTTCTCCCTGCTGGGTGACTACATTACTGATAATGCCCCGTTTGCTCTTGAAATTATACCGGATGCTTTTTGTTTCATACGGGGTGTCTCCGTCCTTAAACACGGGGGCACCGGTCGCTACACCTAAAGAATCCTCTACTCCACGGGCGTATACCGTGCTACTGTCCATGTTCATGGATATGATTTGCGAGGTCAGCTCAATCTTCTCATAGTTTACTTTTCCGTTTCCATACAGATGGGCATAACCGTTTCCGGTAAGCACGATAGAGTCGTTCGCTTCATAAATCACAGGGGCGTTCAGCGGTTGTTTCTTCTTTTTTTCGGGTACGGGAACCGCAGAGAGGGAATCTTGTCCGATAGAATCATTCTTCATATTGACGGACAGGCTGTCAGGCGATTCAATTCTTCTCCGACGTTGGGACATAACTTCATCCGGAATCAACAAAAACAAGACGAGTAATAAGAATGGTATAAATGTATTTGCTTTTAACGACGCCATTAACCTACGATTACGATTACGCTTACGCTGACAAAAGTACGTATTCTCCCCTAATATAAAAAACGGGAACGGTTTATTTTAACGATGTACTCCACGCTTGCAACGTCTCCATATCAAGGCTCTTTCAGGTAGAATGTTATTCTTCCCGAGCCGACTAATTGCCGGTGGCTGATGCGGAATCCTTTGTGCACTTGGTCGCCCAGCCGGATTTCTTTGATGTATTTGGCTTCTGTGGAGGTGCGGATGGTTTCTATGACCAGCGAGTCTTGCCCGTGCCATTTCTTGTCGAGCCGGATGGTTACTTTGTCGAATACGGGCGTGGTCAGTGTGTATTCGGGCTGCCCGGGGCAATCGGGATAGAATCCCATCATGTTGAATACCGCCCAGCCGGACATGGTGCCGGTGTCGTCGTTCCCGGGGATGCCGTCGGGGCGGGCGGTGAAGTGTTTGTCCAGCAGTGCCCGGGTGAGTTTCTGGGTGCGCCATTCTTCGCCGGGGAAGTAGCTGAAGAGGTGGGGGTAGGCCATGTCCGGTTCGTTGGCGGGGTCGTAAAGTCCTTGGTCGAACACGCGTTGCAGTTTCTCTACAAAAGGCTTCTTCCCGCCTATCAGACGGGCCAGCCCGTTGATGTCGTGGGGGACGTAGAATGTGTAGTTCCAGGCGCTGCCTTCGTGGAACCCGGGGTTTGGCTCGAAGTTTTCGCCTTGGCGGGGGTCGAACGGGGTATGGAAGCGGCCGTCGGGCAGTAGCGGGCGGAGTGTTCCGAACGTCTTGTCGTAGTAGTGTTTGTAGCCCAGCGAGCGGTTGCGGAAGTATTCCGCATCGTTCTTTTTCCCCAGCGCTGCGGCAAAGCGGGAGAGGGCAAAGTCGGCTATGTAATACTCCAGCGCGTGCGAGACGGAGTTGTCGTGTTTCTCCCGCAGGGGAACGTAGCCTAGCGACATATAGTCGTCATTGTCGGGACGCATCAGGTTTTGCGCTCCGGGCAGGGTTGCCGATTTGTACATGGCTTCGTACGCAAGCCCGGCGTCGAAATCCCGCAGGCCTTTCATCCAGCTGTCTACGATGACGGGGATGCTGGGGTCTCCTTCCATCGTCAGGGTTTCGCGCCCGTAAAGTTCCCATTTGGGCAGCCATCCGTGTTCGCGATACATGCCGAGCATGGTTTGTATCATTTCCATCTGACGTTCGGGGTAGATCAGCGTCAGGAACTGGTGCGGGTTGCGGTAGGTGTCCCACAAGGAGAATACGGTGTAGCGGTTGCCTTGTGTGATGCGTATTTCCCCGCTTTCCATGGCCGGATACTCTCCGTTTACGTCCTGCAAGATGTTCGGGTGGATCAGCAGGTGGTACAGGGCGGTGTAGAATACTGTTTTCTGCTCTTCGGTGCCTCCTTCGACGCGGATGCGCGAGAGGTCGTCGTTCCATATCTTTTCGGCATGGGCGCGGATAGATTCGAACTGCTTTCCTGATTGCTCGGCCTCAAGGTTCAGGCGGGCATTCTCGATGCTTACGAACGAAACGCCCATTTGCACTTCGACCTGCTCTCCTTCCTGTGTATCGAAAGAGAAATAGGCGCCGATGTCATCGCCGGCTATGTCTTTGGTGTAGTCCGGGTAGAGTTTGTACCGGCCCTGGTCGGGATCCCATTCGGCTTCCACGCCGTGCATGGGGCGTTGTTTCTTCCAGTAGCCGTTTTGCAGGGGTTGCTTACTGATGCGCATAACGAAATATATCGGGAATACAGCTTGCGGATTGTAGCAGAACGTACCGAGGAGCTTCATGCCCTCTACTTCGCGGCTGTTTACCTGGCGCACAAACGCGCCGGTCTCGTTGGTCAGCCCTTCGCCGAGGTTAAGCAGGATGTGGCTTTTGCCTTCGGGGAAGGTGAAACGGAGGCTTCCGGTCCGGAGCGTGGCGGAGGCTTCCGTCTTGATCCGGTAACGGCTCAACCGGTTGCTGTAATAGCCGGGGGATGCTTGCTCGTCGGTATAGGGGGAACCGTATGTTTTGAAATCTACATTCAACTCTCCCGTTGTGGGCATGACCAGCAACGAACCCAGCTCGGGGCATCCCACACCGCTCAGGTTGACGTGCGAGAAGCCGGTGAAGCAGGTATTGTGAAACTCGTATGGGGCAGACCACCAACGGGCGTCTTTGTCGTACATGTTCTCTTCGGAACCCATAACGTTGAAAGGAACAACGGACATCAATCCGTTGGGGCACAAAGCGCCGGGATGGGTTGTCCCGAAGTTTGTGGTGCCGATAAACGGATCCACATAACGGCAAGGCGCCGTCCCTTCCGCACGGAGGTTTGGGAGCAATCCACAACAGAACATTAAAACGAATAAGAACGACCGGTTCATTTCTTTTCTATTCTTCATATCATTCATAGCTTTCTTTTTGATGCAAAGATAATCAACCCGCTTAATTTATGGCGATAGCCTTTTATTGGCCCGTATGGCTGTGTTCGGTTGTGAAATAGTAGGCACAAATCTAAAAAATAATCAATAAAGGTTTCCGATATTAAAATAAACCCTAACTTTGCCAATAAAGCTAACAGGACTCTCTGGTCTTATTATAGATATATAGATCAGGGGCAGTATTGAACCTTTAAACAACTTTTGCCTATGACGAATGAAAAACCGTATCCTTGTAGTATGTAGTGACTAACACGAATACTACCTAAGTTCATACAGAACTTATGCTTATTCTTAAATTTCCGAGTTAATTAATTATTTATTAAATCATCTATCTTTTATGAATGAAGATTACAAAAGACGAAAGCCCATCCAGCATCGGCTTCTCACCACATTAGCTATAGCTGCTTTTCTTCTATGGAGCGGTAATGCAGCGGCTAATCAAGCTCTATCCGACGGTTCACACCATGTGAAGGAACACATGCAATCACAAACCATCAGCGGCGTGGTTGTTGACGGCAAAGGCGAACTGATCATCGGCGCAAGCATCCTTGAAAAAGGTACAATCAATGGTACAATCACCGACATCAACGGCAGATTCTCACTGAATGTGAAACAGGGAACCGCACTTACCGTTTCCTACGTGGGCTACAAAACACAAGAGACAAAAGCGGCTAACGACATGAGAATCATTTTACAGGAAGACAATGAACTCCTGGACGAAGTGGTTATCGTGGGCTACGGTACACAAAAGAAAGTAAACCTGACAGGTGCCGTTTCTTCTGTCGACGTAGGTAAAACCGTTAACAGTCGCCCGATCTCCGATATAGGCCGCGCGCTCCAGGGCGCTGTGCCCGGGCTGACTATCTCGACGAAATCGGGAGAGATAGGCTCTGCCCCGACAATTAAGATCAGAGGGGGGATAGGCTCTCCCAATGGAGAAGCCAAACCGCTGATCCTGGTCGATAACGTAGAGGTAACGGATATTACCTTCATCAATCCGGATGACATCGAATCGATCTCCGTACTGAAAGATGCAGCCTCAGCTTCTATCTATGGAGCCAGGGGTGCATTCGGGGTATTGTTGATCACCACCAAAGCCAAGCAGAAGCACGAAACGGTTACCGTGAAGTATTCCAACAACTTCGCATGGCGCACGCCAACCCAAAAACCGGAACAGCTGCCCGGATGGCAACAAGCCGAGATCAACCTGGCGGGCGTGAAGAACGCCCCCGCATCGGCTAACTCCTATAATATGGTAGCAAATATCATCGTTGATGATAAGACGATAGCCGGATTGAAAGATTTCTACCAAAAGTATGGCGACGGCAAAAGCCTGGGATCGGAAATAGTAGAAGGAAGAGACTACGAATATGACGCTTCAGGGCTTCACATGTACAGGACCTGGGATTGGTATGGTATGTATATCAAAGACTGGATGCCGCAGCAAAACCATAACCTTTCGGTTACAGGAGGCAACGGAAAAACAAACTACGGCATCACATTGGGTTACCTGGGGCAAGAAGGCCTGACGAAAGACAACCCCGATACGTTTGACAGGTACAACGCTAACCTGACATTGAACACGGAGGT
Source organism: Mediterranea sp. (in: CFB group bacteria) (assembly GCA_031287715.1). Taxonomy (GTDB): domain Bacteria; phylum Bacteroidota; class Bacteroidia; order Bacteroidales; family Bacteroidaceae; genus Bacteroides. The sequence goes on from JAITSN010000083.1 coordinate 26,902, forward strand.
CAGTAAATACATCCTGCTCAGGGCCAATACCATGTATGCCCGGACGAACATGAGCAAGCCGTTTGTGTACAACGCCAACAACCTCTACGACTATATGTATTATCTTTACAGATGGCAACCCATATACCCTTACGGCACAATAGACGGCAAACCGATGAGGAGCGCTTTGACCGAGCTTCAGCAAGCACCGATGACCAGCCGGAAGAGGGATTATGTCCGTCTGGGTGGAGGTGTTACCTTGAAACCCATAGAAGGACTAACCATTGATGCAGACATAACCTACACAGCCACCGAGCAACGCTATCATGCACATGGAGACCAGGTGTATGCCTACGACATCTTCACGAACCATCCAAACAGCACTGCCCTGAAGAATTCGTATAAAAACTATATCTCCGCCGCTTTTGATTATGCTTCGGAAGAAATATCCAGAACACAGATGCTAACCAGCAACGTCGTAGCTACTTATTCAAAACAGATCGGCAGCCATGATTTTAAAGTAATGGCAGGTTCAAGTACGGAAGAAAGCAAGTACAAGTATGTCAGTGCCAAACGGAACGGGCTGCTAAGCCCGCAAAAGCCGGAACTGATTCTTGCCACAGGCGACCAAACCGTAAGCTCGGAACGTAGCAGCTGGTCAGTAGCCGGGTTCTTCGGACGCATCAACTACACATTCATGGATCGCTACCTGCTCGAATTGAACGGGCGCTACGACGGGTCTTCACGTTTCCCGAAGGGCGACCGCTTTGCCTTCTTCCCTTCGGTATCCACCGGATACAGAATCTCGGAAGAAAACTTCATGAAGCCGCTCCAGCCGGTACTGTCATCCCTGAAACTAAGAGGCTCTTACGGTTCGATCGGCAACCAGGATATAGGCCTGAACAGGTTCATATCCACAATAAGCGCCTCGGCCGTCTCGTCAAGTAGCTGGCACATCGGGGGCATTCCGCAAAGATCATTCACTACCCCGACCGTAGTATCCGAATCGTTAACATGGGAAACGGTGAAAACGATCGACTTCGGTTTCGATGCGCGATTCTGGGAAGAAAGGATAGGCGTCACCTTCGACTGGTATAAAAGAACCACCAGCGACATCCTGACAACGGCAAACCTGCCCCAAACCCTCGGAGCCACCAGCCCATACCAGAACTCGGGCAAGATGGAAACACCGGGATGGGAACTGGCCGTTGACTTCCGCCATGAATTTAAGAACGGCCTGGCAATCACCTTAGGTGCCCAACTGTCCGACTATAAGACAAAAGTAACGAACTGGACCACCAATACGGCCATTCCTACCTATGGATCAGCTGGTACCGGCTGGTTCTCGACCACAAGTGTATATAAAGAAGGCATGATTCTGGGAGACATATGGGGGCTTCAGGTTGACCGCCTGCTTCAGGAAAGCGACTTTGACGCCAACGGCAAACTCCTGCCGAACATCCCCGACCAGACGGCTGTATTCACAGCAGGATACAAGTTCGCTCCGGGTGATGTCCTGTACAAAGACTTGGATGGAGATACATTCATCAAGAAAGGCGCCGATACCGGCGACCCCAAAGATTACGGCATCATCGGTAATGCACTGCCGCGCTATGAATATGGTTTCAGCATCGGGGCCGACTACAAAGGGTTTGACTTCAACATGTTCTTCCAGGGTGTAGGCAAACGCGACCTGTGGGCTATGGGTAATCAGGTGTTGCCCGGTTTTACTCCCGGAGAACCCTACTACAAAGGAGCGGAAGACTACTGGAGTCCGGATAATACTGATGCGTTCTATCCACGCCCGATGAGCTACGCGCAAATAGCCTCAGGCAACTATACGGTTAATGACAGATACCTGCTCAATATGGCATACTTGCGTTGCAAGACGTTGACGCTGGGCTACACGCTGCCCAAAGCATGGGTAAGCAAGGCCTATATCAAGAACCTGAGGGTGTACTTCACCGCAGAAAACCTGTTTGAGTTCGAGAAGGTCAAACCCGACATCGACCCGGAAATAGACATCCGCTATGTCGGATCATCGGCCGACCAGCGGAACTTCGGACGGAGCTACCCCTACCAGCGCACGCTGTCATTCGGTTTACAGGCTACTCTTTAATCAATCTAATCATTCAGAACATGAAAAAATATCTTTTATACATCGGATGCCTCCTGGCCCTCGCATCAACATACAGCTGCGACGACTTTCTGGATAAAGATCCGCTTGACAAGCTGACAAACGACTCTTACTGGGTCAATGAGGTCAGCCTAAGATCATACACACAAGGTTTCTATACAACCTATTTCGTTGGATACGCACAGGATTACCGCACCTTCGGAGGTTACTTCTCGGGCGACTCTTATAACGACGACTTTCTGCTTACGAGCGAGAACAGTGCGGATACCAACCAACGTTTGTACTTCCCCATTTCGAACATTACCGGAATCAATGGCGTAACCGCTACATGGGGAGACCACCTCAGCATCGTGCGCAAAGCCAACGTCATGCTCGAGAAGATCCCAACGATGGACATCGCCGACGAAGCGAAAAACCACTGGACAGGCGTCGCCCGTTTCTTCCGCGCGTTGGCCTACAGTATGCTGGTAAAAACGTATGGCGACATACCCTACATTGACATCGTTGTAGACCCTGCCGACAACGAAACGCTCTACAAAGACAGAGACCCGCAACTGACCGTGGTCGGAAAGATCCTGGAAGACTACCAGTATGCGCTCGACAATGTAAGGGC
>JAITSN010000006.1 GCA_031287715.1 Mediterranea sp. (in: CFB group bacteria)
GGTAAATGTGAAGGCGCAGCCGCGTTAGGGCGAGCAGCGGAAAGCCCACAGCGGAGCGGAACGTAGTGCAGCGGAGCGAGGACTTGCAGCGGATGGCCCGGCCGAAGGCAACGCCCAAATAATGGACAGAAAAAGGATGCGCAGCTATCTATTTGAGGGTTGGCGCAGCTCCAATTATACGTGGCTGAAGGGTATGGAGACGTTGTTCAGCGTTTCTTTCCGCTTTCCGAGATCAGGAGCAGCTTGTCGCCGGCATGGAGCTTTAGGGTACCGTTGGGGATAAGAAATTCGCCTTCGCGCTTGACAAGCATAACTAAGGTTCCTTTGGGCAAGTCCATGTCTTTAAGCGTGTCGGCCTCGTCCAGCATTGCCTGTGTTACGGTCATGTCGGTCAGCTTGCTGTCAATTTCTTCGGGCAGTTCTACGCCGAAGTCGTTCCCTGTCTTTTTCAGCGGGGTGGACAGGTTGAGCAACTTGGCGATAAAGGGGATCGTCGTGCCCTGGATGACAAGCGAGAGAATCGTGATGAAGAATACGATGTTGAAGATGATGTTTGAGCCTTCGACTCCGGCTACCACGGGATAGGTGGCGAAGATGATGGGCACCGCGCCCCTGAGTCCTACCCAGGAGACGAAGATCTGCGAACGGAGGTTGACTGTTTTGAAGGGCAGCAGACAGAGGAATATGCTCAGCGGCCTGCCGATGATGATCATGAAGATGCCAACCAGGAGTGCGGTCAGGGCGATGTCGAGAAGTTCGTGCGGATTGACCAGCAGGCCCAGCGAGAGGAACATGACGATCTGGCACAGCCAGCTCAGCCCGTCCATAGTGGTGGCGATGCTTTTCCGGTAGGGGATCCTGTTGTTGCCCACCAGGATACCGAGGATGTAGACGGCTAAGTAGCCGTTGCCGTGGATGCGGTCCGTAAAGGAGAAGGTGAAGAACACAAATGTGAGCAGCAGAACCGGATAGAGTGATTGGTTGTCGATGGCGATCTTGTTGAGTATCTTGATGGCCAGCTTGCCCAATATGTATCCGGCGCCGGCGCCCACTACGAACTGGATGAGGAAGGATCCACCCAGCACGACAAGGTTCATGTCCGACGACTGGATGACTTGTATCAGGACGATGGTCATCATGTAGGCCATCGGGTCGTTGCTGCCGCTCTCGAGTTCTAACATGGGGCGGAGGTTGTGTCTGAGGTTCATCTTTTGCGACCGGAGTATGGCGAAGACTGATGCCGAATCGGTGGACGACATGGTGGCGGCCAGCAACAGGGCTGTCATCACGGGCAAATGAACGCTGGTGAAGCCTAAGCCGGTGATGAACCAGATGAATAAACCGGTGAAGAGGGCCGTCAGGAATACGCCCAGGGTGGAGAGCATGATGCCGGGCCACAGGATTGGTTTTATCTCGGCAAACTTGGTGTCCATGCCGCCGGAAAAGAGAATAACGCTCAGGGAGACCATGCCGATGAACTGCGCCTGCGAAGCGTCGCTGAACTGCAGGCCTAATCCGTCGCTGCCGAAAACCATACCTACCATCAGGAAGACCAGCAAGGCCGGCACTCCGAACCGGTAGCCTGTTTTACTGACTGCGATACTTGCGAACAATAAGATTGAACCTACAAGAAGGATATTTTCGGCTGAAAAAGGCATAAACGTATTGTGTCAAACGGGTGAATAATAAAACAATAATGCGAAGATAGTAATTTATTAACAGATTGTATCCGGTTTCCGTTTCTTTTGACAACGAATCGATGAATCCGCCTCTGCGGCGGGGAAGTCCGCGCAATCGTTTTCTATGAGCCTGCCCCGTTTTGGCAACGCTACGAACCAATGCCTTGGATGGGCTGTTTATCTTTGTATCAAACCATATAAAGAGAATTATCATGAAAAAGAACAGAAACCTATCCGGAAAGATAATGTGTGTACTCGCAGCTGTAATGGCTACAACGATGATGTTTGCCCAACGTATGGCCTCTCCCGGCGGACAGTTGGAGCTTAACTTTTCAGTGAATGGAGCGGGAGAGCCGGTATACGAACTTTATTATAAAGGTAAGGCTGTGATTAAACCTTCCAAGTTAGGCCTGGAACTGAAAGCCGGCGCCCACCTGACGGACGGATTTGAACAGACGGATGCCCGGACGTCTACCTTCGACGAGACCTGGCAACCTGTGTGGGGCGAAGAAAGCCAAATCCGCAACCACTATAACGAGCTTGCCGTAACGCTTACCCAGAAGGAAGAGAACCGGTATATCGTTCTCCGTTTCCGTTTGTTCGACGACGGCTTGGGGTTCCGCTACGAGTTTCCGCAACAGCCGGAGCTGAACTACTTTGTGATCAAGGAGGAAAACACAGAGTTCGCCATGGCCGGCGACCACCGGGCTTTCTGGATCCCGGGCGACTACGATACGCAGGAATATGACTATACGGAGTCTAAGCTGAGCGAGATACGCGGCCTGATGGAGGGGGCCATTACGCCCAACTCTTCCCAGACGCCGTTTTCACCAACGGGGGTACAAACCGCGCTGATGATGAAAAGCAACGACGGGTTGTATATCAACCTGCACGAAGCGGCATTGGTGGACTATCCGTGTATGCACCTCAACCTTGACGACGAGGGCTTCGTATTCAAATCCTGGCTCACTCCCGACGCGCAAGGCGACAAAGGATATATGCAAACTCCTTGCCAATCGCCCTGGCGTACAATCATCGTCAGCGACGACGCCCGCGACATTCTGGCCTCGCGCATCACGCTGAACTTGAACGAACCTTGCAAATACGAAGACACTTCCTGGATCAAACCTGTGAAATACATCGGAGTGTGGTGGGAAATGATCACAGGATACGGTGCATGGGCCTATACGGACGAGCTGGCTTCCGTGAAACTCGGCGCTACGGACTATGCCCAGGTGAAGCCGAACGGAAAGCACTCGGCCAATGACGGAAAGGTGAGGCGCTACATTGATTTCGCTGCCGAACATGGGTTCGACCAAGTGCTGGTGGAGGGCTGGAACGAAGGTTGGGAAGACTGGTTCGGCAAGTCAAAAGACTATGTGTTTGACTTTGTCACCCCATACCCGGACTTCAATCTGGCGGGACTGAACAGGTATGCCGCATCCAAAGGCGTGAGACTGATGATGCACCACGAAACATCTTCTTCCGTACGCAACTACGAACGCCATATGGACGAGGCCTACCGGATGATGGCCGACTATGGATATAATGCCGTGAAAAGCGGCTACGTAGGCAATATCATTCCCCGCGGCGAGCATCACTACGGACAGTGGATGAACAACCATTACCTGTATGCCGTAACCAAAGCCGCCGATTACAAGATCATGGTAAATGCACACGAAGCCGTCCGCCCGACCGGGCTTTGCCGCACATACCCCAACCTGATTGGGAATGAGTCCGCCCGCGGAACCGAATACGAAGCATTTGGCGGCAGCAAACCGTTCCACACTACACTGCTGCCGTTCAACCGCCTGATTGGCGGGCCAATGGACTATACGCCGGGCATCTTCGATACAAAGCTAACCTTCCTGGGCGAGGGCGAACACAGCTTTGTACATACCACCTTAGCCAAGCAGCTGGCGCTATACGTAACCCTGTACAGCCCCTTGCAAATGGCAGCGGATCTACCCGAAAGCTACGAGCGCTATCCGGATGCCTTCCAATTTATCAAAGATGTAGCCCTCGACTGGGACGAAAGCCGGTACTTGGAAGCGGAACCGGGGGACTATATCACCATCGCCCGCAAGGCGAAAGGAACAAACAACTGGTTCGTCGGAGGAATCACAGACGAAAACCCGCGTACCTCAACCATTACGCTGGATTTCCTCGACCCCGGCAAACAATACGTTGCCACATGCTATGCCGATGGGAAAGATGCCGGCTACATCCACAACCCGACATCCTACCAAATCAAGAAGAAGCGGGTAACCTCCAAAACAACAATTTCTACAAAGCTGGCGCCAAGCGGCGGCTATGCAATCAGCCTGATCGAGATCACGCCGGCAGATAAATAAAGGACAGCCGGTAAAGGACAGGGGGCTTGGCATAATAATGGTTGGATACTCGTGCGCACCTTCGCACATGAGTGTCCAACCATTCGTTATGCCAAGCCCTCATTAAAAAATATGATTTATTTGCCATTACTTAATTTAAATAGCTATTTTTGCAAACATAATATAATTAGTTTTATTATAGATTATGATTAACAGAGTTCTTATTCGTCTTAAGATTATACAGATTATATATGCTTATTACCAAAACGGCAGTAAAAATTTAGACTCCGCGGAGAAAGAATTATTCTTCAGCCTTTCAAAAGCCTACGATTTATACAACTACCTCCTTCTGTTGATAATTGCATTGACAAACTACGCACAAAAGCGTATAGATGCAACAAAAGCCAGACACTCTTCCACAGAAGAAGATCCATCTCCCAACCTGAAGTTTGTGAAAAACAAATTCGCTGTACAATTGGCGGCAAACATACAGCTGGACGAGTTTGCCATCAACCAGAAAAAGACATGGAATAACAATCAGGATTTTATTAAGGAACTATACGAAAAGATCATCGCTTCCGATATATATAAGGAATATATGGCAGCTCCCGACTCTTCGTATGAGCTGGACAGGGAACTGTGGAGGAAACTGTATAAGGCGTTCGTTTTCAAAAACGAATCATTGGATCAGCTTCTTGAAGAACAAAGCCTGTATTGGAACGACGACAAGGAGATTGTTGATACGTTCGTGTTGAAAACCATCAAGCGCTTTGAGGAAAAACAAGGAGCAAACCAGCCGTTACTGCCTGAATTTAAAGACGAAGAAGATAAAGAGTTTACCCGTCGCCTGTTCCGCCGCACCATTCTTAACGAAGAATACTACCGCCTCCTCATCAGCGAAAACGTAAAGAACTGGAATTTCGACCGCGTGGCATTTATGGATGTGATCATTATGCAATGCGCGCTCGCCGAAATATTGAGCTTCCCGAATATCCCGATCAGTGTTACGCTGAATGAATACGTGGAGATCGCTAAACTGTACAGTACGCCGAAGAGTGGAAGTTTTATCAACGGAACATTGGATGGAATAGTAAATCACTTGAAAAGCAGCGACAAGCTAACGAAAAACTAATATTTGCATTTATAATAAAACCAAAAACAGAAATTTATGAACGTATTACTTATCACTTTCTTACAGGAACAGTCGCCGGCCGGCGGTGGAGGTAACATGATGTGGATCATGTTGATCGCTATGTTTGCCATCATGTATTTCTTTATGATCCGCCCTCAAAACAAAAAGCAAAAAGAAATCGCCAATTTCCGCAAGTCCCTTGAGGTTGGCCGGAGTGTTATCACCGCAGGCGGCATACACGGAAAGATCAAAGACATTAAAGACAACTACGTCGTTCTTGAAATAGCAGACAACGTAAAGGTCAAAGTAGATAAAGGCTCGATCTTTGCTTCAAACGAAGACGCTTCAGCTAAAGCAGGAAAGTAACCGCCTCAGGGATAACTAAATACCTATGGTTGGTCGCAGAAAAATACTACTGTTTTATTTACTGTTATCTAAAAGAATAAAGAACTTTCTGTTGAGTAAGCAAAGCAGAGAGTTTTTTGTTTTTTTATTCTTCTTTTTCATCGCAGTGGCATTTTGGCTACTCCAAACGCTTAACGATGATTTTGAAGCGGAGTTGACCATGCCCGTACGCTTGAAAGGAGTTCCCAATTATGTTGTAATGACATCGGAACCACCGTCGGAACTCAAGGTGAGGGTAAAAGACAAAGGAGTAGTGTTGCTGAACTATACCATAGCCAGGAATTTCTATCCGGTCAACCTTGAGTTTAGCGACTACAACAGCGACAACAACCATATCAAGATCTATGCTACGGAATTTGAGAAAAAGATCAGAAGCCAATTGAATGTTTCCACGCATTTACTCTCCGTATACCCCGACACGTTGGAGTATATCTATTCCACCGGAAAATTCAAGTACGTTCCGATCAAGCTGCAAGGTAAGGTGGTTTCCGGCAGGCAGTATTATATCTCCGACACGCTCTACAACCCGGATTCGGTATTGGTATACGCGCCCTCTGCACTGCTTGACACGATCAGCTATGCTTATACGGAGAAGTTGACGTTGGAGCACATGTCCGATACAACCATATACAAGGCGGCTATCCGCCCTGTTAAAGGTGCGAAATTCGTCCCCAACACCGTAGAGTTGACTTTCCCTGTGGACATTTATACGGAAAAGACGGTGGAAGTTCCTTTGATCGGCACAAACTTTCCTGCGGACAAGATCCTGCGGACATTTCCGTCTAAAGTTAAGGTTACCTTCCAGGTCGGCGTGGGTAAGTTTAAGGACATCGAGGCGGACAACTTTGCCATCCGTATTTCTTACGAAGATCTGCTGCTCCATTCCGATAAATACAAAGTGACATTAAAGACAGCGCCGGCGGGGATCAGCAATATCCGCATCTCGCCGGAGGAAATCGACTTCTTAATAGAGCAAGTGAATGTCAATTAAATTAGGAATTACCGGAGGGATAGGAAGCGGCAAAAGTGTTGTTTCCCGCTTATTGGGAATGATGGGCGTACCGGTTTACCTGTCCGACACCGAATCCAAAAGGCTTGTCGCCGCCGATCCGCATATACGCAGGGAGCTGACGGCACTGCTTGGCGAAGAAGTCTACCGGAACGGCGAACTCAACAAGCCGCTATTGGCCGGTTATCTTTTCGGTGATCCGGAACATGCCCGAAAGGTAAACGGCATCATCCACCCCAGGGTAAAAGCGGATTTCCGGCAATGGGTGGAAGAGCATAAAGACGCTCCCCTCGTGGCCTTGGAAGCTGCTATACTGATTGAAGCCGGTTTTGCCGGTGATGTGGATTATATCGTTATGGTGTACGCCCCGACGGATATTCGGATTGAGCGTGCAATGAAACGGGACGCAAGTTCCAGGGAAGCGATCGCCGGGCGAATCCAACACCAGATGAGCGACGAAGAGAAAAAAGCCCGGGCGCACTACACGATCCTGAATGACGGCACGCAAGCGGTCATTCCGCAAGTAGAGGATCTATTGAATACGTTTACTTACTAAAACAAATTTGAACATATGAATTTAAAGAACATTTTGTCTATCTCCGGTAGGCCGGGATTGTATAAGCCTGTTTCCAAAGGAAAGAACATGCTGATTGTCGAATCATTATCAGCCGATAAAAAGCGTTTCCCTACTTATAACCACGAAAAGATCATTGCGCTGGGAGATATTGCCATGTATACGAATGGAGGAGAAACGCCTTTAAAGGATGTGCTGGCCCTCATCAAAGAAAAAGAAAACGGAGCCGCCGCTTCCATTGATACTAAAAAGGCATCCCAGGATGAACTTCGCGACTACCTGAACACAATATTGCCGGACTATGATCGCGAAAAGGTACACACCGGCGATATTAAAAAGCTGATCTTATGGTATAATAATCTGGTTTCCTATGGAATTACCGATTTCCAGGAAGAGGATAAAACCGAAGAGAATAAAGCCGAAGAGGTGCAGCCGGATGCCCCTGCGGAGTAATTTTCCAACCTTGGAACGGAGCTTCCCGTTTTACGGAAGCTCCTCCCGCGGTTGAACGTATTTGCATTAATTTTTGAACCACAGTTTATCTTCTTCCATGGCGTCTACGATGACCGGCTTGTTGCGGTCTACTTCCTGCGCCAGCAGTTTCTTCGACAACTCATTGAGCAGGTACCGTTGAATAGCTCTTTTCACCGGACGCGCACCAAATTCCGGATCGTATCCGGCTTCGGACAGGAAGTTCAATGCGGCATCCGTCAATACTAATTCCACGCCGTTGCCGGCCAGCATTTTTTGTACACCCTCGACCTGTAAGGCAACGATCTGCCTGGTTTCTTTCTCCGTCAGGGGCAGGAACATGATCGTTTCATCAATACGGTTCAGGAACTCAGGGCGGATGGTTTCCTTCAGCATATCCATCACCCCGTTTCGAGTTTCCTCAACGATCGCATCTTTATTGTTGCCGTTCAGTTTTTCCATTTGACTTCGGATGTAAGAGCTTCCCATATTGGACGTCATGATGATGATGGTGTTCTTGAAGTTCACCACACGGCCTTTATTGTCGGTCAGACGCCCATCATCAAGAACTTGCAGCAGGATATTGAACACATCCGGATGCGCTTTTTCTATTTCGTCAAACAGCACGACGGAATACGGCTTGCGGCGAATGGCTTCGGTCAATTGCCCGCCCTCGTCATAGCCGACGTATCCCGGAGGAGCTCCCACCAAACGGGAAACGGAATGTTTTTCCTGGTATTCGCTCATGTCCATACGGGTCATCATGGTTTCATCATCAAACAGAAACTCCGCCAGCGCTTTTGCCAGCTCGGTTTTGCCCACTCCGGTCGTTCCCAGGAAGATAAACGAGCCTATCGGGCGGCACGGATCTTGAAGGCCGGCACGACTGCGGCGAACGGCATCGGCAACAGCTTCGATCGCTTCGTCCTGCCCAATCACGCGTTTGTGAAGTTCTTCCTCCAGGTGCAGCAGCTTGTCTTTTTCGCTTTGCAGCATCTTGTTCACCGGTATTCCCGTCCAGCGGGATACGACGTCGGCAATATCTCCGGCGTCGACTTCTTCTTTGATCATAGCCGCATCGCCTTGCGTTTCGTACAGTTTCCGCTGGGTCTCCTCAATTTCCTTATCCAGCGCCTTGAGCTTGCCGTAGCGTATTTCGGCCACGCGTCCGTAGTCGCCTTCATGTTCGGCTTTCCCTGCCTCAAACTTCAGGTTTTCTATTTCGGCTTTATTTTGCTGAATTTTGTTGATCAGGGCTTTTTCGCTCTGCCATTTGGCTTTAAGCGCATTTTCCTGTTCTTTGAGTTCGGCAATTTCTTTGTTCAGCAGTTGTAGCTTGGCTTCATCCTTTTCGCGCTTGATGGCTTCGCGTTCAATCTCAAGTTGCGTGATTTTGCGTGATATTTCGTCTAAGCCTTCGGGGACGGAGTCGACCTCCATGCGGAGTTTGGCCGCGGCCTCATCCATCAGGTCGATCGCTTTGTCGGGCAGGAAGCGGTCTGTAATGTAGCGGTTGCTCAATTCTACTGCGGAAATGATGGCACCGTCTTTGATGCGTACCTTGTGGTGCGTTTCGTAGCGTTCTTTCAGTCCGCGCAGGATCGAGATCGTGCTCATGGTGTCCGGCTCGTTTACCTGTACGGTTTGGAAGCGTCGTTCCAGCGCCTTGTCTTTTTCAAAATACCTTTGGTATTCATCCAGCGTAGTAGCGCCAATGGCGCGCAGTTCACCGCGGGCCAGCGCGGGTTTCAGGATATTGGCGGCGTCCATGGCGCCTTCGCTTTTGCCCGCTCCAACCAGCGTATGGATCTCGTCGATAAACAGGATGATATTCCCTTCCGACTTTTGCACCTCGGAGATAACCGATTTCAACCGTTCTTCAAACTCTCCTTTGTATTTGGCTCCGGCAATCAGCGCGCCCATATCCAGCGAATACACCTGTTTCTGTTTCAGGTTTTCGGGCACGTCGCCCCGAAGGATGCGGTGGGCGAGGCCTTCAACAATGGCCGTCTTTCCGGTGCCCGGCTCGCCTACCAGGATCGGGTTATTCTTTGTACGGCGGCTCAAGATCTGAAGGACGCGGCGGATCTCTTCGTCGCGGCCAATCACCGGATCCAGCTTGCCGTTTCGGGCGGCTTCGTTCAGGTTGATGGCATATTTATCTAAGCCTTGGAAGGTTTCTTCGTCAAAATTATTAAAGTTCATTGTTCATCTCCTTTCTTTTTTCTGTTCATACACCCATAAAGCGCAAAAGATTTGCCACCGGCGCGAGAACGCCAATTTAGCAGGCGGGATGCAATTTTTTAAGACAAAAAGTCAGTCCAACGAACAATGAAGCGCCCTCTAAGACTTATAATGTTTAACCTGTACAACCTGGGATGCTTCAGGTTTCTTCAATACAGATGCATCGCATCAAGTGTGATTTTCAACAAAAAGAGTGCGGTAATGACATACATGGCAATCGAGACGTCTTTGAGCCGGCCGGTACACACTTTGATCAGCGTATAGCTCAACATGCCGAATACGATGCCCTCGGCGATGCTGTAGGTGAAGGGCATGAACACGATGGTCAGGAAAGCCGGAAGGCCGTTGCTTATGTCGCTGAAGTCGATCTTTGTAACGGAAGAAATCATGAACAGTCCTACGATGATAAGGGCCGGGGATGTGGCCGTGGCGGGCACCATCAGGAATAAAGGAGAAAAAAACAGCGCCAAGGCAAACATTAGCGCCACGCCCACTGCCGTCAGGCCGGTTCTTCCGCCCGATGCCACTCCCGATGCGCTTTCCACATATGCCGTAACGGTGCTTGTGCCCAATATGGCTCCTGCGGTTGTTCCCAAAGCATCCGCCAACAATGCCTTCTTTAGTTGAGGGAAATTGCCTTTTTCGTCGGCAAGCCCGGTCTTGGAAATTACTCCGATCAATGTTCCCACTGTATCGAAAAGATTCACAAACAGCAGTGTAAACACAACTATGAGCATGTTCGAGGAAAGCAAATGATTCCACTCGAACCGCGCAAACAGGGGCGCGATAGAGGGCGGCGCGCCGATAATGCTTGCTTCCGGCAAGGCCACATCGCCCAGGACGATGCCGAACAGGGTAGCCGCTATTATCCCGATCAATATGGAGCCGTTGACGTTTGCCGCGAACAGAATGGCGGTGATGAACAGTCCCAGAAAAGCGATCCATACGCTATGCTGCGAGAAATCGCCCATAGCGAGCAGCGTGGACGGACTGGAAACGACTATGCCGGCGTTCTTTAATCCGATCAGCGTGATGAAAAGGCCGATTCCTACCGATATGGCGTCTTTCAGTACTTTGGGAATGCTCTTGACGATCAGCTCGCGCACATTGAAGAAGGTAAGCAGGATAAAGATAAGCCCTTCAATAAAAACCGCAGTCAGGGCAAATTGCCAGGTATAGCCCATCGCTCCGCAAATGGTGAAAGCAAAAAAGGCATTTAGCCCCATGCCCGAAGCCAGCGCAATGGGCAGTTTGGCGTAAAGTCCCATCACTAAGGTGGCAAAGATGGCGGCAAGGGCCGTCGAAGTAAAGAGCGCGTCTTTATCCATGCCCGTAATCGACAAGATGTTCGGGTTTACAATCAGGATGTAGGACATGGTCAGGAAGGTGATCAGGCCGGCGGTTAATTCTTTGCGGACTGTTGTTTTATTTTCTGTCAGTTTAAAGGTTTTCTCTAACACTTTCTTCATAACGGCTTTATTTAGATATTAAAACGTATTGTCATTCATTGTTTTGAAGATTAGCAGGCACAAAGTCAATTGAAAAGCCAAGCACTTCGGCCAAACGCAAGAATAGATCTAACCCCATCGTACCCTTTCCGGATTCCGTATTGTTTATTACCGTACAAGAGCAAGGCATCTGCTCTGCCAAAGTTTGCTGTGTATAATTGGATTTGCGGGATGTTTTCACCCACTCCCCTATATCTTTGTACTTGGAAATAAAAAAAGGATCCCCTCCTTTTTCATCAATCAGGTAAATTCTGAAATTGACCACGTTCAAGTATTGAAGAACTTTATCCATAGGAGAATTATATGTGGCAGACTCCATACGATACCTGGAACGTTCCATAATATTCATCATCAAACATATATCCTTTCTCTTTATCCCAGCGGTGAGCCTGACCTCTGTCAGCTTTTCAATAAATTCCTGTCTCGTCATAACCACATATATTTAGAGTTTGTTTAGATCTTATTCAAAAAAGGCCTTCCCACTATAGCCTCAGCCTGCCGGCATGGCTTTTCAGTTATACAAATATAAATGTTTCTTTAAGCCTGCGGCAGATTCAATAAATCAAATTTCTCCTTCGTCTGCAAAGCTATAATAGGCGCCATCGCAAACAATAACATGGTCAATAAGGCGAATGTTCATGGTTTGTGCTCCCTGCCGGATGGCCGAGGTCAGCCGTTTGTCGTTCATGCTTGGCGCCGGATTGCCCGAAGGATGGTTATGTGCCAGGACAATACCTGTGGCGCGATGCAGCAGGGCCTCACGCAGAATAGACCTGGGGTCGGCATAAGTTCCGTCAATACCTCCGGTACTGATCCGCAGCTTTTCGATCACTTTGTTGCTTTGATTGGTGAGGAGGATCCAAAATTCTTCCTGTGAAAGATCGCACAAGACAGGATGTAGCATTTCATATATATCTTTGGAACAAGTGATCTGCGTCCGTTCTTTGACTTCTTGCATTTTCCTTCTTTTGCCCAATTCCAGCGCCGCCATGATGGTTGTTGCTTTTGCCGGACCTATACCTTTAAATTCGGAGAGATCGGAGAGCGTCCATTTGCCCAGCTCATTGAGGTTGTTGTCGCAGGCCAGAAGCATTCTGCGCATCAGCTCTACGGCGCTTTCTTCCGTATTTCCGGAACCGACGAGGATGGCCAACAGTTCGGCGTCGCTAAGTACATCTATTCCTTTGGCGATCATTTTCTCGCGGGGGCGGTCTTCTTCCGCCCATTGGTTTATGTTGAGCTTCTTTTGGGTCGTGTTCATTAGCATTGAAGATTGAGAGCTGCAACCTTTTACTTATAAAAGTTCTTATTGAATGCCGAAAATGCGTCATTGCCAAGCACGCATCGTTGCCACCAGGCGCGTAAGAATCCGGTGCCATAACCCAGCAGCTGTACAAAGGAGGCGGCAACGGAAAGCAAGCCGATAGCGAGGCTTTTGCTTCGTATGGAAGCGTCGGCCGCAACCAATACGGCGTAACAAACGATGGGAAGCAAACCATACGGGCAGAAGACAGCACCTGACAGGAATACGCCGGCTCCTATGGTAAATACGGCAGGCAACACATGTACCGGCTTAAGCGATTCGGGATATTTTTTGTACAGGTTGATCCGTGCAATGCCGGAGTTGTGGACTTGTTTGAAGAACTTTTTCAAATCGGCGCGGCGCTTGTGATACACCCAGGCGCCGGAAAACAGGCGGCAAGCATACCCTCCCTTGAAAATACGGATACTGAAATCAATATCTTCGCCGAAACGCATATCCGAGAAGCCGCCCAGCGCCTCATAAACATCCCGGCGTATTCCCATATTGAAGCTGCGGGGGTAGAATTTATCCATCTTCTTCTTGCCTCCGCGAATACCTCCCGTGGTGAAGAATGAAGTCATGGAATAGTTGATCGCCTTTTGCGTGCTGGTAAATGATTCGTGCGCCCTGTCGGGGCCGCCGAAAGCATCGGCGGGAGTTGCTTGCAACGCCTTCCCGACAGCTTCAAAATAACCTTCGGGCAAGATGCAATCCGAATCAAGTATGATGAGATAATCTCCCGTGCTTCTTTCCGCCCCGTAATTGCGGGATTGTCCGGGGCCTGAATTCGGTTTGGAAAAGTAATGTATATCCAAGCGCGAAGCATAGCTGTCTACGATCTCCTTGCATGGAACGGTCGAGCCGTCTTCCACAACAATAACCTCAAACTGCGCATCTTGCTGTAGTATGAGGCTATGTAACAACTCATCCACTTCATCGGGGCGGTTGTAAACGGGGATGATGACCGAAAACTTCAACCGTATAAACTTATGCCTTAACCCTTCCCTGATAAGAGCCGTCCCGGGTATCGATTTCGATCAGTTCGCCTTCGTTGACGAACAATGGGACGCGCACTGTGGCTCCTGTTTCGAGGGTTGCCGGTTTGGAAGCGTTGGTTGCCGTGTCGCCTTTAAGCCCAGGCTCGGTGTAAGTCACTTTGAGGATTACTTTCACAGGAACTTCGGCATAAAGCACCGTTTCCGATTCGGCGTGCGACACAACCTCCACCATATCACCTTCTTTGAGGAAATCCACTCCGGTGATCAGGTTTTTAGCGATTGGGATTTGCTCAAACGTTTCCTGATTCATGAAGTTGTAACCCATATCATCTTGATAGAGGAATTGATAAGGGCGACGTTCAATGCGAACCTCGTCGATCTTCACACCTGCGTTGAATGTTTTGTCAATAGTACGCCCCGTGGTAACACTTTTCAGTTTTGTACGAACGAAGGCGGCACCTTTTCCGGGCTTTACATGTAAAAATTCCACAATGAAATAATAGTGACCGTCCAGGTCGATACACATACCGTTTTTAATGTCTGAGGTAGTAGCCATACGATTTTTTTTGTTTTAAATTATACGTTTTTGGGTTTATACGATTTTAGATTTGCGGCTTTTCAAGTTCGCTCTTCGGGTAGCAACAGAACCTGAAAGCCGGCGATAAAAGTAGTGCAAATCGGCAAAAGCCACAATATGTCCCGACTAAAAAAGGCCGGCCTCTTGGTTTATTTGAAAAAAGTGTCTATTTTTGCAAACCGATTTGTGAGGAATAAATAATATAAATATATAAAGTAATGAAAAGAACATTTCAACCCTCGAACAGAAAGAGGAAGAATAAACACGGTTTCCGTGAAAGAATGGCTACGGCCAACGGCCGCAGAGTTTTATCTTCCCGCCGCGCCAAAGGAAGAAAGAAATTAACTGTTTCTGACGAATACTGCGGAACGAAAAAATAATTTTCCCAATAAGCCGGAGAGAGCTTATCCCAGAAAAATAAAAGGGGTTGTCCAAATTAGCGGGACAACCCCTTTTTTTGTGTTGAAAGGACAATCCCTTTCGCTGTTGTCAATGAAAAATGGAAAATTGACATGTGTTTTTACGGGAAAAGCCAGGAAATTAAAAGATTAATAGCCAACCTACGCCATTATTGAATGTCATGCACCCGAAATGATGAAAAAAGAAATTAATCTGTTTAAACTCTATCGATTGAGGCTCGAAAAATTTCTCGAAATGGCGCATCTTATTTTTAACAATGCACTATCGCCCGCCAAAGTGCAGACCCTTGGAGTCGGCAAGCCTTATGGCAACGCGCAAGTCTCTTTTAATAAATTGGAAGACAATGTCGTTTAGTTAAGCTATAACTTTTTCTTATTCAAACAATAAGCCTTTTTTGTTTTATGATTTTGCAGGTCCTGTTCATTAGCCCATCAAAGGAGCTTAACGCATTTTTGAAGTCTTTTCTGATAAAGATTCCCACAACGATGCCATAAAACAAGGCTAAAGCGGACGTTCGTTCTTTCTTCTTTTCTTTTTCATCTTCTTGATTAGTAA
>JAITSN010000020.1 GCA_031287715.1 Mediterranea sp. (in: CFB group bacteria)
ATTTGTCGAAGCGTCGTTTCACAGTGGGAAAACCGCTTTTTCATTTGTCGAAGCGCCGTTTCACAGTGGGAAAACCATTTTTTCATTTGTCGAAGCGCCATTCCACAGTGGGAAAACCATTTTTTCATTTGTCGAAGCGTCATTCCACAGTGAAAAACCATTTTTTCATTTGTCGAAGCGCCATTTCATAGTGGGAAACCGCTTTTTCATTTGTCGAAGCGCCGTTTCACAATGGGAAAACCGCAAATATGAGGCTGTTGGGTCGTAAAAGGAGAGAGGGAAGGCGCAGCCGCGTTAGGGCCATAAGTGGAAAGCCCACAGCGGAGCGAAACGAAGTGAAGCGAAGCGAGGACTTGCAACGGATGGCCCGACCCCCGCAGGGGGGAACGCCCAAATCCATTTACTATTTAGTATTTAATACTATTTTACTATTAAGAAATGAAACGGCACTCTGCTATAAATAATGTTTATCGGATATACCTGCTTAAACGCCAAACTCCCTGATTGCTTTTCAGCAAATCAGGGAGTTCCCTTTAAAATACAAAACCTGGACAAAGTTTCGCACTATTCTCGTTGGGCTACCAGGATTCGAACCTGGAAAGACAGGACCAGAATCTGACGTGTTACCATTACACCATAGCCCAATATATTCGCGTGCAAATATACAACTCTTTTAAAAAAGCCCAATAATTTAAATCGTTTTTTCACTTAGTACAATAAATCGGTGTATATTTGTAGGCAGGAAAGGGTTTATGAGAGAAAAAAGAAAACAACTTTCCTGCTATTCGGAATAAACCAAAAATGTATTGATGAACGAAACAAAAGATTTAATCGAGAAAATAACAGAAGGAATACAAGGTAAGAAAGGTAAAAATATTGTTGTAGCCGACTTGACCGGAATCGGCAACACCATCTGCAATTATTTTGTGATTTGCCAAGGCAATTCCCCCAGCCAAATAGGAGCTATTGTCGACTCAATCAAAGAACATACTCACAAAGGCGTAAACAGTAAACCGATAGCTATTGACGGGCTTAGAAATGCGGAATGGGTGGCTATGGACTACGCAGATGTTTTAGTACATGTATTTCTTCCGGATATTAGAACGTATTACAACTTGGAGCAACTCTGGGCAGATGCCAAACTAATGACCATTCCCGACATTGACTAATCAAATATGGAAGACAACAATAAAAAACCTAATAGAGCAAATACGCCCCGATTCAATCTGAATTGGATGTACATGATCATCGCCATGATGTTATTGGGGCTATACCTGACCAACGAAAGCGGGTCTGTAAGCAAAAACGTATCCTACGATGAATTTCAGAAGTATGTTTGCAAAGGATATGTAAACAAAGTTGTCGGCTATGACGACAATTCCGTGGAAGCGTTTATCAAGCCCGGCCACGTGAAAGATGTCTTTAAACAAGACTCCACCAAAGCCGGCAAAAACCCGATGGTCATTACTGAAGCGCCGTCGCGCGGCAATCTGGATAATTTTCTTCAAAAGGAAAAAGACGAAGCTCATTTTGACGGAATAGTCAGCTACGATAAGAGAAAAGATTATTTCAGCATGATCCTGTGGAATATATTCCCTATAATTCTTGTGATCGGCCTGTGGATATTTTTCACGCGCCGCATTAGCGGAGGTGGTGGCGGAGGCGCCGGCAATATCTTCAGCGTAGGGAAATCCAAAGCGCAATTGTTTGAAAAAGGAGGGTTGATGAAGATAACTTTCAAAGACGTTGCGGGATTGGCCGAAGCGAAACAGGAAGTGGAAGAAATTGTGGAATTTTTGAAAGAGCCGCAAAAGTATACCGACCTTGGAGGTAAAATACCCAAGGGCGCACTACTCGTAGGCCCTCCGGGAACCGGTAAAACATTGCTTGCCAAAGCTGTGGCTGGCGAAGCAAACGTACCTTTCTTTTCATTGGCGGGTTCGGATTTTGTTGAAATGTTTGTTGGAGTCGGCGCATCACGTGTACGCGATCTGTTCAAGCAAGCCAAAGAAAAAGCGCCATGTATCGTCTTCATTGATGAAATAGATGCCGTAGGGCGTGCGCGTGGCAAAAACCCAAGCATGGGAGGCAACGACGAACGCGAAAATACGCTAAATCAGTTGCTTACCGAGATGGACGGCTTCGGCTCGAACAGCGGGGTCATCATTCTGGCAGCCACCAACCGTGTGGACGTACTGGATAAAGCGCTGCTTCGTGCCGGACGCTTCGACCGCCAGATCCACGTAGACTTGCCGGACCTGAACGAACGTAAAGAAGTCTTTGGCGTTCATCTTCGCCCGATCAAGATAGACAACAGCGTCGACATTGACTTACTTGCCCGGCAGACACCGGGATTCTCGGGAGCAGACATAGCCAACGTATGCAACGAAGCTGCACTGATAGCAGCCCGCCATGGCAAAAAAGCCGTGGAGAAACAAGACTTCCTCAATGCTGTAGACCGCATTATCGGAGGATTGGAAAAGAAAAGCAAGATCACAACGGAAGCGGAACGCCGCGCAATTGCTCTGCACGAAGCCGGACACGCCTCACTGTCCTGGGTGCTGGAACATGCAAATCCGTTGATCAAAGTTACGATCGTACCGCGCGGGCGTGCATTGGGAGCAGCGTGGTACCTGCCCGAAGAAAGACAGATCACAACCAAAGAGCAAATGCTGGACGAGATGTGCGCCACCTTAGGCGGACGCGCCGCAGAAGATCTGTTTCTGGGCAGAATCTCAACCGGTGCGATGAATGACCTGGAACGGGTAACAAAACAGGCTTACGGAATGACCGCTTTCCTGGGAATGAGCGAAAAACTACCCAATTTGTGTTACTACAATAATGACGAATACTCCTTCAACAAGCCATACAGTGAAAAAACAGCCGAAACGATCGACGAAGAAGTACAAAGCATGATCAACCGGCAGTATGAACGCGCCAAAGGGATCCTGTCCGACCACCGGGAAAAACACAATGAATTGGCGCAATTGCTGATTGACAGGGAAGTGATCTATGCCGAAGACGTAGAACGCATCTTCGGCAAACGCCCGTGGGCTTCCCGCTCGGAAGAGATCATGGAAAGCGAAAAGAACCGCAAGGCGAAGTCCCAGGAAGAAGAAGCAAAGAATCATAAAGCAGAACCCGATACGGATATAACCGCCGGGCAAGTGGAAAAACTCAACACCTAAAACTATAAACTCAATTGAAAAACCTTATTATACGAACAATTACCGGAGTACTGTTTGTGGCAATACTCCTGTTTTGTATTCTGTACGGCCCATGGCCCTTCGTTCTTCTATTTGCTGTCATCACCGGATTATGTGTATTTGAGTTTGCAACACTCGTCAACCGGACAAAAGGCGTAGCGATAAACCGGCTCATGTCCAGCATGGGAGGAGTATATCTGTTTCTTGCTTTCATGGGATTCTGCACAAATGCTTCAGGCTTTATCCTGTTCATTCCCTATCTCGTACTACTCATCTACCTGATGGTGAGCGAGCTTTACGCCAAAAAGGAAAACCCGGTGAATAATTGGGCGTATACGATGCTCAGCCAAATGTATGTTGCCCTTCCCTTCGCGTTGCTCAATACATTGACATTCCACTATAATAAAGCTGAAGATGCCGTAGACTACAACGCCATACTTCCGCTATCCGTTTTTATTTTCACCTGGCTGAACGATACCGGAGCGTATTGCGCCGGCACGCTGTTTGGAAAACACAAGCTATTCGAACGTATTTCCCCCAAAAAGTCCTGGGAAGGTTCCGTCGGAGGCGGCGCGGCAACCATAGCCTCATCGTTCGTCTTTGCCGGCTTTTCCTCCATCCTGACCACGCCGGGCTGGGTTGGATTAGCATTGGTTGTGGTTCTGTTCGGAACCTGGGGGGATTTGACGGAATCACTGTTCAAGCGCCATCTGGGAATAAAAGATTCGGGCGCCATACTGCCCGGACACGGAGGCCTGCTCGATCGCTTCGACAGCATCCTGATTGCCGTACCCGCAGCAGTGGCATATCTGTTTATACTCAAGAACTTTATTTGAAAAAGACAAGCGCTACTTTGGGACGATAGTCCATGTCATGACAAAATCGGTGTCGAGCATGTAGTTTATAACGTATGTTTTTCCACGGGGGCTACGGGTCTCTTTACCGGAGAAGCAGCCGCCGTCCATTTGGGAAAGCCCGACGTACAAGTGCTCGCGGAAGTCTACCGCTTCTTCATCCATACATTTGAACATGGTTTCTTTGGCCGACCAGATAAGCAAAAGGGCCTGGGTCTTTTGGGCCGGATCTTCGGGAAGAAATTCGTCATCCCGTACGAATTTAGGGGCTGCTCTATGCACGCGTTCGCCGGTTTTCTCTATATCAATGCCCACTTCGCCGGTTTTGCCGACAATAACAGCTGCGTAGCCTTTGGTATGGGAGATGCTGAGGTATGTGCCGCCGGTAAAATAAGGTTTCCCGCTGGGATGATAGTGAACCGGTTCGTTCTCTCCCGTGAGAGTAAAGAGAAGAACGCGCACGGCCAGCCATTCTGTTTTTCTGGAGTCGGATTTAAATACATCCGATTCATGCACGTACATGGCGCCATGATCCGGAAGCAGGGCCAGCAATTCATCCGGCGTTTCGGTTATTTTCCAGATCCCCCACCGGTATCCGGCCGTTATAAATTGCTTGTATAAACCCATTGCCGCGTTGAGTGTCGGAGGTTGGAAATTGCCTGTGGTTTCAATTTCCGGCGTTCAATTTGGTTAGTTTCACTTTCAGGATCCGGCGGTTATCCATTTCCAGGATCTCAAACTCGTAATCCTCATAGGTGAGTATCTCGTGGAGCTGTGGAAATTCGCCCTTGATTTCAAGCAGAAGCCCGGCCAGCGTATCGGCATCGCCGGAAATCTTTTCGAGGTCTTCCGGATGGCATCGCACGATCTTGCAAAAATCGGTCAGCTGGGTTTTGGCTTCAAAGATCCAGGTGTGGTCATTGATTACGACGAATGTACGTTCTTCATCATCGTACTCATCGCGGATCTCGCCTACAATTTCTTCGATGATATCTTCCATCGTGACGATGCCCGAAGTTCCCCCGAACTCATCCACAACAATGGCGATATGGATCTTCTCGGTTTGAAAATCGCGCAACAGATCGTCGATCATCTTGGTCTCCGGTACAAAATATGCCGGACGGATGAGCGACTGCCAGCGGAAATTATCGCCTTTGTTGATATGGGGAATCAGGTCTTTGGTGTAAAGTATTCCTTTGATGTTGTCGAGCGAGCCGGAATAAACGGGCATACGGGAGTATGCATTGTCTACGATACATTGCAATACGTTTTTGAATGAGGTGCGTATGTCCAGATCGACGACATCCAGCCGCGAGGTCATCACTTCTTTCGCTGTCTCGCCGCCAAAACGCACGATACCTTCGAGTATGGTGTTTTCTTCAGAAAGCTGCTCTTTATCCGTTAAGTCAAAGGCCCGTGACAGTTCGCTGACAGAAATGCTGCGGTTCTTTTTTACTATGTGTTTGTTCAGAAAAATAGATGATTTCATCAGTAATGAGGCTAACGGATAGAATATCTTTTGGAACATGATAATGCCACCGGCGGAAAAACGGGAAAAGGCCAATATTTTCTGCGCGGAGAATATTTTCGGCATGATTTCGCCGAACAGCAGCAGCAAAAAGGTTAATATGACAGTCAGGATGATGAACTCGGCAACGGGCGATGAAAAATCGAACACGCCCATGAAGAAGTAATTGCAGAGCATGATGATCGTTACATTCACGGAATTGTTGGTTATCAGGATGGTCGCCAACAGGCGTTCCGTATTGCTCAAAAGGTAGCTGACTTTTTCATCGGCCGGATGGCTCCGCGCATTGATCTTACTGCGGTCGGATGGAGATAAGGAAAAGAAAGCGATCTCGGAAGCTGAGGCGAAGCCTGACACAAGCAGCAATAAACCAGCCAAAACAATGGCTACAACCATAGAAGTTGTGGGGGAATTTACGGCTATGTCGCCCCAGCAATCCGACAACCGGTATAGATAATCGTCCAATTAAGCTGTTTTTTTAATTAAGAAATATTCAACGGCAACTTCCAGTCAAAAAGGCAAGTCGTCGGCCGGATTATTGTTATTGGCTTCCGACGCAGGCTGTTCGCCTTGAGACGGCACCGGCGCTTGCTGGTTTCTCTGTGGCGGCGGCGTACCGGCTGCTGCTGCACCGGCGGCGGAACCGCTGCCTTTAGAGGTAAGCATTTCCATGTTGTCGACAAAGATCTCGGTCACATAACGTTTGTTACCGGCTTGGTCGTCATACGAACGGGTTCTGATCTTGCCTTCTATATATAACTTATCTCCCTTGTGGATATACTTTTCCGCAGTTTCTGCCAAACCACGCCACAGCACTAAGTTATGCCATTCTGTTCTTTCGGGAACCTGAGTTCCATTAGCCAGCGCATATGCGCGCTCCGATGTGGCTAAAGACATTGTTGCAACGGCAATTCCGGTATCGAGATACCTCACTTCGGGGTCTTTACCCACATTTCCCAATAAAATTACTTTGTTTACTGACATAATGTTGATCGTATAAAATATAATTGTTTCCGAATGCCAAAAATAAATAGAACCTGGGGATAAAGCAAGCGTTTTTTATCTATTTCTTTTCCAAAAAGATTTGCACCAGTCTCGAAATGGCATATTGGTTCATTTCATTTTTCTTTATGCGTTTATATGCGGCAAACGACCGGGTTTCTTCCGGTAGGGTTACTTCGTAAAAATCGGCGTAAACCACACGGTGTGAAAGAACATGTTTCACTTGCCGCAGGGATAGTTTTATTACAGGGGATTCGTTTCCGGCTATGAGGTTGCGAAATTCAGGCAGGGCGGTCAGCTCTTCTTCCGTTACAGCCCGGGAAGTTTCGATCAGCGGCAGTTCAAACAGGTTTTTCCAAATATCATCTTCCGCACGTTTCCGGATATAGGTATATTCTCCCGCATGTACATATATATAATTGAAGTAGCGATTTGTAATTTTCGTTTTGTTTTTCTTGACCGGCAGCTTCGAGACCGTTCCGTTTGCAAGCGCGGTGCAGCCGGCAGCTAAAGGACATTCGGCACATCCGGGCGATTTGGGAGTACACAGCAAAGCGCCGAAATCCATGATCGCCTGATTGTACAGGGCGGGGCATTTCCGGTCAATCAACCGGTTTGCCCATCCGGTTATTTCTTTTTTCCCACGTCCCGAATCTATCGGGGTCTCTATGCCCATGTAGCGGGAAACTACACGAAAAACATTCCCGTCAACGACCGGATAGGGCATGTCGTAAGCGATCGAACAAATGGCGGCAGCTGTATATTCGCCTACTCCTTTCAGTGCGATAATCCCTTCGTATGTGTCCGGAAATGCGCCATTCATGCTTTTTGCGGCGGCGTGTAAGTTCCTGGCGCGCGAATAATACCCCAATCCCTGCCAATATTTCATCACTTCGTCTTCATGGGCTTCCGCTAATGTTCGTACATCCGGAAAACGTTCGATAAAACGCAGGAAATAATCATATCCCTGATTAACGCGGGTCTGTTGCAAGATGATCTCCGATACCCAGATCGTATAGGGGTCGGTTGCTCCCCGCCAAGGCAATTCACGTTTGTTTTCATTGTACCAACGGATTATATTTGTTGAAAAGCGGGAGCAGACCGTTGAATATTCATCTTCATGTATCTCAGCAAGAGGCGGCGGCGTGTATTTCTTTTGGAGCATGGAATAATTTCTAATAATATCCGTCAAAGATAGGATTAAGATGCTTTCGACGAAATATTTGCGCTCTCCGCTGAGCGGAGGATGCTGTGGAAAAATCCTATAGAGACTCCTGAAAGAAATCAATCCAATGATAGCAGCCAATGCCCGGCCCCCTGCGGGGGAACGCCCACACAATGATATTTAATGGGCGCTTTTGGTATAAACTTGTATGTTGTTGCCAAAAAAATATGTTTTATGGATATAGATCAGCCCGTTTCGGCTATATTTGCAAACAGAGAATTAAAAATGATTTCAATCACACTTAAATTAATTAATCTATGTTTAGCAAACATCCTAAAGGGTTAATCGGAGCCGCTCTTTCGAACATGGGAGAACGGTTCGGGTTTTATATTATGATGGCCATCCTGACTTTATTCCTAATGTCGAAGTTCGGCATATCGGGCGAGGAGGCAGGCTGGCTGTATTCTGCATTTTATGGAGGAATCTACATCCTGGCTTTAGTGGGCGGGATCATTGCCGATAGAACAAGGAATTATAAAGGAACAATTATAGCCGGACTTATCGTGATGAGCTTGGGATATTTGTTTCTTTCCACGCCCGGCTTGATAACCACCCAGTGGGCTGCGATGGCCGCCCTTTTGGTTATTGCTTTCGGCAACGGGCTTTTCAAGGGAAATCTTCAGGCTATAGTGGGTCAGTTATATGATAACCCGACGTATTCCAGGATGCGGGATTCGGGGTTCCAGATTTTTTATATGTTTATCAATATCGGCGGGATGGCTGCACCTTTTGCGGCTGTTTGGGTGCGCAATTGGTTTGTAAAGGCGCAGGGATATGCGTATAACTCCGACCTTCCCGGACTTTCCTGGCAGTTTAAGAGCGGCAAGATGTCTGAGGAAGTATTTAACGGGCGTTTCACCGAATTGGCAACCGAAGTATCCGGTGGGACGACCCCGGACATGTATACCTTTGCCGATAGTTACTTAAATGCTTTCAACACAGGGTTCCACTATGCTTTTTCCGTTGCCATCATTGCCATGTTGATTTCGTTGGCGATCTTTCTGCTGTCTAAGCGGATCCTTCCCGATAAAAAGGCGCCGGCCAAGCAGGGTTTTAAACCGGAAATGTCTAAAGAAGAGATCCGTCAGGATGCACGGGAGATCAAACAGCGTCTTCTGGCTTTGTTTGCGGTGTTTATCGTTGTTATTTTCTTCTGGTTCTCCTTCCATCAAAACGGTTTGACGCTCACCATGTTTGCCCGGGACTATACGCAGCTGAAAATATTCGGCATTGATATTGCCGCCGAGCTGTTTCAATCGACCAATCCGTTTATCGTGGTGTTTTTCACTCCTATTATCATGGCCATCTTTTCTTTTTTGGCCAAAAGAGGTAAGGAGCCGTCTACTCCACGGAAGATCGGCATAGGTATGGGTATCGCCGCCTTGGCATTCGTTGTTATGGCGATTGGCTCTATCGGGCTTCCGCTTCACAAGGAGGTGGAAGCTATGGGCGGACTTTCTTTTGATATGCGTGTTACGCCCTGGCTGCTTTTCGGCACCTATTTTATTTTGACGATAGCGGAGTTGTTTATTTCGCCTCTCGGGCTTTCGTTTGTATCCAAAGTATCTCCGGCTCATTTGCAAGGGTTAATGCAAGGGTGTTGGCTGGGTGCAACCGCGGTGGGCAATTTCTCTCTTTTCCTGGGTGCGATAATGTACGAAAACATATCCTTATCGGTAACGTGGACGGCGTTTGTTGTCGTCTGCGCCATTTCCATGATTGCCATGTTCTCGATGGTGACTTGGCTGGAGCGGGTGGCCAGATAACCTTCGGGCTTTAATAAGCAGCAAAATAAAAGGCCAACCACGATAGAAAGCGGTTGGCCTTTATTTTTCTCTTGCCGGAAGATTAATCGAAGAGGCTCCTGAACTTTTTAAATATCTTCTCTTTGGCCGCGTTGCTCGGCTTGAAGTTCTCCACATGCTCGAGCTTTTCCAGCATACTTTTCTCTTCCTTGTTCAGTGTTTCGGGAACGTAGATGCTGATATTTACCAGCAAATCTCCCATTCCATAGCCATTGACGTTGGGCAGTCCTTTGCTGCGCAGGCGCAAAACCTTGCCCGGTTGCGTACCCGGATCGATCTTCACCTTCACCCGGCTGTCAATTGTAGGAATCTCCACCGTTCCGCCCAATGCAGCCACGGGGAAACTTAACAGCAGGTTGTAGATCAAATCGTTTTCGTCGCGGATAAGCTCGGGATGCGGTTCTTCCTGTACCTGGATCAGCAAGTCGCCCGGCACGCCGTTATGTTTGCCGGCATTGCCTTTCCCTCCCATAGAAAGCTGCATTCCTTCGGCCACTCCGGCGGGGATATTGACCGATACGACTTCTTCGCCCTGCACAACACCGTCGCCGCCGCAGCCCCTGCATTTATTCTTGATAACTTTTCCTTCTCCGCTACAAGTGGGACAGGTGACGCGGGTTTGCATTGTTCCCAGAATGGTCTGCTGGTTTCGGATCACCGAGCCGTTACCCTTACAGGTCGGACAAGTTTCCGCGCCTGAGTTTCCTTCGGCTCCCGATCCGTGGCAATGATTGCAGGCCACGTATTTCTTCAGTTTGAATTTCTTTTCGGTACCGGTTGAAATCTCTTTCAGGTTCAGTTTCACCTTTACCCGCAAGTCCGATCCGCGGAAGCGCCTTTGCTGTTGGCCTCCGCCGAAGCCGCCAAACCCGCCGAAGCCGCCATGGCCGCCAAATACATCTCCAAACATGGAAAATATATCATCCATAGACATGCCGCCGCCAAACGGGCCTCCATTGCCGGCAGCTCCGCTCATTCCGGCATGGCCGAACTGGTCGTACCGGGCGCGCTTCTCCGGATTGCTCAGCACATCGTAGGCTTCGGCCGCCTCTTTGAACTTCTCCTCGGCTTCCTTGTCGCCCGGATTCTTGTCCGGATGATACTGTATCGCTTTCTTTCTATATGCCTTCTTTATCTGGTCGGCAGTAGAATCTTTGGTGACTTCAAGCACCTCGTAATAGTCTCTCTTTGCCATAATTATTCTCCCACAACCACTTTTGCGTGACGGATCACTTTATCATTCATTATATATCCGGTCTGAACCGTGTCGAGTATCTTGCCTTTCAGCTCTTCCGACGGAGCCGGCGCCATCGCAATTGCTTCGTGATAATCTGTGTCCAGCGGTTGGTCTTTTGTTTCGATCGCCTTAACGCCATTCTGCCCCAGGACAGCAATGAACTTGTTGTAAATAAGGCTTATCCCTTCTTTGATTGCGGCCATATCGGCAGATGCTCCGGTTATTTTGACGGCACGTTCCAAGTCGTCAATGACCGGCAGCAGGGAAGTGAGGCTTCTTTCGCCGCCGTTGAGAATAAGCTCGGCCTTTTCCTTCAGAGTACGCTTGCGGTAATTGTCAAAATCGGCCGACAAACGAAGATACTTATCTTTCTCTTCTTCCATCTGCGCGTTGAGCCTTTCTATTTCTTTTTCAAGTTCTTCTTCTTTCGTCAGGGCAGGTTCATTCATGAGTTCCTGCGTGTCAGGCGTATCAGGAATCGTCTGTTCCTGTGCTTTTTCTCTTGGGTTCTTTTTAGATGTCATATCTGTATTATTATATAGTATAGCGTTATTTCCGATACGGCAAATACTTTGCCAAAAGGGTTGTTTTTGCTAAAGAAAGTGCAAATGTAACATAAATATGCCGTATTGACAGTTTACAATGGACAATGGACTTTTCCAATTGTCCATTCTTTGGGCGTTCCCCCCTGCGGGGGTCGGGCCATCCGCTGCAAGTCCTCGCTTCGCTGCACTTCGTTTCGCTCCGCTGTGGGCTTTCCGCTGCTCGCCCTAACGCGGCTGCGCCTTCCCCCTCTTCTTTGGAGCGCGCGCGGGATAGGCTGTTCCGTCCCGCCGTTGGAAATCATTTAGACGGCGTCGTAGCTTCGTCCCGCCGTGGGAAACTATTTAGACGGCGTCGCAGGTCATGTTTGCCCGGAAAACGACTTCGGCGGTCTTTTGGTCTTTCTTTTCGCCGGCGTTTAGCTAAGTGAAGCCCGTTACGCGTTTTTTCTGCATAGCGGGCTTCTTAATTGTAAATGGTAAATGAAAAGATTGTCAATTGTTTTAATAACTTTGTTGTCGGCGGACAAAACGGCAATTGTACAGCCAATTAAGTAAATTTTAAAACTAACATGATTACGTATGAAAAAGAATGGTATGCTCCTCAGCTTTTTGCTGTGTTTTTTGGGTATGGCCACGCAAGGCGCGGCTCAACCGGTACAAACGTTGGTACAAGTCATCGTTTCGCCCGACCATCCGGACTGGGCTTATTCATTGAAAGAGAACGCAACGTTCAAGATTCAAGTTTACAAAGACAATGTCCTGCTGAAAGATGCAGCTGTCGACTATGAGTTAGGTCCCGAATTTTTCCCGACCGAAAAGAAACAGGGCGTTGTTCTGAAGAATGGAGAACTTACCCTGAAATCATCCATGAAAGAGCCTGGTTTTCTCCGTTGCAAAGTGATCGCCCGGGTAGACGGCAAGCCGTATGAAAGCCTGGCTACCGCCGGCTATGAAGTAGACAAGATCCGCCCGACTACGCCCGAACCGGAAGACTTCGACGCGTTCTGGTCGGGAGCCATTGCGGATGCCCGTAAAACAGATCTGGATCCCAAGATGGTTTTACTTGCCGACAAGTGCTCTTCTACGCACTATACCTACGAAGTCAGTTTCCGGAACGAAAACCCCGGCTCCAGGATATACGGCATCCTGACCGTCCCCAAGAAAGCCGGCAAATATCCGGCCCTCCTGCGTGTTCCCGGCGCCGGAATCCGTCCGTACGGCCCGGAGTTCAATGAAGCTGCCGTCACGCTTAACATCGGGATCCACGGAATTCCGGTCACGCTGCCCGACGAGGTCTACAGAAACTTAGCAGCCGGAGGTTTGAACGCATACTGGTCCGTCAATATGAACAAACGCGACAACCACTACTATAAACGGGTGTTTCTGGGATGTGTCCGCGCGATTGACTTCATCTACAGCTTGCCCGAATTTGACGGGCAGACGGTCGGCGTCACCGGCGGAAGCCAAGGAGGCGCTTTATCTATCGTAACAGCCGGATTAGACCCCCGTATCAAATTTCTCGCTGCATACTATCCGGCCATGTGCGACTTTTCCGGATACCTGAATAAACGCGCCGGCGGATGGCCGCATTATTACAGATCCGCAAAGCCCCAGCTCAACGAGGTGGAAACGCTGGCCTACTTTGATGTGGTAAACTTTGCCAAGCGGGTGAAGGCGCCGGGATGGTACAGCTGGGGGTTCAACGACGTAACCTGCCCGCCCACATCCATGTATGCCGCCTACAATGTCATTCCTGCAGTAAAGGAATTAACTCTTTACTTAAATACAGGGCACTGGACTTATCCCGAGCAAAGGGAAATTTGCTATGAATGGCTGAAAAAGCAGATGCACTTATAAGCCCCGTCCGCATATTTTTTCCGGCTACTCATGGGGGAAAAGGTATTTTCCCCCATGTTTTCTGCCTTTTTTGCTTTATATTCAATTAATTCCTTACTTTTGTTTCATCCTTTAACTAAAAAACGAAACGAAATGTTTGGTATAGAATATCCTTTGATCTATCTGCCTTATCTGCTTTCTGCGGTATGTGTGTGTTTCTCCGTTTGGTATGGCATCAGGTATTGGAATAAAGATAACGATAAAGACGAAGCACAATGAGTACATTTGTTCTTGGATTGATCGTGGTGGCCTACTTGCTGCTCACCGCTTTCTTAGGTTTTTTGGGATACAAGAAAACGACCTCGTCCAGTGACTACTTAGTCGGAGGCCGCGGCATGAATCCTATTGTCATGGCATTGTCCTATGGGGCGACGTTCATCTCCGCTTCCGCCATCGTAGGCTTTGGAGGCGTTGCCGCCGCTTTCGGGATGGGCATCCAATGGCTCTGTTTCCTCAACATGTTTATCGGTGTGGTTATAGCCTTCATCTTCTTCGGCTTACGTACCCGCCGGTTGGGCGCGAAGCTGAATGTAGGGACGTTTCCCCAATTGTTAGGCCGCCATTATCGTTCGCGTGCCGTTCAGGTATTTATTGCAGCCGTCATCTTCCTGGGCATGCCGCTTTATGCCGCTGTGGTCATGAAAGGCGGCGCTGTTTTTATAGAACAGATCTTCCAGATAGATTTCAACATAGCCCTTCTGATATTTACCCTTGTTGTGGCGGCTTACGTCATTGCAGGCGGAATGAAAGGAGTAATGTATACCGATGCCATGCAGGCGGTGATCATGTTTTTGTGTATGCTGTTCCTGCTCTTCGGGTTTTATAAAGTCATAGGAATGGGCTTTACCGAAGCCAATGAAAAACTGACGGAGATGGCCCCGCTCGTCCCCGAAAGATTCAGGGAATTAGGCCATCAAGGTTGGACGCGTATGCCGGTTGCCGGTTCCCCGCAGTGGTTTACGCTGGTTACTTCCCTGATCATGGGCGTAGGGATTGGCTGCCTGGCCCAGCCTCAGCTGGTGGTACGCTTTATGACCGTTAAGAATAGCAAGCAACTCAATCGCGGCGTCTTTATAGGCTGTTTATTCATATTAATAACTGTCGGGGCGATTTATCATGTGGGAGCTTTGAGTAATATCTTTTTCTTACAGACAGAAGGGGCCGTAGCAAGCGAAGTTGTGAAAGATATAGATAAAATCATACCTTACTTTATAACTAAAGCCATGTCCGAATGGTTTTCCGCCATTTTTATGCTTTGTATCCTTTCGGCAAGCATGTCTACGCTCAGTTCGCAATTCCATACGATGGGGACGTCAGCCGGTTCGGATATTTACGGTACGTATAAGCCCCGTTCGGCCGGCCGCTTAACCAATGTGATCAGAATAGGAGTGTTTTTCGCCATACTTGTCAGCTATATGATTTGCTACATGCTTCCCAACGATATTATTGCCCGTGGAACGGCGATGTTTATGGGAATCTGTGCTTCTTCTTTCCTGCCTGCCTATTTCTGTGCATTGTACTGGAAACGAGCTACCCGCCAAGGCGCTTTAGTCAGCCTTTGGACGGGAGCACTTGCCGGCGTCTTTGCATTGGCGTTCCTGCACGAGAAAGAAGCCGCAGCCATGGGAATCTGCAAAGCGCTATTCGGGAAAAATGTGTTGATAGAAAGCTATCCTTTCCCCATGATCGACCCGATCATATTTGCTCTTCCGCTATCCATCGCGACTATGATTGTGGTCAGTTTACTGACTAAAAATAAGCCGGAAACGTAATTATTCTATTGTTAAATCAGGATTTTCTTCAACACGTTCGTACAGCATCCAAACATAACCGTAGAGAATAAAAGATTTCTGCTTAAAAAATAATCCCAAATGTTTGGTGAATTGCAACGAAATATCCATTTTTGCAACAATAAAACAAAAGAATGCTTTCTGACAACGATAAAAGTAAGAGATGATAAGAAATTTGCTAACATAATTTGCACAGACAACACTAATATTCAAGTTGAAACAAGTAATTATGGTTTTGTTTAGTCAAGAGGTTTTTTAAGTTTAAGAGGTTCTTTATTTTATGGAAATATAATGTGCAATAATACAATACTAAAATGAAAAAACTGTTTACCTGTTTATTAATCATGCTTCAGGCGCCTGTTCTGTTTGTGGCAGCGCAAGAAGCTTATAAGGGTCAGATTTATGTTGCCCGCCAACGCTTTTCCTTGGTTGAAAATCAGTTGCAGGTAGAGATGGATATAAACTACGAAGCACTCCATCTCCCTTCAAATGAATCATTGACGCTGGTTCCGATGTTGAGGACTCCTTCGTACAGCCTATCTTTGCCGTCAGTGCTGATTAATGGTACCGAGATGC
Source organism: Mediterranea sp. (in: CFB group bacteria) (assembly GCA_031287715.1). Lineage (GTDB taxonomy): Bacteria > Bacteroidota > Bacteroidia > Bacteroidales > Bacteroidaceae > Bacteroides. The sequence goes on from JAITSN010000020.1 coordinate 15,665, forward strand.
ATAAAGCCTATAACCGCGAGTTGGACCTGAGTGAGAAAAAGTCCCGTGACTTTGTCTCTCCTTCGGTAGTTATCCGTGATGATAAGAAAAACGCTCGTTTTCTCACGTACAAGGTAGCGGTACCTTATAGGGATTGGATGGAAGAAAGCGTACTCTTTTTACGTGTTGAAGAATGTGCTTGTAATGGGAAACAGGCTGCCGTTTATGAAGATAAAATTGCAGACAGGATAACCATTCCTCATGGCGCTTCGTCCCGTCTCGCTCCGGGTATTGATTCACGCTATTTGTCAATGGTAAACATTGTAGCTCCTGCCGAAGAAGCAAATAAGGTGTATTACTTGCGTGGAACTTTCCCGTTTGAAATCTCAAATAATTTAAAGAAAAACGCTTTAAAAAAGCAGCATTACGAAATCTACTACCGGCTGCGCGATCTGGTCAGTTCAATTCAATCCCAGGCCGGCAATGAACTTTCCTATGTACATGTTACGGGTTATGGAGCTCCTATTGGCGACCATCGCGCAAATGAGCGTGAAGCCTCAATCCGCGCTCAGGCACTGAAAGATTATTTACGCGAATACCGCGTATCTGCAAAAGCTCCATTGGAAGTAAATTGGATACCGGAAGATTGGGATTCCATTGCTTCGCTGGTTAAACGTACGGATATGATATTTCGTGAAGCTGTATTGGATGTGATCAATACCGTTGATGTCACACAAGGGCGCGAGCGCATGTTAATGCAATTCGCTAATGGCGTTCCATACAAATATCTTCGTGAACGTATTTTCCAGCAGGTTCCCCGCGTAAACTATGAAATTGCTTATACACGTGCTACTTTGGGTCTCGAAGATAGCCGTAGAGTGCTGGCCGCCGGCTCAAGCTCTCTGACTGTAACGGAATTGTATACTGTAGCAAACATCTATCAGCGCGGATCCACAGAATACAACGATATGCTTGATCTTTCGGCACGTTTGTTCCCTGATAATGCAGAAGCAAACATTAATGCGGCAGCTATAGCCTTAGCAAAGAAAGATACACAGCGTGCACGTAGATATTTAGAGCAATTCTCGGCTAATCCGGCAGCATTCAACAACTTGGGTGTCTTGTACATGTTGGAAGGTAACCGCGACAAAGCTGAAGTTTATCTTCAGATGGCTGCGTCTAATGGCGTTGAAGAAGCACGCCGTGCATTGACGCAATTGAAGAACGGACTATAATCTTTATTTATCATCTGTGTATTATTCGCATGCATTATTTCACTCAAATATGTAAAGTGGTCATAGCTGTGTTCTTCACAGCTATGGTCGCTGTTTTATTCTCTACCCTTACCGGCTGTCGTGGCTGTAGTTCCGAGGAAAAAGAGGTTGCTCATTGGGTACCTGCTCCCAGAGATATTACTCCGGAAGTTGTTGTTGAAGATTCTGAACCTGTAGTGGTGGAAGAGATCGTTGTTGCCGCAGAGCCGGCAAAGAACGCAGAGCCGGCAAAGAAAAAATATTCCGTATCCAAGTACAAGTACGACGAAAGTGCTTATCAGGACGAAGACGAGAACATATGTATAGGAAATTGCAACCAACAGCATAACCGTACAATTATTATTCGTTCGTGGCCTGAAGAACTTAATGTAGACTCTATAAGATTAACGATCGCCACATCTGATTTGGAGATACAGATTACGCAGAATTTCAATTAAATAGTAGCCGAGTGAATTTCACAAACTCTTTATCAAAGAGTTACGGAAAGAAGTTTTTCAAGAGATAACGATTTGGTAACGGTTCTTTTGACTGGCCTTTGCGCAGTTTTACCTACACCAAATAACTTGTTCTGTAAATACACGAAACAATTTTTATACTCCAATCTATAGCAGAAAATAGTAGTTGTTTTTATCAAATAAATCGTTATAAGCTATTAAATTCGTTCTCAAACTCTTTTAAAAACAAGTTCATCTCTATCTTTTTGTTAAACTATTGACAGGAAGCGATAGATTTCTTTAGCCTTTCTATTTCCTTTGTCAGAGTATATAGTTTAGAATTATAAGCCGATAAATCGGCAATATTTTTTACGCTCTTGTTTTTCTTAATGGACAATTGTAGACAAAACTCATAAAAAATATTATCAATACTCTTTCTAAGGCTAATTATATACTTGTTATCCACCTTCTTAAACTAAGGAGTTGTGTATGTCCAGTCAATAACAGATTTTGCATCATTTAGTGGTGACGGATGTTTTGATGAAGTAGAAAAATAAACCCAATCTCCAAACTCAACCACAAATATGATACGATAGGGAATTGCTTTATCAATAATATCCAGAATGGTTTTTATCTCTTTTTGTTTTTCAACTCAATCGTAAAGATTTGAATTTCTTGTATCTCTTTACCTTGTAGATTTCTTGTTTCTGCCGAAAGCTTGTTGCTCCACACTATTTTTGCAATGCCTTTGGTAAACATCTCCTTTTGCTTACTATCCGTGAAAGAATCGAAAGAGTTCTTAGGTATTATATGCTGAACAACTGTATTGAATGGCAAGTTGAAATAACCCATTAGCGTATAATTAAAAATGTGATTAACTTGAAATCCTCAGTTCCCTTAAACTTATTTTTGGCAGTGGTTGTACCTCCCGGCTTAAAAAGGCTAAGTACTGTCTTCTCATCTTTTGTCTGTAAAACAAAATGAATACTCTGCTTTAGAAGAATGGAGTATTTATCCATCTTATTATATTCGTTTGTTTCGTTTATAATCTCTTTACAAAGTTCCGTTATCGGCAGCGATTTCCCATTACATACTACCCGCATAGCATCTAATATCTTTTTTGATTCGACATCTTTCAAATACAGCTCACCGGACTCTTTGATATAAGCGAGATAATAAGGGTGTAAACGATTCAGCTTATCTATATTTACGCCCTCATTTACATTCTTCAGAACAGAGATAACCCCTTGTGGTAAATTTTCACCTCTTATCTTTAGTTACGATGCCATCAAATATCTTATTTTGATGTTTCCGTTTGATGTGACAAACTTTTAATGTAGTAGAATCAACAAAACTTATACCGGTGCAGCTACCCATGCGACAGGTTTTCAGGAAAATAACCAAAGCCGGCAACACACGTTGCTGTAATTCTACAAAACGAGTATAAGAAACCAAACGGGGAAAATCTCCACTTAAATGTTTGCAAACATAGAACAAATAATAATGTTTCAGATTTCTCATTCCGCTTAAATGAAAGCTAATCAATATAGTCATTACCTCGCTGTCGGAAAGGCGACAGGGCTTATTTCCACGCTTTTTACCATCGTCTTTTCTCAATTGGTATTTGGAGGAGGAAGATTCAAATTCTTTTGAAAATTCATCGATTAAATATTTGTAAATCAACACTATAAATATAATCAATAATAAACTATTATGCTATTTTTTGCGACAATTCTTATATCAAACTCTCGTTAAAACAACTCCGAAATCGTTATATTAGGAGAAGATATGTATTAATTCAGAAAAAGTTATATCTTTGTACCGTTTCTTGTCAGGATAATTAAAATTCAAGACGAATGACTTTTACAGAAAGAAAAAACAGTTAAGAGAAAAATGCCAATTACTGCAAAAAAGTAGCGGAAGCGTTAGATATTAATTCTGTAACCTATTGCAAAACAGAACGTCGGGAATGTCGTGCAAAAAAAACATTTATGAATTCCTTGCTGACCTTTGTAAGCCGATAAAGAAGAACTTTTAACCCTTTGGTTTGCCGACCAGATTATTAAAATAGTTGAAGACGAGCAAAAAGTGGCAAATAATAAAGTATTGAATATTACAAAAGAAAAATTAAAGAAATAACAATATGTAATTACAACAAGACAATATAGTTATTATGACTTTTATCAACCCCATAGAAATTCTCGAACTGCAAAATTATTCGGTTTCCGATATTGGCAATTCAAGGATTAAGAAAGCGAAGAGAAAACTCTTTGCTGATATTGATTTGTCTGATGATGGGCTGCTTGATTATAAAGGTGTTTCTTTAACAAAGTCCGATTGCGAAACTGCGATTGGCAATCTAGAAAACCGTGAATGCGCAGAGTTTTATTCATACTTGGCAAGCAATAATCAACCGCTTAATGATTTTCTTGTAAATGGCGACGAAACTTTTTTCTCAAAATTATCACAAGAAAGCATTTACAAATTGCCTGAATTTGTAAATTTTATCAGTCCGTATTTTGCGCCGCAATTTGACAAGGCATTATTGAAATCATTCATTGAATTTCAAAATGGCAGTATGAATTCAAGAATTAAGATAAAACGCATTTTGCAGGCACAAATGTTAATTGCTCTTTCAAATATAAACACAGCCTATAAAAGTGCAAGTATTGAAATTACAAATCGGATCAATCAAATTGAAAAAATTACAAAGGAGATAAAAAACAAAACAACAGATTATACCAATGATGATATTAATGAGGTTGAGAGTTTGAGTAGAAATCTATTTCCTATTTATTTCTTAAATTATTTGCCACCCTATTTTCAAAGTCAAATTAATAAGATTGCTACTGCAATCAATCAACTGCAACTTGCCATTTGGGGAAGTAATCTCTATAATCCTTCTGTTTGCAGACAACTTTTAGAACATTTACTCGCGTTGAATATAGAAAGCGTCAGTAAACAAACTTTTGAAAAAAATTATGAAATCGTAAAAAAAGCGGACGAAAAAGAAAAAGTACAAGATAAAATACAAAATCATATTAATAAGTTGATTGCTCTTATTAATTCCTTTGAAAGTAAGGCAAAAACAATAGCAAATGCAAGGGAATTGATTTATCAGGCGAAGCTGTATCTGTTTAATATAAAAACAATTTCACAAGGGGACGATAACATATATATAAGTTTATCTACCCGTGTTGCCTCTATTGCTCAAAACTTTGTTGTTGAAGAAGTTAATAAACCGCAATCCTCAAACAGCCAATTTGACAGCATATTAGGTTTCCCAATATTGAAAAGCACACTTAAAAATGCGTGGGAGGTAATGCAATTGATTGGCTCGTTGGAAATGCAAAATGATTTTATAGTCAATCATTACAATCCGAACAAGGACACTTTACGCGATATTTGCAGCAAATTAAATGTTACAACCCCTCAATTAGCTTTGGGCAAAATACCACAATGCAATTTTATAATACTTGATAGCACAATTACGCATACTGATAAAGATGGAAAGTCATTGCCAATTACTAATCCATTTATTAGAGGTGATGTAAGATATATCGGGCTTAATTTGAAAATTGAATCATTCGGAAACCAATCTGTTCAATTCGATTTGAAGTATGTAAAACCGAATGGAACATTAGAACGAGGCAGTTCCTCGCCTGATAGTTTTACTTTCTCAACAAATAAAATGATTAATTCAAATTCTACAATCATCAGTTTGTCGGGGTGGGGGAATAATGAAAAAGGGACTTATGAAGTTGGTATGCACCATATTGAAGTTTGGGCGGATAACTGTATGATTTACCGTAAATCATTTGTGGTAGATTGGTCGCAAGCAGAAAAAATTGAAGTCGAAAAGCGAGAAGCAGAAATGCAAGAGCGAGAAAGAATTGAAATCGAAAAGCGAAAAGAACTGGCGAGAATTATAGAGCAAAAGGATAAAATAACAGATACAATAGATATAATAGGCTATATTATTGGTTACCCATTAGGAATATATTTGTTAGTAATTTTGGGAATATGGTTAGGTGGTGTTGTACCTGAATGGGTTCTATTCGTTTATATAATAGCAATGTTATACATTGGTACTTACTTGACTGCATTTAGTTTAATGTGGTCTTATTTCATTAAAAAGATATTTGTAAAAAATGATTCCACAAACAATAACACTTTAACAGTTATAACAAGTATTTTATCAATTATTGTGATAGGTTTTATTATTGTTGCTATAACAAAAATGTGCTTAACAGAAAACTCATACACACCAACTGTAAAAAACAGTCCATACAACAATACCTCAAATTCTTATAGTTCGTCAAATTCGTCTTCGTCAAATTCTCACAGTTCGCCGAGTACTTACAAGTCAAACGACAACTCGTATTCCGAGCCTGCACACACGGAAAGCGAGTATAAAGGCAATCAACTTTCAAATGGGAGTTCGCCTTTGGATGGTTGTTTTGGAAAAGGTCGTTACAGCGGGCAGGCGTGGATAACTTTTAAAAACAGCAACGCTTCCGATGCGATTGTTTGTTTGGTAAGAGTTTCTTCAGAAAAAACAATCAGAAACGAGTATATTAGGGCAGGAACAAATTTTACGATGAATAATATTCCAAGTGGAACTTACTATTTGAAAGTGTACTACGGCAACGATTGGAATCCAACAAAAGAAAATTTCTGTGGAACAAAAGGCGCATTTGACAGCGATGAACGTTTCAGTAAGTCTGATAACTATTCCGATTACATAGAAATCGAAAATTTGGAATATTCATACACTACAGGCGAAATTACACTTTATACAGTCGCCAATGGAAATATGTCGTTGGAACGAATGTCTGCTTCGGAGTTTTTTAATAATTAGATCATTAAATATCAATATAATATGAACGATACGACAATATCAATTCCAAAAAAGTATATTGAAATACTTGACCAAGTTTTTGAAATAGAAAAGAAACTTGACGGTGTCAATGAGGCAAATACAATCGACAGAAATGTCAATCGGATTAAAGAAATGCTTGAGTACTTGACCGAGGATAGCGGTTTGATTTATCAAAATCCGCTCGGCGAAACATACGACGAAACCCGCACCGACCTTGAAGCAAGTATTGCAGGTAAATCAGCCGATAACCTTGTAGTTACGGAAGTTATTAAACCTATTATTCGCTTTCGCGCTAATGGGATAACAACCATTGTGCGTAAAGGCATTGTTGTTGTGGAATCTAAAAAGTAAAACAAATAAAATTCAAAAATATGGGGCTATTTAATTTTTTCAAAAAAAGTAACGAAAACTCGCAAAAAATCAATTTTAGCGAAAGAGACATTAAAATTGGAACAAAAGTTTTGCTATTAAATGTAAGCAATCGTATTGATTATCAAATGGCAAGGAAAATATTTATCGAAACTGCAATAGCCGCTAAGACAGTGGCGAGTTTTGACATCAATGCTCTGAAAAAGATAATGCTTGGGAAATATTCCTCGTTTCATTTTTTGGAAAGAGAAATTGATGCGTATTATCAATTTTTACTCGTTTTTGTAAAAACAAAAAGTCCGATAAATATAAGCAATTTTTCGAACGACTTTTATGATAAGATGTTTGAAGAAATACTTAACTCAAATCTGTTTGCAATGCCACAATATGCCTGCTTTGTTACAGAGAAAAGAGTGATTTATGCAAACAGCGAAGAAAATCAAATGGGCATAGTATCGGGTTATGTATATTTATGGTTGCGAAATATTATGAGTAAAAATAAATTGTTTTACAAGCATATTTTATCTTTAATCCCAAATGATTTTGCAAGTTCATATGAAGAACAAAAATCATTGATTGGTGCAACCTTTTCAAGTGTAAAATTAGAACAACTTTATGAAGATAAAAATACAGTATATCAAATATATAATAGAATTAAAGCATATTTAAAATTGATTGACAGATTGACTAATGGATTGTTAGCATTTTACTCTGAACAAGAAAATGATATTAATTATTTTCTTTCAAGAGCAAATCAAAATTATTTACCAACAAATAAAATTCGAAACATTGCGCAATTAAACATTCAAGATATTGACCGTATTTTTATTAGGGATATGCTGAATGGGAAAAATTTATCGTAGAATTAAATACTTAAAATAAATGGACAACACAATCAATTTCGGAATAGACCTCGGAACAACAAATTCCGCAATCGCCAAGTTTGTAAAAGGTGAAGTAGTAGTTTTCAACAACCCGTTGGACTACGGCAGAGCAACGCTACCTTCAGTGGTTTCTTACCGCAAAGACAAAATTATTGTTGGCAGCAAGGCAAAAGAGTATCAGGAAAAAGACCCCAAAAGCGTCGTAGGTGTTTTCAAACGCAAAATGGGAACTTCTGAAAGTTTCAAAATCAAGTCGCTTGGCGAATCAAAAACACCGATTGAACTTTCTGCACAGGTACTCAAAGAGCTGAAAACCTTTGTAAATACGGGTGATACACTTGAAGCAGCGGTTATTACCGTTCCTGCAAGTTTCGACCTCATTCAGAGTAATGCTACAAAAGAAGCGGGTTATCAGGCTGGGTTCAAACAAGTTGTTTTGCTACAAGAGCCAATTGCAGCGAGTTTGGCGTATGCCAATATGAAAAAGACAAACGACCTGACAAATGGGCAATGGCTTGTGTACGATTTAGGTGGCGGCACTTTCGACGTTGCGCTTGTGAAAATTGCAGATGGCGAAATGAAAATAATTGATAACAAAGGTGATAATTTTCTCGGCGGGACGGATTTCGACCAACTCATTGTTGAGAAACTGATTATTCCAAAACTCAATGCCGAATACAGTTTTGAGAATTTAGAAGAAGACCTGAAAAGTGCAAGCGGAAAATATAACGCTAAATATTATGTGCTTTTGCGTCGTTCCGAAGAAGCAAAAATCCGCTTGTCTGCCGTCAGTTCAGCCGAAATTGTTGTTGATGGTCTTGAAGACGAAGACGGTAACGATGTTGATATGGAAATCAGTATTACCCGCACAGAATTTAACGAGTTAATCAAGCCCGCGATAGATAAAACTATTGAAATGATTAAGAAAATTATTACTCGTAATTCACTAACTTCCATTGATCTGCAATTCACTTTGATGGTTGGTGGCTCTACTTATATTCCGTATGTGCGGCAAAGAATTGAGGAAATTTTGCAAATTCCTGTAAATTGCGAAATTGACCCGACAACGGCTATTGCTGTCGGTGCTGCCTATTATGCAGCCACAAAACAAAAGGAAGTGTCAAAGGCAGATAGGGCAAAAAAGAAAACAGCGATTTCAGTAAAAACAGCCTATAACAAGACCTCAAAAGAAAAAGAAGAATTGTTTTCGGCACGAATTAAAGGCGATACAGAAGGATTGTTTTATAAAATCACACGACAAGACGGTGGTTTTGATTCGGGATTGAAAAAACTTTCGGCACGAATAAGCGAAGATTTGCCGTTGGTTGAAAATGCCTACAACTTTTTTATATTTACGATTTACGACAACCAAAATAATGTAATTGAAGCAGATGTAGAAACAATCGGAATAAATAGCGGATTCGGAATTAGTGGACAACCCCTGCCGGAAGATATTTGCCTCGAAGTAGATGATTATGACAATCCGGGGGAAACTCGCTTGGCTTTGGTTTTTCAACGAAATACTGTTTTGCCGACAAAACGGACATTGATATTTCCGCTAAATAAAACTGTTATAAAAGATTCAACCGACGAAGTTATCCGCGTGAATGTATTGCAGGGTTCTCACGACTCATTGCCTGAATCAAACAAAGTTTTGGGTAATATTTGGATTAACGGTAAGCAATTGATAAGAGACATTTCCAAAGGTTCAGATATTGAGATTACGGTGTCGCTTTCTGAGTCGCAAGACCTCACTGTTTCGGCATATTTGAATATGGCAGACCAAGAGTTTAAGGGTATATTTAATCCCAAAGAACGCGATACTCCTATTGAATTGCTGAAAGAACAGGTTGAAGATTTATCGAAAAAACTGAAAGAAGAAATCAAGCAGGCAACAGAAGCAGAAGATTATGAATCGGCAAATGTACTAAATAAACTGCGCAAGGAAATGGAAGATATTTCGAACGAAACAAATTCTTTAACGCTTGACGATGTGACCGATAAAAAATATCAGTTGGAAGACAAAAAACGGAAACTTGCCCAAGAAATTGACAATGCCACCAAAGGCAAACGCATTGCCAAAGCCCGCGACGAGTATTTTGAAACAAGAGCGAAATGTGAGCGGTTGTTGGACGAAAATGGTAATGATTATGAGAGAAAGGCGTTTAACGACATAGTTTCGCAGGAAAAAGCGTTTTTCGCAACTAACAGTCCGATAAAAATTCAGGAAAAAGCAGATGAATTGCAGCAGATTATCGGGCAAATTCGCTGGCGTTTGCCTAAATTCTTACTCGATATTTTTGCGTGGTTATTGAAGGAACAGCCAAAGATGAACGACCAAATCCAAGCCAAAAGTTTGATAGAGGCGGGTCATTTTGCAACCAATAACAAAAATTGGGAACGGTTGCGTGAAGTTAATTTTGGTTTAATGGATTTGTTGCCTCGCGGTGTAAAAGAAGAAGCAACTCATAAAATTGGATTTGGATTATAATACTATCAAAAAAGGAAATATAAAAAATATACGTGCGAAAGACATGGTTAACAAAGAGGTTTTTCCCGCCTAAGATAAAGAATCGGATTGCCTGCCTTCCCACCTTATGGTTTTATTTTAGTTTTGTAAATGTCGAATCGTTGATTGATTATCCGCACAAAGGTATAGGTTTCTCTTCCACGGAAGTATCCGTACTTGCAGGCCGGATCATTGAAATATTCTTCGGGATTGTGTTCCATACCCGGAGGTACTCCCATCGCTTTAGCTGTGTTCGGCATCAGTTGCATAAGTCCTTGTGCGCCGGCCCATGTTTGGTTCTGCTTATGCCAGATGTTTACAGTTTTTTCATGTGGCTGACGGTTAGGTTGCTAAGGATGTTTTTTTAACCGCGTTAGGCCACAAACAACGCCCAAATACAACCGGTAACGGCAGCGGCAAATGCGGATTGTTTTAGCATGAGCCTGTATGTGCTTATTTTTGTTATTCTGCATATTTAAAGCAAAAGGAGTATTTTTGCACCTCACAAAATATATGGAAATAATTAAAGTTATAAATTTATGATTAAGCATATTCTGTTTTCTATGATTATGAGAAAGATGGTTTTTCTGTTTTCCCTGCTGTTTTGTTTTCTTGCGGCAGTGAACGCGCAGATATATGATCCTGTGAATTTTAAAACGGTTTTGACTCCGGTTTCGGATACGGAGGCGGAAATCATATTTACTGCTGCGATTGAGCCTGGGTGGCATGTTTATTCTACCGATTTGGATGACGGGCCTGTTTCGGCGACATTTCATATCGAAAAGACGGATGGCGTGGAGCCGGTTGGCAAGCTAACGCCCCGCGGTAAGGAGGTTAAGAAGTTTGACGAGATCTTCCGGATGGATGTGCGTTATTTTGAAACGAAGGGCGAGTTTGTGCAGAAGGTGAAGTTCACCGGCCCCGAATATGCCATTGCGGGATATTTGGAATACGGCGCGTGCTCTGACGAAACCTGCTTGCCTCCGACTCATGTTCCTTTTCAATTTTCGGGACGGGCGTCGAAGGCCGCGCTGCCGGCAACAGAAGCTGAAACAGCTGAAGTAAAGGATGGCGGCGGGGAAGCAGTTGCGGACGATGCCGTTTGGACGAGCGATTTGTGGTCGCCCGTAACCGATGAGTTGCAGACATTCGGCCAGATGGCTTCGCAGAGAGACAGGTCGTGGCTCTATGTTTTTCTTGCGGGGTTTGCCGGAGGCTTGCTGGCTTTGTTTACGCCTTGTGTATGGCCGGTTATCCCTATGACCGTCAGTTTTTTCCTCAAACGCACAAAAGATAAAGCAAAAGGCATCCGGGATGCGGTGACCTACGGCGTATCGATCATTGTGATCTATGTCGCATTGGGCGTTGTGATTACGCTGGCCTTTGGGCCGAATGCGTTAAATGCGCTTTCTACGAATGCGGTATTCAACGTTTTGTTCTTCCTGATGCTGGTTGTTTTTGCCGCATCTTTCTTTGGGGCGTTCGACATCACCCTGCCGTCCGGCTGGAGCACTTCCGTTGACAGCAAGGCCGGGCAAACCCGCGGGCTGATCAGTATTTTCCTGATGGCGTTTACGCTGGCGCTGGTTTCTTTTTCCTGCACGGGGCCGATTATCGGTTTTGTACTTGTTGAGGTCGCCACAACGGGCAATCTTGTCGGTCCGGTTATTTGCATGTTCAGCTTTGCCCTTGCGTTGGCGCTGCCGTTTACCCTGTTTGCACTCTTCCCGTCGTGGCTGAAATCCATGCCCAAGTCCGGCGGTTGGATGAATGTCATCAAGGTGACGTTGGGTTTCCTTGAGCTGGCTTTCGCTTTGAAATTCCTTTCCATTGCCGATCTTGCTTACGGATGGGGTATTCTTGACAGGGAAACGTTTCTGGCATTGTGGATTGTGATTTTCGGTTTACTTGGCGCGTATCTGCTCGGAAAGATCAAGTTTCCGCACGACGACGACGGCACCAAGGTGAGCGTTCCGCGCTTCTTCATGGCCTTGGCGTCGCTGGCTTTCGCCGTATACATGGTTCCAGGCTTGTGGGGGGCGCCGCTAAAAGCCGTGAGCGCATTTGCCCCTCATATGAATACGCAGGATTTCAATCTGTACACCAAAGAGGTGCACGCCCGCTTTGACGATTACGACGCGGGAATGGAATACGCCCGCAAGAATGGGAAACCGGTTATGCTCGACTTTACAGGAAACGGCTGTGCGAACTGCCGTAAAATGGAATTGGCCGTGTGGACAGACCCGCGAGTGAGCGAAATCATCAACAACGATTATGTATTGATCACCCTGTATGTGGATAACAAGCAGTCTTTGCCCGAACAAATCCGGGTAACCGAGAACGGTAAAGAACGCGTATTGCGCACGTTGGGCGACAAGTGGAGTTACCTGCAACGTATAAAATTCGGAGCCAACGCACAGCCTTTTTATGTATTGGTGGACAACGGCGGCAAGCCGCTGAACAAATCCTATGCGTACGACGAGAATGTCGACCGGTATGTGGACTTTCTTCAAACCGGTTTGAAAAAATACAGACGGTGATATAAGTTTTTGAGTCTATAAGTTTTTAAGTTTTTAAGTCTAAGGCAGCCTCAAAGCCTTAAAAACTTATAGACTTAAAATTTGGGCGTTGCCTTCGGCCCAGGCCATCCGCTGCAAGTCCTCGCTTCGCTGCCGCTCGCTCCGGGCTTTCCGCTCCTGTCCTTTCCGCGGCTGCGCCTTCACATTTACCCTTTTCTACTCCTCGAAAACACCATTTTTCATGAAAACGAGGCTTTCTATTCCTCGAAAACGCCATTTTTCATAAAGACGGAGCTTTCTACTCCTCAAAAGCGCTGTCCATAGCGCCTGGAATGTAAAAACGCCCGCCAGGCCGAGCAACCATGATCTCGGCGGTGAATCCCAGCTTTTCGATAGCTTTTTCGAGTATTTCCGGATTGGTTTTCCGGGGATCGAAAAGGATGGTCACCGTTTTCTTGTTCAAGTCGATCCGGAGGTCTTTCACGCCCTTTTCCCACGAGATGTTCTTTTCTATCTTCCTTTTGCAGTTGTCGCAGGTCATGTTTGCCCGGAAAACGACTTCGGTGGTCTTTGGGTCTTTCTTTTCGCCGCCGGCGTCTTTTGCCAGCAGGGCGGATGTTCCGGACAGGGCCAGCAATGCGATGGCAATAAATGTGATGTTGCGGTTCATGATCAAATTTCTATTTCTAAGTTTATAAAAAGGTTGCGTCCTTTGCGGGGAATATTTTTCCAGTCGGCGTAGGTGGAATAGCAGGCGTCGAACAGGTTTTCCACGCCCGATTTCAGTCTGAAAACCGTTTTCTTCATTCTGAACGAATAGCCTGCCGAGAGGTTGGTTATCGTGTAGGCCTTTGTTTCGTCTTCGCCGTATTCGGGACTGAAGTCGGTTTGCCGCGCTGCGCCGGCCATGCTTGCTTCGGCAACAAACCGGCCTTTGCCGAAGCGCAGTGACGCGTCGTAGCCGAACGGCGCGATGAGCGGAAGGTTGCCGGCTCCGGCGCGCCCGCGGGCGTAAACGGCCTTTGCGTCGAGCGTAAAGAAGCCTCCGAAGCGGTATTTTACCAGCAGGCTTGTGTTTAGCAGTGAGGCGCGGCGAAGGTTGCGGTATACCTTCACGCCTCTTGCGCCGGCGGTCATGCGGTGCAGTTCGGCGCCCGGCGTGCCGGCGATGTAGTTGGCGAACCGGAAGTGCGAGGCTTCGGCTGTTGCTTCGACGGCGCGGCCGGAATAGGTGAGCGTGGCCGATGTTTCGAGAGATGATTCGTTTTTCAGGTGGGGGTTGCCCAGGTAGTCGAAGGCGTCGAAGGTGTTGAAGAGGAAAAACCCGTAGGCTTCCGATACCGTTGGCGTGCGGCTGCCGTAGCCAGCGGCGAGGTTGGCCTCCCATGCGGCGCCGACGCGAAACCGGTAGCAGGCGGCGATCTTGCCTTCGAGGCGGTTGGTGAACCGTTTGGCACGGGGATGATAACCTTGCAGCGACCGGTAGCCGAAGTCGCTATGCACGCCGGTGCGCAGCAGCGACAGTTTTCCCGACACGCGCAGCGTTTGGCGGCTTCCGATGCGCCATTCGTCTACGCCGGAAAGCCCGCTGCCCAGCGTGCGGACGTCGCCCCAGGTGAGCATGAACATCGGCGCTTCGGCGGGGTTGGCGGGATACATCGTCATTTCGGCATACGACCGGTTGCAGTAGCCGTCCCAATTGAGCGAGTAGCGGTGTTTGCCGGCTGTCCCGATCAGGGTGGAATAGAAGCCTCCGGTTTGGCTTTTGCCGGGCATGTCCATGTGCATGGCGATTTCTTCGGGCGGGCGCTTCGTGTCGTCCATGATATGGACGATGTTGTTGTAGTATATCTTTGTTTCCCACTTTTGGGGGAGCGGCAGGCTCCCGCTGCCAAACAGCCGCGTGTAGGCGAGCGACGCGATAAGCCCTTCTGCCGTTGCCACATCCATCGCCAGCGAAGGATAGCCCACGTTGCCGGCGCGGTCGAAGATGACGGATCCTTCAAGCTCGTGACCCGGCTTGACGACGCCGCCCAGGTTGGCGAAGATGTTGTTCTTTGTGAACTGCGAGAAACGCACCGCCGCACCGCCGCCGGCAGCGTAGTTGCCGCCCTGCCGGTGGAAGTAGCCGGTGTTGATGTAAAAGCGGTCGCCGGCATAGGCCGCCTCGGCGCCGCCGGTCCGGAGGTTGCCGTTGCTTTCATAACCGGAGTGGATGTTTGCCGAAAAGCCGTCGTTGCAGAATCCGCTTTTGTTGAGCTTCAGGTCGAGGCTGCCGCCGATGGCGCCGGTGGCGTTCGGGTTGGCGTCGAAGCCTTTGCCGATGCTGATCTTGCTCAGGTTGATGGTTTCGACGTAGGATGTTACAGGGTCCATGCGGTCGGTACAGGCGTGGAAGATTTTCATCCCGTCGATGGTGACGGATATGCGTCCGTCCGTCATATTGTTGATCGACGGTTCCCAGGCATACGCGCCGCGCCTTATCATGCCGGCTTTTCCCGACGATTGCAGGTATTCTTCCACCGATGCGCCGGGCTTTGCCTGCCGCCGGCGATCGATGCCCTGCTTTGCCGAAATGACGATCTCGTCCAGCCCGATCGTTATCGTATCTTGGGCGTGGAGCGGGAGCATCTTGCCGAGCAACAGCATAAACAGGATGCCGTTCAGTCGTTTCATGTTCTTTTCTGTTTAAAGAAGCGGGCTTTCCGTCCGGAAAGCCCGCCCGCCGGAGTTAAAATTCAACTTCAAAAAACAGGCTGCTGGCCTCTATGTCGTCGGTAACGGCGTTCCCGTAAAGCGTTTCGCCCGGGCTGTTCTGCAAGATCAGGTTCAGTTTCCAGTAGCCGGTCATGCTGAAATTGACGCGGCCCCGGTAAACCCGTCCGGCACTGTCCCAGCTCAGGTCTTCGTTGTTTGGCGACGAATGGTTTTCCATAGACGGCATACGGGGGTCGAGTTTCAGCTTGAAACCGGCCACTTCCGGATAGGTATTTGCATCTTCGCGCCCGTGGACGTAAACCGTTATTTCGTTGCTCCCAACCGCCGGATGTTGCGGTTCAACCAAGCTGATCACGTAGCGTTTCCCGCTGCCGTCGGCGGCGACAACCGTTTGGATCACTTTGCGGGGCGTATTGCCGTCGAGGCGGAACGCGTTCTTCACATCAATCACCACATCGTCAAAACTGCCGGCCGCACTGCCGGTGGTGTAGCTAAGATCGTAATACCACGTGCCGTCGCCCTGTCCGCTGTACATCAAGAAGCTGTAGTACGCTTCGTAGAGGGGTTTTCCGGCCACTTTTGTGATTTCCGAGCGTGGCGTCGAGTGCCTCATGCCCATGCCCATATCCATTTCGGGAAACGCCGTCAGTCCGGCATCCTCAACAAAGTCGCCGTTCTTGTTTTGCACCGTGAAATAGACTTTGGTATAGCCCAGCCGCCATTGGCCGGCTTCGTTCCACGCCGTAACGGTGTAATTGGCGTCTGTAAACTCTTGAATCTTCGTCAAACCGGCAACCGGACTGGCCGCCGGGGTTTCATCCTTCCCGCAGGAAACAAGCAGGAAGGACAGGAATAAAACCGCGCTGATAAACAGCTTGTATATGTATATTTGTTTCATGTTTTTTTAGTTTTAAAAGCAGCCTCACCCCGCGCCCTCTCCCAAAAAGAGAGGGAAAAGGATGGTGTCGCTCGTTTTTGATTACAATGCGCCTGCGCAGAAGCTCCAAATTTCTTTTTTGATTACAATGCGCCTGCGCAGAAGCTCCAAATTTCTTTTTTGATTACACTGCGCCAGCGCAGAGGCTCCAAATTTCTTTTTTGATTACACTGCGCCAGCGCAGAGGCTCCAAATTTCTTTTTTGATTACACTGCGCCTGCGCAGAGGCTTCAAATTTCTTTTTTGATTACAATGCGCCTGCGCAGAGGCTCCAAATTTCTTTTTTGATTACAATGCGCCTGCGCAGAGGCTCCAAATTTCTTTTTTGATTACAATGCGCCTGCGCAGAGGCTTCAAATTTCTTTTTTGATTACAATGCGCCTGCGCAGAAAGCTCCAAATTTCTTTTTTGAATCCACTGCGCCTGCGCAGAGGCTTCAAAATTTCTTTAGTTGGATTGCGGGGGTGGGGCAGGGGGCCTTGAAATGAAATCCGGAAGGCGGAAGACCACCGGCCGGAATGATTTTATTGTTTTTACGGGGATGCGTTGTGGCAGTGCGTACAGGTGTGCGTCGTTGAGGTAATCCGATGGCTCGTACGTGGCGGTTTGCGCTTTTTCCGCCGGGTTTCCGTCTGTTTCGTTTATCCGTTCGATTTGTTTTTTGAGGTGGCACCGCCCTTGGCAGCTGTTGTTTACCTCGTTTCTTTTTACGCACAGGTTTTCGGCGATGTAGCGGCCAAACAGCGCATATCCGAGATGCGGCAGTTGGTAGCGGCCGATGTTCAGTGTCATTGCCGCCAGCAGCAGGATCGTGTGGAAGGTTGCGTATTTCATTGCGTGGCCGGGCTAATGAACGACGTCGCCGATGATCCGTATTTCCCGGCTCACATTGTCGGCGGGGTTGTATTCGGCATTGCCTCCCTGCGAGGCGGTGAACGTCAGGGTGGTGACGTACGTGTTTTGGAAGTCGCAGCCGCCTTCGCCCGCGTGGTAAACGTAGAAGAGGGTTGCGTTCAGGAAGCGGCCGGCACTCGCTCCGCTCACGGTGTATGCTACGGGTAGTCCCGACGAGGCTGTCGCGTTCAGTTCGAGCAGTTGGTAGTCTCTCGATACTTGCCATTGGGCGGGCGGTTGGAACGTGATGGTTTGCGTTTGCTTGTTCGGGTCCAGGTCGCGGATATGCAGGCTCCGGGAAACGCTTGGCGCCTCGTTATAGGTTTCGTTTCCCGGTTGTGCCGCATAGATGAGCACGCGTCCCGGCGCGTGGAATATGGCTTTGCCGTCTTCAACGGTCGCGATGCCGCCGTCGGCGCTCGCAAATGTAACGGGCAGGCCCGACGAGGCGGCGGCGTTCAGTTGCACCGCGCCGTCCCTCAGCATCTGCGGGGGTATTTCTTCAAAATTGATCCGTTGCTCTTGCTTCACATCGCTCTGGCAGGCTTCTGCCAGGGCCACCAGCAGGGCTATCGTTATGCTGTTCCGGGTTTTCATATCCTACTTCTGTCTGTTTCTGTTTGGTTACATTAGTTCTCCCAGCCTCATCCGGAATCCCACGTATATTTTCCGCCCCACGATCGGGCCCCAGACCGCCGACGCGTCGAAGTCGCGTTGGAAGGGGTCTTCCCATCCGTTTACGGGGTTTCCCTGCTTGTAGTTCAGCAGGTTTTCCACGCCAAGATACACGTCTATGCGTTTGCTGTTTTTCGTGACCTGCGCAAAGCAAACCGGATAGGCCGGCGAATAGCGTTTCTGCGAATCGTAGCCGTTTGCACCCGGCAGGCGGCTTTGCCCGTTCAGTTGCGCCGTAGCGTCGAACACCCAGCGTTTCAGTGCTGTGGCATAGGACAGATTGACCAGGCCGCGGCAGGCGGCGACCAGCGGTTTGTCGATTTCCACGATCCGGCTGCCGTCGGTATAGGTGATCCGGTTGCTGTTCAGCCTGAAGGCGGCGAAGACGTCAAATCCCCTGAACACCGTCAGCGAGAGGTCTGCCTGCCACGCATCGGCGAAAGACCGGCCGGGGAGGTTGTAGAAAAAGACGGCATTGCGGTCGCGCTCCACATCGGCGATGACCTGGTTCTGAAAGCGCGTGTGGAAATAATCCAAGCTCAAAACCGCCCGCTGCCCGTTTCCTGTCGGGATATAAACAGCAAGGTTGCCGCCGAAGTTCCACGCGCGCTCGATACCCAGCCCGTCGACCGCCGACAGGTCGAACTTCCGCGAAGAGGCCAGCAGCCCGGTGTTCTCGGCGATAACATTTGCCGAACGGAACCCTCTTCCCGCCGACGCGCGAATGGTGATATGCTCGCCGATGCCGTATTTCACAGCGGCCCGCGGCGTGAAGAGCCATCCGTAGCGGCTGTTGCGGTCGGCGCGCAGGCCAACCGACACGGTCAGCCCGTCAATCGCCCCGCAGGTGTATTCGGCAAAAACACCCGGCACGATTTCCGTGCGGTTGATGCGCGTGAGGGGCGTGCGGTTAAATTCGAGCGAGTCGAGGTATTCCATGCCGCAGCGGTCGTAAGAAAAGCTCGCCCCTGCCGTATAGCGGTGGCCGGCGACGGCGGGCGACGAAGAATACAATACGTTGGCGTAGCCGGATGCTTGTTTGCCGTTGAACGTTTTACGCCCGAAGACGGAGCGCTGCCTGTGCCAGGTAAAGCTCCCGATGATGCCGACGCTTGCGCCTGTTTTTCGGCCTACGGCAATTCCTGTTTTGTTGTAGAGGGTGGCGCCGGTATTTTCGATGGGCGATTCAAAGTAGGGGATCCCTCCGGCAAGGTCGTGACAGGAGGCGTCCTGCCCCGCGAAGCGGTCGTCGTGAACGAACTTAATGCCGGTGCGCGACTGGATGCCGTTTTCTTCGTCTATGTAAAACCAGCGGTTGTACAGATTGATGTTCTGCGTTTTGGGCGCATCCAGAAAGTGGTCTTTGTTCTTGTCGTGCAATTCTGCCAGGGCCGCCGGGTGGACAGATTGCGTCCCGTGCAGCATCAGCCCCGTCCATAGCTTCCCGTTCAAGGGCAGGCGTACGGAAAGATTTTCTTCCGAATGAAGCAAATCGTCGGCATAAACATCGGCATATAGCGATTTGCCCGAATTAGGCTTGCGAAATTCCAGATTGATTTGCCCCGCAACCGCTTCATATCCGTTTACGACCGACGATACCCCCTTGGAGATTTGTATGGATTCGAGCCAGGGCGAAGGCGTGTAACTCCACCCGTAAGTAGAAGCCAAACCGCGCAGGACGGGAATGTTCTCGGCAAGTATTTGCGTGTAAACGCCCGCCAGGCCGAGCAGCTGGATCTGCTTCGCTCCCGAGATGGCATCGGTGTAGGCCACATTGGCCGTAGCGCTGTTTTCAAAACTTTCGGCTAAGTTGCAGCAAGCCATCTTGGTCAGGCCCGCCCCGGTGATCGTTTCGGTTTTCAGGAGCGACGCAGAAGACAAAACCGTACCGGCGCGGAAGGCCGATACCGCCACCTCGTCAAGCTGCACGGCGGGCCGGGCCGTCGCCGTCGTGTCCGGCGCCTGTTGTTCCGTGTTCTGCGCACATATCCCGAACGCCGGAAACACAAACACAATGACGCAATATCTGCCGAAAACAATCATTCTATCCTCATCATATTTATTCCGAAAACCAATTATTATACAAAGGTCGGGAAAGGTTCTTCTTCGGACAATCCCATAAATATGGCATTTTATTCTTTGTCCGCAAACCACCGGAGCGTTAGCAAAAACTTGCAGCTTTGTCTTATCTTTGCCGGAAATTTAACTGTTAAAATGATGGGATCAATTGCTGAAATAGCCGTCTTGTTCGACCTCGACGGGGTGGTGGTAAATACGGAAGGGCAGTATACCGTTTTTTGGGACGGGCAGGGAAAGAAGTATTTGAATGAAGATAATTTCGGTGCTCACGTCAAGGGGCAAACGTTGCAGCAGATCTATGACAGGTATTTTGCCGGGGCAGACGACGTGCAGCGGCAAATCACCGCGGCGCTCGACCGCTTTGAAGCTCAAATGGATTATGGTTATGTGGCGGGGGTGGAAGATTTCCTGAAAGACTTGCGGAAAAATGGCGTGAAGATCGCTATCGTGACCAGCTCCAATGCGAAGAAGATGGAGGCTGTGTACAAGGCGCACCCCGATTTGGGGGCGTACTTCGACCGGATACTCACGGCCGGCGATTTTGCGCGTTCCAAGCCCGACCCGGAGTGTTTCCTGCTGGGCATGAAACTGTTTGGAACGGCACCCGAAAATACGTTTGTGTTTGAAGATTCTTTCCACGGCTTGCAGGCCGGAATGGCTTCGGGGGCGACGGTTGTCGGGCTGGCGACGACCAATCCGCGGGAGGCGATAGGCGATAAGGCGCATCATGTGGTGGACGACTTCGGCGGGATGACGTTTGGGCGCTTGCTTGCCATGAAACAAAAAACGATGGCCGGCTATATCTCGAACGATACGCGGAAGGTCACCACGCACCGGCTGATTGAGATGAAGCAGCGGGGCGAGAAGATCTCCATGCTGACGGCCTATGACTATACGATGGCGCGGATTGTGGACGGCGCAGGGATGGATGTGATCCTGGTGGGCGACTCGGCATCGAATGTGATGGCGGGAAATGTGACGACGCTCCCGATGACGCTCGACCAGATGATCTATCACGGAAAGTCGGTGGTTCGCGCCGTGACGCGGGCGATGGTGGTGGTAGACATGCCGTTCGGCTCTTACCAGGGAAACTCTAAGGAAGGGCTGGCCTCGGCCATCCGCATCATGAAGGAGAGCCATGCCGATGCGCTGAAGCTGGAAGGCGGGGAGGAGATCCTCGAAACGGTCAAACGCATCCTCACCGCAGGGATTCCGCTGATGGGCCACTTGGGATTGATGCCGCAGTCGATCAATAAATACGGCACCTACGCCGTCCGTGCCAAGGATGCCGACGAGGCGGAGAAGTTGATCAGGGATGCGCATCTGCTGGAAGAGGCCGGGTGCTTTGCCGTCGTGCTGGAAAAGATTCCGGCAACGCTGGCGGCCCGCGTGGCAAGCGAATTGACGATTCCGGTCATCGGTATCGGCGCGGGCGGCGGGGTCGACGGCCAGGTGCTTGTTGTTCAGGATATGCTCGGCATGAGCCAGGGGTTCAGCCCGCGTTTCCTGCGCCGTTATGCCGACTTGCATACGGTGATGACGGAAGCCATCGGGCAGTACATTGCCGATGTAAAGAGTAGCGGTTTTCCCAACGGGAAAGAACAATACTGACGGGCTATGAAAGCTAATTTCGGGAAGGTGTGCGCGGGTAACCTGCTGATCTTTATTTCCCAATATATGTTGTTTCCCATACTTCCGGTTGTGATGAGCAGGAGGCTGGGCATTTCCGTGGCGGCTACGGGCGGGATGCTTCTGGTTATGGTGCTGGGGATGGTTTTCATGGGTCCTTTCTATAGCTACCTGATGGATGTTTACAGGCGGAAGTCGCTTTGTGTTTTTGCTTTTGCCGTCGTGTTTGCAACCACAGCGGGTTATACTTTCGTCCACGGGCCGCTGGAGTTGCTGTTGCTTTCGCTTGTGCAGGGCTTTGCGTTTGGCGTGGCCAATTCTTCCATCATCACCCTGGGCATTGACGTGAATGTTTCGGACAACCGCAGCAAGGGCAATGTGATCTTCGGCTGGTTTACGCGGCTGGGGATGATTCTCGGCGCAGGGTCGGGGAGTGCGATCTATTTGAATTGCGGCTTTGAAACGCTGGTTGCGGCTTCGGTCATTGCCGGTTGCGCCGGCCTACTGTTTGTGGCTGCGATGCGCATCCCGTTCCGCGCTCCCATAGGTATGCCGTTGTGTTCTACCGACCGTTTTTTCCTTCCGCATACGTTTCTTTTTATGCTGAATATGATCCTGATCGCTTTTGTTCCGGGCGTGCTGCTTCCTCTTATTCATTTCAATATGGGGGATGTTTTCTTGCCGCGCGAGTGGACGGTGCCTTACTTCGCTGTCGTTGGCGGGGCCTTTCTGCTGTCGGTATTGCTGGTCGGGTTCCTGAAGAGGTGCAGTCTTTTGATGCAGGCGTTACTCGGCATGGCGGCCATGACGTGTTCCGTTTGCAGCCTGATGTTGTTTGATTCCATTTCGGGGCGGCTGTTGTCTGCCGTTTTGCTGGGGCTTGGGCTGAGCGTTATCACTCCGGCGTTTCTGTTCTTTTTCATCAATCTATCCAGCCATTGCCAGCGAAGCACTGCAAATACAACGCATCTGCTGTCGTGGAAGATCGGGGTTTTCGCGGGAATAGCAGCGTCTTGTTATTTGACGGTGAACGGATCTTCGGGTGCGGCTTTCCGTGCGGCTCTGGCGGCTTCCGTACTTGCCGCGGTGTTCTTTGTCCTGGTTTCCTATCCGTACTACCGGAAGAAAAAAGTACGGTGACTGAGGCGGGATAAACTTTTGTGCTATTTTTGTAACACATGATTTTACCTTAAATACAGATGATTAAAAAAATAGTAATCGGGTTGTGGATATTCCTTGCGGCCGTGGTATTGGTTACCGCAGGTATTTTTGTTGCCATCTCCAAAGGATGGATCGGTTATATGCCCCTGGTGGAAGAACTTGAAAACCCGTCTTACAAATTCGCGACGGAAATTTATTCCGAAGACGGGAAAGTATTAGGCACGTGGTCGCTCGAAAAGGAGAACCGTGTGTACATCGGCTACGACGAATTGTCTCCGCACATCATCCATGCGTTGATTGCCACGGAAGACATCCGCTTCGCCGAACACTCCGGTATTGACGTGAAAGCGCTGGTGCGCGCGGTGGTCAAACGCGGGCTGCTGATGCAGTCGCAGGCGGGCGGCGGAAGCACCATTACGCAGCAATTGTCGAAGCTGCTGTTCTCGCCCCGTGCGGAAAGCGTGACCGAACGCGTTTTGCAAAAGTCGATCGAGTGGGTCATTGCAGTCAAGCTCGAGCGCTACTACACCAAAGAGGAAATACTTTCCCTCTACCTCAACAAGTTTGACTTCCTCAACAATTCGGTGGGAATCAAAACGGCTTCGTTCACCTACTTCGGCGCCGAGCCTAAGGATTTGAAGATAGAAGAGGCGGCCACGCTCGTGGGGATGTGCAAGAACCCCGCCCTCTACAATCCGCTGCGCTTCAACGAGCGGGCAAAGGGCCGAAGGAACGTCGTGCTCCGCCAAATGCTGAAAGCGGATTACATCACGCAGCAGGAGCATGACTCGTTGAAGAACCTCCCGCTTACGCTGAAATACAACCGGGTGGATCACAAAGAAGGCCCGGCGGCTTACTTGCGCGAATACCTGCGCGGAATCATGACTGCGCAGAAACCCGAAAAGAAAAACTACCGCGGCTGGCAGCAGCAAAAGTTTTATGAAGACTCTGTGGCGTGGGAAACAAGCCCGCTTTATGGCTGGTGTGCCAAGAATAAAAAGAAAGACGGAACCAACTACAGCATCTATACGGATGGGCTGAAGATCTACACAACCGTCAACTCGCGCATGCAACAGTATGCCGAAGAAGCGGTAACCGAACATCTGGGCGGCCATCTGCAAAGCCGCTTCTTTGCCGAAAAGGCGAAGAAGAAAACAGCCCCGTACTCCTGGCGCCTGCCGCCGGAAAAAGTAAACGAGATACTGAACCGTTCGATCAAGCAGAGCGACAGGTACCGTTCGATGAAGGCCTCGGGAATCTCCGAAGCTGCCATCAGGAAGGCATTTGATACGCCGGAACCCATGTCCGTATATACCTGGAACGGAAACAAGGACACGATCATGACGCCGCTGGATTCGATAAAATACTACAAGCATTTCCTGCGTACCGGATTCATGTCTATGGATCCCGTGACGGGGCACGTGAAGGCATACGTGGGTGGCCCCAACTATACATATTTCCAATATGACATGGCTATGGTCGGCCGCCGGCAGATCGGGTCTACGGTGAAGCCGTTTGTGTATGCCCTGGCTATGGAGAACGGCTTTACGCCTTGCGACGAGATACGCAAAATAGAACAAACATTCATCACAGAAGCCGGCGAGCCGTGGAGTCCGCGAACATCCGACCCGAAGAAACGCTATGGCGAAATGGTTACACTGAAATGGGGATTGGCAAACTCGGACAACTGGATCACGGCCAACCTGATGAGCAAGCTCAATCCCTACAGCTTGGTACGGCTGATCCATGATTTCGGGGTGCTGAACCAGCAGATCGAACCGGTGATCTCCCTTTGCCTCGGCCCCTGCGAGATTTCCGTCGGCGAAATGGTGAGCGCCTATACGGCTTTTTCCAATAAAGGTATCCGTGTGGCCCCGCTGTTTGTTTCGCGGATTGAAGACAACGACGGAAATGTGCTGGCAACCTTCACCCCGCAAATGGAAGAAGTGGTCAGCGCGTCGAGCACGTACAAGATGCTGACCATGCTTCGCGCCGTGATCAACGAAGGTTCGGGCGGACGCATAAGACGCAACTACGGCATCACCGTCGATATGGGCGGCAAGACCGGCACGACGAACTACAATGCCGACGGATGGTTTATGGGCTTTACCCCGTCGCTGGTTTCCGGCGTTTGGGTGGGCGGTGAAGAGCCGGACATACACT
This sequence comes from Mediterranea sp. (in: CFB group bacteria), assembly GCA_031287715.1. Lineage (GTDB taxonomy): Bacteria > Bacteroidota > Bacteroidia > Bacteroidales > Bacteroidaceae > Bacteroides. The sequence goes on from JAITSN010000020.1 coordinate 40,771, forward strand.
TCGATACAATGGCCGACGGACAGGGAGCTTCCATGGCCCTTCCCGTTTGGGGATTGTATATGAAGAAAGTCTTTGCCGATAAAACATTGGGCTACGAGCAGTCGGAAACATTCCAGATACCCGAAGACTTCCACCCCTGCGGCAACAAAGAAGAAGAGGATAGCCCGACCCAAGGGCTTGACGGCCTGTTCGACCGGTAGGATTTAAAAAGAATACAAACTATGAAAGAAAAGAAAGATCGGCAGGGCGTAACATTTATCGCCGTCATCCCGGCCCGTTACGCCTCAACGCGTTTCCCGGCCAAGCCGCTGGCCATGCTGGGAGGAAAACCTGTGATCCGGCGGGTGTACGAACAGGTTTCCGGTGTCTTCGACCAGGTGTATGTGGCTACGGACGATGTGCGCATCCAGGAGGCCGTTTGCGCTTTCGGCGGTAAGGTTGTGATGACTTCCGCCGACCATACCAGCGGCACCGACCGCTGCTTTGAAGCCTATACGAAAGTGGGCGGAGGCCGCGATGTGGTGGTCAATATACAGGGCGACGAACCCTTTATCCAACCCTCGCAACTGCTGGCCGTAAAGGCATGTTTCGACGACCCCGCCACGCACATCGCCACGCTGGTGAAACCTTTTACGGCCGATGATCCGTTTGCCGCGCTGGAGAATGTCAATTCCCCCAAGGTTGTGCTCAATAAAAACATGAATGCGCTTTACTTCAGCCGTTCGATCATTCCCTACCGGCGGAATGTGGAAAAGAAAGACTGGCTCAAAAGCCATACCTACTACAAACATATCGGGCTGTATGCCTATCGCGCAGAGGTGCTCAAAGAAATCACCGCATTGCCTCAATCGCCGCTGGAGTTGTCGGAATCCCTCGAGCAATTGCGCTGGTTGGAAAACGGCTATACCATTAAAGCCGGAATAACCCAGGTGGAAACCATCGGGATTGATACTCCGGAGGACTTGGCCCGCGCCGAAGAATTTCTAAAGCTGCAATCTTTATAAACCACCGCACAGCGCGCGCTACCCAAAACAAAACACCCCGGTTTTGAATTTTACTTCAAAACCGGGGTTGTTTTTATACCAAAAGCGCAGGCCTGCCGAATTACTTTCTGACTACCATTTTCCAGACGCCGTCTTTCTTGACCATCTCATAGTCTTCATCATCCGTAGTTCCATCGCCATACGTTTGTTTCAGTACCACTTCGGCTTCATTTCCGTCTGCCGATATGTCTTCCGAAACAATTTCGATGCGCTTTAGCCCGCCTCTTTTATCAATCTCTTTTTTGCCTTTTTCCCGAAGCAGGGCTGCCAGCATTTCTTTTTGTTCTTTGACTTGTTCCTCCGTAGTATTTTCGTCAAAGGCAATACCATCTATAAATTTGCCGTATTGGCCATCCGCAATATATTGCGCATATTTCTTGGCGGCTTCGCCCGGTCCGGCAGAGGAGCAAGCGGCAAAGAGGCCCGGAAGGAGTACCAGCAGACTGAAATAGATCATTTTCTTCATAAGTTTCTGTTTTTAAAGTTGATATTCATGTTTTAGAAATAATAGATCAGATAAAGCAAAGCGTTTTGTTGTATATCGCTGGGAAAAAGGTAATTGCCGCTCATCCCCGGAACACTTATCCGGCTGATCCTTCCTTCGGGAAGGTCGATGCCTTGCCGCCTGTAAACAAAGTCAATCAGTTCGGTGCAATACATTCGGGAGGTGTCGTTCAGGTTGTATTGGTGATCAAATAATATTCCGGCACGGTATAACCGGATGGCGGCGCAAGCGGCTCGGCGGCATAGGGTGGGGGAGATGGAGAGCCGCATTACGGCGCCGGTCGTGGCCCGTTTTTTATGGAAGAACAAGTCCAGCTCTTCCATCTTGATCCGGTCCGGGTTTTCTTCGCCGTCCGGCTCGCCGGGAACGGCATGTACCACCTTCCACCTGTTGTTTTCTTTCACTACGATACCTGTATGGGAATAACTCCCCGCCTTATCGGCTGCAACGACAGCCCGGCTGACAAGCCCGGTGCCGCGGCGGAAAACAAGGTCGCCTTCTTGCAGCGACTCCAATGGGAAACCGGCCGGCAGCCCGCCTTCTTTCTTTCTGCATCCTGAGGCCAGGAACAAAAAGAGGATCAACGTGTACAGCGGGAACTTCATGCGTTGCGATGCCCGGTGTCTTGCCATCCGTTTAGCCTTTGGCTTCCTGATAGAGGAAGCGCTTGATGCTTTTCTTTGGCGTTTTCTCGAATTCTTCGGGATATATCTTCATTTTGGATAGCCGGCTGTACGCAGGAAGCATGGTGTTGAGCAATACCCGGTTCTCTTCCATGACGCCTTCGATGTCTTCCGTTTTCAAGCCATGCGCAAAGGCATCGTCGAAGTCGGGATACACCAGCCCCACCAGCTTGTCGTTTTGTTGCACGACGATGCTTTCGGCCACGTAGGGCAGGTTGTTCAGTTTGTCTTCGATTTCTTCGGGGTAGATGTTTTGCCCGCTCGCCCCAAGCAGCAGGTTCTTGCTGCGCCCTTTGATGGTGACATTTCCCTTTTCGTCCATCACCGCGAGGTCGCCGGTATGCAGCCAACCGTCCTCAAGAACGGCGGCGGTGGATTCTTCGTTCTTGTAATAGCCCAGCATCACGTTAGGCCCTTTGCATACGATCTCGCCGACGATACGGGCCGGATCGGAAGATAATATCTTGACGTCCATGCGCGGCACGGCTTTGCCGCACGACCCCGGCTTGAAAGATTTCCAGTCTTCGTAGCAAATGATCGGCCCACATTCGGTCATGCCGTAGCCTACCGTATAAGGAAATTCGATCATCTTCAGGAAATGTTCCACATCCTGATTGAACGCGGCCCCCCCAACGATGACCGCGATAAAGTTGCCTCCGAAGGCCTGGATAACTTTTTCGCGTACCGACGCTTTGATCTTGTCATTAATAATAGGTACTCTCAGCAGTACTTTCATGGTGGGTGTTTGCAGCTTGGGCAGCACATTTTTCTTGATGATCTTCTCTATGATGAGGGGAACGGCGATGACCAAGTTCGGTCTTACTTCGGCAAACGCCTGGAAAATGATCTTCGGGCTGGGCGTCCGGGTGAGGAAGAAGATTTGGCAGCCGATAGAAAACTCATACAGAAATTCAAACGCGAGACCATACATATGTGCCATAGGAAGGATCGAAACGATCTTATCGCCGGGTTTCAGCGGGAGGACTTCAAAGGCAAAGGACACGTTGGACCATAAACTCCGGAAGGGTAGCATCACCCCTTTGGAGAAGCTCGTCGTTCCCGATGTATAGTTGATAACGGCCAGCTCTTCCGCTTCTTCCTTATGGTAACAGACGTGTTCGGCTCGGAAATTCTTGGGATATTTCTTGCCGAACATCTCGTTGAGGTGTTCCCTGGCGTGCGTCAGCCTTTTGCTTCTTGAAATCAGAATCGAAAAATCCTGCACAGCCATAATGCCTTCCAGCAACGGCATGGCCGCTTCGTTCAGGTTCTCCCACGCCATCTCTCCCACGAACAGGAGTTTGGCCTCGGAGTGATTCACGATATTGTGCACATTGTCGGCTTTAAATTCGTGTAAGATCGGAACGGCTACTGCTCCGTAGGTAAGGGTGGCCAGAAAGGCAACCCCCCAATGCGAACTGTTACGGCCGCATATCGCGATCTTATCGCCTTTCACGATGCCGCTTTCTTCAAAGATAATGTGTATCTTTTCTATTTTCCGTGCTACATCTTTATATTGAAGCGTAGCTCCGTTGTAATCTGTCAGGGCGTTTAAGTCCCAATTCCTTTTGATGCTGTTTTCGATATAAGCATTGAAACGTTGTTCCATTTGTCTGCACATTTAATGTTGGCTTGTGCAAATATATGTCTTTATCCGATTCAAGCAAATAATCCATAAGCAAAAATTTAATGCGGCCAAATGAAGCATATATATAATGTATCAATATGAAATTTCTTGGCCGCCAAACATTATGCTAAAATGAAAAACTGTCTCAACCCAGTTAACGACACTTAGACGGCGTATTTGCTCCGTCAATTGAATTTACGGCGCTTAGACGGCGTATTTATCCCGTCAACAAAGTTGATGGCACTTATATTTTGTATTTATCCCGTCAACAGAGTTGATGACTTTTATATTTTGTATTTGTTCCGTCAACAGAGTTGATGACTTTTATATTTTGTATTTGTGCCGTCAACAGAGTTGATAGCGCTTATATTTTGTATTTGTCCCGTCAACAGAGTTGATGGCGCTTATACAATAATATTTGTTCCGTCAGATCAACTTACGGGGCTTTTATAAAAATAAATGGTGATAGTAAACCTGGTAAATAACAAATAATAAAGTCTATGATGCTTGAATGTAATTTCGATTTGATTTTTATAAAATAAAGTTTATTTTGATAGGGAAATGACGTTTTCCTTTGCAGATTAAAAATAATATTTACCTTTGCAACGATAAAATAAAAAAGTTAATACTAAGATTAATGGATGTTTTTATAGGTATTCAGTTTTGCGATATGATCCTCCTACCGGTAATGCCGGCCGGAGGTGAGTATCGCATATAGCTTTAAGTATAAAGACGTGCAGGATAATGAAGGCCTTTCTCACTTCCAAGTGTGAAAGGTTTTTTTATGAGTGAATCGGAATGAGAATATATTAAAACAATAAAGAAATGAGTGACAGATTATTTGTTTTCGATACAACATTGCGCGACGGCGAACAGGTGCCAGGCTGCCAATTGAACACAGTAGAGAAGATCCAGGTGGCAAAAGCGCTGGAAGCGCTGGGAGTAGACGTGATCGAGGCTGGTTTTCCCGTGTCCAGCCCGGGAGATTTCAATTCGGTGATCGAAATATCGAAAGCGGTGACGTGGCCGACGATTTGCGCCCTGACCCGCGCCGTGCAGAAAGACATCGAGGTGGCGGCCGAAGCGCTGCGGTATGCAAAACGCAAGCGGATCCACACGGGCATCGGTACGTCCGACTCCCACATCAAATATAAGTTCAATTCAAACCGCGAAGAGATCATCGAACGCGCGGTTGCCGCGGTGAAGTATGCGCGCCGGTTTGTGGACGATGTGGAGTTTTATGCAGAGGATGCAGGGCGTACGGACAACGAATACCTGGCAAGGGTGATCGAAGCCGTGATCGGGGCGGGAGCCACCGTTGTGAATATTCCCGATACGACGGGCTATTGCCTGCCGGACGAATATGGCGCGAAGATCCGGTACTTGGTCGAGCATGTGGGCAATATTGATAAGGCGGTCATCTCTACCCATTGTCATAATGATTTGGGCATGGCGACGGCAAATACGATGAGTGGCGTGCTGAACGGCGCCCGCCAAGTGGAAGTCACGATCAACGGCATCGGCGAGCGCGCCGGAAACACGGCCCTGGAAGAAGTTGCCATGATCTTGAAAAGCCACCACGAGATACAAATCGAAACCAACATCAACACACAGAAGATCTATCCGGTGAGCCGCATGGTCTCAAGCCTGATGAACATGCCGGTACAGCCGAACAAAGCGATTGTGGGGCGCAATGCTTTCGCACATTCTTCGGGCATCCATCAAGACGGGGTGCTGAAGAATATGCAAACGTATGAGATCATCAACCCGCGCGACGTGGGCATCGACGACAGCTCGATTGTGCTGACGGCCCGCAGCGGCCGCGCGGCGTTGAAGCACCGCCTTTCCGTTCTGGGCGTGGAGCCATCCATAGAGAAGCTGGACGAGATCTACGAGCAGTTCCTGCGGCTGGCCGACCGCAAGAAAGACATCAACGATGATGATATTTTGGTGCTGGCAGGAGCCAACCGCAGCCAGAACCGCAGGGTTAAGATGGAATACCTGCAAGTGACCAGCGGCGTGGGCGTGCGCTCGGTAGCCAGCCTGGGACTGAATATTGCAGGCGAAAAGTTTGAAGCCGCCGCCGGTGGAAACGGGCCGGTGGATGCCGCGATCAAGGCGCTGAAAAAGATCATCGACCGCCAAATGACCCTGAAAGAGTTTACCATCCAGGCCATCAGCAAAGGCAGCGACGACGTGGGCAAGGTACACATGCAAGTGGAATATAACGACCAGATGTATTATGGCTTCGGAGCGAATACGGATATTATCGCCGCCTCGGTGGAAGCCTACATTGATTGTATAAACAAGTTCGTGAAGTGAAAGAAAAAATAAACAAAACATTGACTCTTATGACTGAAAAAAATAAGAATGGGCAGAATGAACCTCAAACGCTGTTTGATAAAATATGGAACGCCCATATAGTGGCTAAAGTGGAAGACGGACCCACGCAATTGTATATCGACAGGCTTTACTGTCATGAAGTAACCACCCCGCAGGCTTTCGCAGGGCTGCGCCGGCGGGGCATCCGATGCCTCCGCCCGGAAAAAATCTATTGCATGCCCGACCATAATACGCCGACGCACAACCAGGACAAACCGATCGAAGACCCCATATCCAAAACACAGGTGGATACCCTGGCCCAAAATGCGGCAGACTTCGGCCTGAACCATTTCGGGATGATGCACCCCAAGAATGGAATCATCCATGTGGTTGGCCCGGAAAGAGGATTGACCCTGCCGGGGATGACCATTGTGTGCGGCGACTCCCACACTTCGACCCACGGAGCAATGGGAGCGGTGGCCTTTGGCATCGGCACCAGCGAGGTGGAGATGGTGATGGCTTCGCAATGTGTTCTCCAGGCCAAGCCGAAAACCATGCGGATTGCCGTTGAAGGCAAGCCGGGCCGGGGAGTCACAGCCAAAGACATGGCACTTTATATCATAGCCCGGATGACGACCGGCGGCGCCACCGGATACTTTGTGGAATACGCAGGAGAGGCCGTACGCAACTTATCTATGGAAGGACGCCTGACCCTTTGCAACCTGAGCATCGAGATGGGCGCGCGTGGCGGAATGATCGCCCCCGATGAGGTGACGGCAGATTACATCAAAGGCCGCGAGTATGCTCCGGCCGGTGCGGACTGGGATAAAGCCGTGGCGTATTGGAAAACATTGAAGACAGACGAAGGCGCGTCGTTCGATGAAGACATCGTCCTACAGGCCAAAGATATTGAGCCGATGATTACCTATGGAACAAACCCGGGCATGGGCATGGGGATCACCGGCCGTATCCCCGCAATGGAAAGCGTGCCCGAAACCGGCCGCATCTCCTACGCCAAGTCGTTGGAATATATGGGATTCAAAGCCGGCGAGTCGTTGATAGGAAAGAAGGTCGACTACGTATTCCTGGGTTCTTGCACCAACGGGCGCATCGAAGACTTCCGCGACTTTGCCGCTTTGGTGAAAGGCAAAAAGAAAGCGGATGGCCTTGTGGCCTGGCTCGTTCCGGGGTCGTGGATGGTAGACGCCCAAATAAAAGAAGAAGGGCTGGATAAGATTTTGGCGGAAGCCGGCTTTGAACTTCGCCAGCCGGGCTGCTCGGCTTGTCTGGCTATGAACGACGACAAAATACCTGCGGGGAAATATGCCGTGTCTACCTCAAACAGAAACTTTGAAGGCAGGCAAGGGCCGGGCGCGCGCACGTTGCTGGCCAGTCCGCCGGTAGCCGCCGCCGCCGCCGTAACAGGAGTTATAACCGACCCGAGAACATTAAAATAAGAATCATCATGAAAGAGAAATTCAACATACTGACATCCACTTGCGTGCCGCTCCCATTGGAGAACATAGATACCGACCAGATCATCCCTGCACGCTTCCTGAAAGCTACGACAAAAGAAGGCTTCGGCGACAACCTGTTTCGCGACTGGCGCTACGACAAGCAAGGAAACAAGGTCGGATCCTTCGTTTTGAACAATCCGGTTTACGGCGGAAAGATACTTGTTGGCGGCAAGAACTTCGGTTCGGGATCAAGCCGCGAGCACGCCGCCTGGGCCATAGCCGGCCACGGCTTCCGCGTGGTGGTATCGAGCTTCTTTGCCGATATATTCCGCAACAACGCCCTGAACAACTTTGTGCTTCCGGTGATGGTTAGCGACGCGTTCCTGTCGGAACTGTTCGAAACCATCAACAAAAACCCCAAAGCCGAAGTAGAGGTAAACCTCCCCCTACAAACCATAACAAACAGATCAACAGCCGGGAGCGAACGGTTTGAAATCAACGCCTACAAAAAGCATTGCTTAGAAAACGGGCTGGACGACATCGACTTCCTGCTGACCAACAAAGACAAGATAGAGGCATGGGAAGAAAAAGCGTTAAAATAGAACTCATGGACACAACACTCCGCGACGGCGAGCAAACCAGCGGAGTGTCTTTCGTTCCACACGAAAAACTGATGATAGCACGTCTGCTTCTGGAAGAACTGAAAGTAGACCGCATCGAAGTTGCCTCGGCGCGGGTTTCTGACGGCGAATTTGATGCCGTAAAGATGATTTGCGACTGGGCCGCCCGCAGAAACATCCTGCAACGGGTGGAGGTCTTGGGATTTATTGACGGGCGGACTTCATTGGAATGGATCCAGCAAGCAGGCTGCCGTGTGATCAACCTGCTGTGCAAAGGATCATTGAAGCATTGCACCTGCCAGCTGAGAAAGACACCGGACGAACATACGGCAGGCATCATCGACGTTGTTCGCTATGCCGACGAAATGGACATTGACGTAAATGTCTACCTGGAAGACTGGAGCAACGGAATGAAACATTCCCCCGAATATGTGTTCCAGCTGATGGACGCACTCAAAGACACGGCCGTCAAACGGTTTATGCTGCCCGATACCCTGGGAGTGCTCAATCCGCTGGAAGTAATAGAATATATGCGCAAGATGATCAAGCGCTATCCCGATAAACACTTCGATTTCCATGCACACAACGACTATGACCTGGCAGTGAGCAACACACTTGCAGCCGTACTGAGCGGCGCCAGAGGGCTGCACACCACAATCAACGGGCTGGGCGAGCGGGCCGGCAACGCACCGCTGGCAAGCGTGCAAGCCATCCTGAAAGACCACTTCAACGCGGTGACGAGTATCGACGAAAGCTGCTTGAACGATGTGAGCCGGGTGGTTGAATCCTACTCCGGTGTGATCATCCCGGCCAATAAACCGATCGTAGGAGAAAGCGTCTTCACACAAGTTGCCGGCATACATGCCGATGGAGACAATAAAAGCAACCTGTACTACAACGACCTGCTACCGGAACGCTTTGGACGCATACGCGAATATGCGCTTGGAAAAACATCGGGAAAGGCAAACATACGCAAGAACTTGGAAAGCCTCGGCCTTGAACTGGACGAAGAATCCATGAGCCGGGTAACCGAACGCATCATCGAGCTGGGAGACAAAAAAGAACTCGTAACAAAAGAAGATCTGCCCTACATCATCTCCGACGTCCTCAAGAGCGAAACAATGGGCTGTAAAGTTAGGCTGAAAAGCTACTTTGTAACCCTGGCGCACCGGTTGCGCCCGATGGCAACACTGAGCATAGAGATCGACGGCAAACTGTATGAAGAAAGCTCGTCCGGCGACGGACAATACGATGCCTTTGTCCGTGCCTTGCGGAAAGTGTACAAAGTAACGCTGAACCGCAAATTCCCCATGCTGATCAATTATGTGGTCAATATCCCGCCAGGAGGAAGGACGGATGCTTTTGTGCAGACGGTCATCACCTGGAGCTACAAAGACAAAGTCTTCCGTACGCGCGGGCTGGATGCCGACCAAACAGGAGCAGCCATAAAAGCCACCATTAAAATGCTCAACATAATAGAAGAATATTAAATAATTCAAGAATAACGATGAAATTGAATATTGCTGTCCTGCCGGGCGACGGAATCGGTCCCGAAATAGTCAACGTAGCACTGGATGTTACGGTTGCAGTGTGTGAGAAATTCGGCCACGGGTTGAACTACGCCCACGGCATTTGCGGCGCTGCGGCGATCGACCGGGTAGGCAATCCCTATCCGGAAGAAACACATGAACTGTGTATGAAAAGCGACGCCGTGCTGTTTGGCGCAGTGGGCGACCCGAAGTTCGACAACGACCCGCTGGCCAAAGTACGTCCCGAACAAGGCTTGCTGGCCATGCGCAAACGTCTGGGACTGTATGCAAACATCCGTCCGGTAACCACGTTCGAATCCCTGCTTCATAAATCGCCGCTGCGTGCCGACCTGGTAAGAGGCGCAGACTTTATGTGCATCCGCGAGCTGACCGGGGGCATGTACTTCGGCCGCCCGCAAGGCCGTTCGGAAGATGGAAATACGGCTTACGATACGTGTGTGTACAGTCGCGAAGAAGTAGAACGCATCGTTACGCTGGCTTATGAATATGCCATGAAGCGCCGGAAAAAAGTCACAATCGTAGATAAAGCCAACGTGTTGGCAACCTCCCGCTTGTGGCGCGAAGTAGCCAAAGGAATCGCCCCGAAGTACCCCGAAGTAGAAACCGAATACATGTTTGTAGACAATGCGGCCATGCGGCTGATTCAATGGCCGGCTTCGTTTGACGTCATGGTTACCGAAAATATGTTCGGCGACATCTTGACCGACGAAGCCTCGGTCATTACCGGCTCCATGGGATTGTTGCCATCCGCTTCCATCGGAACCCATACTTCCGTATTCGAACCGATTCACGGCTCATGGCCGCAGGCGGCTGGGCAAGACATAGCCAACCCGCTGGCCACGGTATTGTCGGCTGCGATGATGTTCGATTACGCATTCGGTTTGAAAGCCGAAGCCGGCCTGATCCGCAAGGCTGTAGACGCTTCAATGGCGGCCAATATACGTACGCGGGACATTCAAATAGAGGGTGAGAAATCTTACTCTACCTCCGAATTGGGGAAATGGATCGTTGATTATATAAAAGCATAAGTATGCTTTCTGTGAAGCATTTTATTGCCGGTTTCAACTGCGTGTACAACGCTCATTTGAAAGACTTTTAAGTTTTTCTATATCGCCTATGCAAAAAATATGAACGAAAATGTTGTGTATATAAAAAAAAAGTATGATGTTTGTAACGCCAATTGTATTTTAAATAAATACAGATGGAATAAAGAATAAAAAACGCCTTAAAACCGGTAAATTAAATGAGTGATTCAGAAAATAGAAAACAAGGGAGGCCTCCTAAAAAGTATCCCTACAATATTAGGGATAAGCAGGAGAAAAAGGCAGCTTACAGAACCTTAATCAGGCCTGAGCTGGCAGATGAGTTGTATGACAAGATCATGGAGATTGTCATTATGCAGAAAAAGTATAGAGATCCTGATTATTCGGCAAAAGCCTTGGCGAAAGAGTTGAAAACCAATACTCGCTATTTGTCGGCAGTAGTAAATTCACGCTTCGGAATGAATTATTCCTGCTTGTTGAACAAGTACAGAGTACAGGATGCTTTACACTTGTTGACCGATAAAAGATACCTGGATAGAAATGTGGAAGAGATCAGTGCAATGGTTGGCTTTGCCAATCGCCAGTCTTTCTATGCCGCTTTTTATAAAAACATGGGTGACACACCCAACGGGTATCGTAGAAAAAACGCAAAGAAATAATAAACTGTGTGTTTAGTGAAAGAAAAAGGAACTATCCCGAAAGGGGTGCTTCCTTTTTTTGTTTTAGGAACTATCGTGTTTGTGGAATGAAAAAATATCGGCGTTTTGATGGAACCGAATGAAGTATTAAAAGAAATCGAAGCACAACTTCGTCTGGTAATGAACGGAGTTGCCTCTCAAATCATGCGTGAGAACGGGTTGGTATATAAGCTCAACTTTGGAGTAGAACTTCCACGCATAAAAATGATTGCCGCCGGATACGAGAAAAACCATGCGCTTGCCCAGGCGCTTTGGAAAGAAGACGTCAGGGAGTTTAAGATCCTGGCAGGAATGTTGCAACCCGTCGATACGTTCTATCATGAGATTGCAGACATCTGGGTAGAAGATATCCGGAATATTGAAATAGCCGAGCTGACCGCCATGAACCTCTTACAGCATTTGCCTTATGCTCCGGCAAAAACGTTTCAATGGATAGCCGGCGAAAAAGAATATGTACAGGTCGCCGGATACCAAACAATAGCCCGTCTGTTGATGAAAAAGGGAAGCATGACGGAAAGAGCTTCTTCCGAACTGCTTGACCAGGCGGTGACAGCTGTACTCTCGGGTAGCTATCACGTACGGAATTCGGCCCTGCTGGCCATTCGTAAATATATGCAATACAGCCAGGATAATGCTTTTCGTGTATGCCGCATGGTGGAACATTATGCCGGGTCGGAAAATGAAATGGAACGTATGCTTTACGACGCGGCAAAAGAAGAAGCCGCGAATTTCTGAGAATGGCCGTCTTGATCGGAAATATTGTTTTTCTCATCATCGCTTCTATATATAATGTATATGTGTTTTTTAAAAGCGGCTCATTAAAGATTGGTTTAATGAGCCGCTCTGTTTTTCTTCCTTAATTATCAATCAACCTGACCGTAAATAGAAAACATGTTTTGTAACATGGTTCCGTTCGTTGTTTCTGTATACTTTAATTTATAATTTGCGACCGCTTAAAAAAAAGTATGTGAAAAAACATACCGATTGTCTCATTTTAAATCTTGGATACAATGAAAGTTTATCAAACAAATGAAATCAAGAACATCGCCCTGTTGGGCAGTTCCGGCTCTGGGAAAACTACTCTCGTAGAAGCTATGCTCTTCGAGAGTAGTGTTATAAAACGTCGCGGGACAATAGCCGCCAAGAATACGGTAAGCGATTACTTCCCCGTAGAGCAAGAGTATGGATACTCTGTCTTTTCGACCGTTCTTCACGTGGAATGGAACAACAAAAAGCTGAATATCATAGATTGTCCGGGTTCGGACGACTTTGTTGGAGGCACAGTAACCGCTTTAAATGTGACCGACACAGGAATTATCCTGCTCAACGGCCAATACGGCATGGAGGTCGGCACGCAAAACCACTTCCGTTATACCGGAAAACTTGGCAAACCGGTCATTTTCTTAGTCAACCAGCTGGATAATGACAAATGCGATTACGATAACATATTGGAGCAACTCAAAGAAGCCTACGGCTCCAAAATCGTTCCCATCCAATATCCCATTAAAACCGGCCCGGATTTCAACGCATTGATTGACGTGCTGCTGATGAAAAAATACTCATGGAAGCCCGAAGGCGGCGTTCCGCTTATCGAAGAGATTCCTGCCGAAGAGATGGACAAAGCCACCGAAATGCACAAAGCATTAGTGGAAGCGGCAGCAGAGAACGATGAACAGTTGATGGAGAAATTCTTCGAACAGGAATCACTAAGCGAAGATGAAATGCGCGAAGGCATCCGCAAAGGGCTGATCTCACGCGGCATGTTCCCCGTATTCTGCGTATGTGCCGGAAAAGATATGGGCGTACGCCGTTTGATGGAATTTCTGGGTAACGTAGTACCTTTCGTATCCGATATGCCTAAAGTGGCGAACGCTACCGGAAAAGAGATCACCCCCGACCCCAAAGGACCTGCCTCGCTTTACTTCTTCAAAACAAGCGTAGAGCCGCATATCGGCGAAGTATCATACTTCAAAGTGATGAGCGGATCCGTCAAAGAAGGCGACGACTTGCTGAACGCCGACCGCGGATCGAAAGAACGCATGGCGCAACTCTATGTCGTAGCAGGTGGAAACCGCATAAAAACAGAACAGTTGGAAGCCGGAGACATCGGAGCGGCAGTAAAGCTCAAAGACGTAAAGACCGGCAATACATTGAACGGAAAAGACTGCGATTACAGGTTCAACTTCATCAAATACCCCAATTCAAGATATTCGCGCGCCATCAAGCCCGAAAACGAAGCGGATGTAGAAAAAATGATGGCTATCCTGAACCGTATGCACGAAGAAGACCCGACCTGGGTCATCGAACAATCAAAAGAACTGCGCCAAACACTCGTGCACGGGCAGGGGGAATTTCATTTACGCACACTCAAATGGCGTCTTGAAACCAACGAAAAGCTGCCGGTGAAATTTGAAGAACCCCGTATCCCTTACCGCGAAACCATCACCAAGGCCGCCCGTGCCGACTATCGCCACAAAAAACAATCCGGCGGAGCCGGACAATTCGGCGAAGTACACCTTATCGTCGAACCCTACAAAGAAGGAACGCCCGTCCCCGACACCTATAAATTCAACGGACAGGAGTTTAAAACCACTGTCAGAAGCACCGAAGAAATAGCATTGGATTGGGGAGGCAAACTCATATTTGTAAACAGCATCGTGGGCGGCTCCATCGACACCCGTTTCCTGCCGGCCATACTGAAAGGCGTAATGGCCCGCATGGAACAAGGCCCGCTGACCGGCTCCTACGCGCGTGACGTACGCGTCATTGTTTACGACGGGAAGATGCATCCGGTTGACTCCAACGAAATCTCGTTCATGCTTGCCGGACGTAATGCGTTCAGCGAAGCATTCAAGAACGCCGGGCCTAAGATCCTGGAACCTATATACGACGTCGAAGTATTCGTCCCATCCGATAAAATGGGAGATGTGATGGGCGATCTCCAAGGCCGCCGCGCCATGATCATGGGCATGAGCAGCGAAAAAGGATTTGAAAAGCTGATAGCCAAAGTCCCGCTAAAAGAAATGTCCTCCTATTCAACTGCGCTTAGCTCGCTGACAGGCGGCCGCGCATCCTTCATCATGAGATTCGCAAGCTACGAGCTTGTACCGTCCGAAGTCCAAGACAAGCTGATCAAAGAATTTGAGACAAAGCAAACAGAAGAGTAACGAACCACATTCTAATAAAGAAAAGGCGTTGCCAACAGGCAACGCCTTTTCTTTGTAATGCGGGGGCCGGCAGCTGCCGGCCCCCGCATCATCCGTTATTCTATAAGAGTTTGAACGCGTATCCTTGCTCTTTTAGCCACTCGATGGAGCGGGGCAGGGCGTATTTTATGTTCTTTTCGGCTTTGAGTGAGTCGTGGAAGGTTATGATGGAGCCGTTCCGGGTGTACTTTTTCACGATCTCGAAAACCTGTTCTTTATTCACTCTTTTACTGTAATCGCGGGTGACCAGATCCCACATGACGATCTTATAATGCTTCCTGAGCAGGTGGTATTGCCCCCAACGCATACGGCCGTGTGGCGGACGGAATAGATCCGTTTTCATGGTTTCGTTCGCTTTATCCGTATTTTCCAGGTAGCTCCTGGTTGAAAATCCAAACCCCCGGATGTGGTTGAAGGTGTGGTTGCCTATCCGGTGCCCACGCTCAACAACCATGCGGAACGTATCGGGATACTTGCAAACATTGTCGCCTACCATAAAGAAGGTGGCTTTAATACCGGATCTATCCAGTACGTCAAGTACCCAGGGGGTGATTCCGGGGATAGGCCCATCGTCGAAGGTCAGGTAAACGGCTTTTTCGGTGGGATCCATCCGCCAAACGGCTTTCGGGTATAGCGCCCGGATAATTTCCGGCGGTTGTTCAATAAACATACTTTCTCTAACTATTGAGCCGGTTGCCTGCTTTTAACACGCATCACATACATGCCGTACAGTTCCTGGAAGCGCGCCGAGTAGTTCTCGTGAAGAGGCGACCCGTTGTCTTCCATGATGCGGATACATTCGTCCAGTATGCTGAAGTGCGTTTGTATTTCCCTTGACGAAACGGCCAGCTGAAGGTCGTTCATCGTCAGGTACCAAACGACGTATTCTACCGATTTGTTTGCCAGGGCGTCTATGATCCGGCTTGCTTTTTCCTGTTCGCCGAGCTTGTAGTATATTTCGCCCATGTCCAGCGCCGAGCTTTGAATATCGTAGGGCACGTTGGATGCCGGTATCATTTTCTCGCAGTAGTCGAGTGCTTTCAGCGCCATGTCGTTCTTGCCTTCTTTCAGGAGCTGGTTTGCCAATTGTACGAAGATGCGGCGGTGCGTATGGCACATGCGCATCACGTTTTCGTCGATGTATATTCCTTCTTTGTCTATGCCGCCGAATTTGAACTTATTCATCAGGTTGTCGTACATCTTTTCGCTGTCGATGGTTGCATCCAGCGCTTTGGCGTCGAACGGGGTGAAGCGGTAGGCCAGCCCTTCCTGTACGAAGTGGTTGTCCATGCCCAGTCTGTTTTCGGATCCCACGGTGATGGCCATGTAGATGGGGCGTTCCCAATTGGCATTTGCCAGCATTTCCAGCATCATCAGTTCGCTTTTGTACAGGCTGCGCTTGCCTTTGAGGGAGATGTGCATGTAGTCGGGGATCGAATCGCCCAGCGCGTCCGGTATCTTCATTCCCGAGCGGCGCACGGCTTCTTTGTCGATCTTTATCACGATACTGTCTGTCGGGATGACGCAAAACTTTTCTTCATCCGAGCGCACCCAGTTCTTGAGGATGTTTTTCAGCTCGTAGGGATTGTCGCCGAACTCTTGGCGTACATCGAATATTTTTTTGGGGGTGGTATCGGCATGTGCATAGAGTGATTCTATTTGTTTCATCAGTTCGGGGCGCACTTGTACGTATTCGTTCGTTCCTTCGACGTATTCCACGCGGTTCCAGGTGATCGGCAGTGGCGGCGACTGATAGGCGGGGCGTTTCATCTGGTCGATGTACCAATCGGTTTGCAGGTAGCTCAGGTTGCAGGTGCGGGCGTCGGGGCGGAAGCCTTCCGTTTCCTGGTTGTACCAGAGGGGGAAGGTGTCGTTGTCGCCACAGGTGTAGATGATCGGGTTTCCGGTTTCCTGGATAGACATGAGGTAGTTTTGCCCGAAGTCGCGGCAAACGTAGCGCCCGCTGCGGTCGTGGTCGTCCCACGTTTGTCCGGCCATCTGGATCGGAATGAGCACACAGAGTGCCGCGGCAGTGGCGGCGGCCGGTAGTTCTTTCATTTTCAGGTATACGCGGATCAGCCTGACGATACCCGCCACTCCCATGCCTATCCAGATGGCGAAGGCATAGAATGAACCGGCATACGCATAGTCGCGTTCGCGGGGTTGCAACGGGTGTTGGTTCAGGTAGAGCACGATGGCGATGCCCGTCATGAAGAACAGGAAGAATACGACCCAGAACTGTTGCACGCCTTTTTGTCCGCGGTACGCCTGCCACAGGATGCCGATGATGCCCAGCAGGAGCGGCAGGCAATAATATACGTTCCGCCCCTTGTTCTCTTTGAGTTCCTGCGGCAGCAGGTCTTGGTCGCCTGCCAGGATGTTGTCTATCCATTTAAAGCCGGTGATCCAGTTCCCGTTTTCGATCTCCCCGCTTCCCTGGATATCGTTCTGGCGTCCGGCGAAGTTCCACATGAAGTAGCGCCAGTACATGAAATTGAGTTGGTAGGCGAAGAAAAACCGTATGTTTTCCCATTGTGTGGGTATGTTTACGGTGATCATTTCACCGCAGCTGTCATAGGGGATGTCTTTTCCTTTGATGTCCACCCAGCCGCGGTACTGCTCGGCATGTGCGCTGCTGTACATGCGCGGGAACAGCATGTTTTGGGCATACGCATATTCTACGCGTCCGGGGATGGAGATATAGCTGTCTTTCTCGTCCGGGCCGGTCTTTTCTTTGCGGATGTATTTCACCCGTTCGCTTAGCTGGCGCGGTTCGCAATACCTGCCTTTTACGTCAAGGGCGACGCGCGAAGAAAATGCCTGTCCGTAGAACAGCGGGCGCGTTCCGTATTGCTCGCGGCCCAGGTATTCGCCCAGCGTAAAGATGTCTTCCGGTGAGTTCTGATCCATGGGAGTGTTGGCCGTGGAGCGTATAACGATCAGTGCATAGGAAGAATATCCGACCATGATCATCAGGATGCTCAGCAAGGCGGTGTTCATGGTGCGCGCGCTCATCCGGTACTTGGTCTTGATCCCGGAAAACAGGTAAGCGGCAAGCCCGCCAAGTACGATCAGGCCTATCAGGACGCTGCTTTTTCCGTGTCCGTAGAAAGGGATACCCAGCAGGGCGACCGTGACTAAGAATGATGCGTTCATCCGTGGCCGGCTCTTCTCGTTGTAGCTTTCGTATATGCCCCAGATGATGGCGGCGGCCAGGACGACGATATAGACGATCACTCCGCTGTTGAAGGGCATACCGAGCTTATTCACAAACAGCAGCTCGAACCAGCCGCCAATCTTTACGACCCCCGGCACGATGCCGTAGAGCACCGCCACGACCAGCACGGCGGAACCGAGCAGGGCCAACAGGCTGCCTTTCAGGTTGGCCTCCGGATTCTTTTTATAGTAATAGACCAGAACGATGGCGGGCAGGCAAAGGAGATTCAGCAGATGGACGCCGATGCTTAGTCCGGTCAGATAGGCGATCAGAATGATCCAGCGGTCGGAGTGGGGCTGGTCGGCCACGTCTTCCCATTTCAGGATCAGCCAGAATACCACGGCGGTAAAGAGCGATGAATAGGCGTAAACCTCACCCTCAACGGCGCTGAACCAGAACGTATCACTGAAAGTATAGACCATCGCACCCACAAATCCCGAACCGATGATGGTGATCATCCGCCCCGGCCTCATGCTGCCGCTGCTTGCGGCGATCAGCTTCCTGACCAGATGGGTGATCGTCCAGAACAGGAACATGATGCACGCGGCGCTCATCAAAGCGCTCATATAATTGACCATCTTGGCCACCAGGGCGGTATCGCCGGTAAAAAGCGTGAAGAAGTTGGCCGTGAGCATAAAAAAAGGCGCCCCCGGGGGATGCCCCACCTCCAGCTTGTTGGCCGAAATGATAAACTCCCCGCAGTCCCAGAAGCTCGCGGTAGGTTCTACCGTCATGCAGTAGACGATTGCAGCAATCAGAAAGGTAATCCAGCCCATCAGGGTGTTTACGGTCTTGTACTGTTTCATTTATATGGATTTATGGATTGACATAAGCGATATGCGAATGCAAATATACGATTTTGGCGCAAGTTGAGGCATTAATGCCCGTGTTTTCCCAGCACCCGGTGCGGCATCGTCCCATGCCCCAGAAGATCGATCGGACAATGGAAACTCTTTTCGAGCCATTCGCTTGTAATGCCCGTATCGGGGTGGTAGTCCAGCGTTTCGTTTACGCAGGCTATGGATTTCACATTTTGCAGCACCGTGCCGATGTCATGACTGACCAGCACGATGGCGCAGTCTTTGTTTATTTCGGTCAGCAGCCCGTACAGGCGCGCTTCAAAATGCTTGTCGATATACGTGCTTGGCTCGTCGAGGATGAGCAGGCAAGGATCTGAGATGACCGCCCGGCCAAGCAAGGCGCGCTGGAGTTGCCCGCCGCTCAATTGCCCGATGGGACGTTTCTCCAATCCTTCCAGTCCCATGCGGGCGATGGTCTCATGCGCCCTGTCTTTCTGCTCGCGGGTAAACCTGCCGATCAAGGATCTCTTTGAGCTGAGGCCGGAAAGAATGACTTCTTCCACGCAGATGGGGAATTTCTTGTCGATGCTGCTGTACTGCGGCAAATATCCCATGGTCAGGCTGTTTACCGGCTTTCCTTCTTCAAAGAACCGTATGCTTCCCGCTTTGGGTTGCAAAAATCCGAGTATCGTTCTGACAAGCGTTGTTTTTCCGCCCCCATTCGGCCCGATAATGCCGAGGAAATCATTTTTGTAGATGTTCAGATCGACGTCATGCAGCACGGTTTTGTTATCGTATGCAACGGAAATATTTTTAAGGGCGACCACCACGTTTTCTTCTTCTTTGGAGGGAGAAGAAAAGCTGTTCTGATGTATATGCCCGCAATCGTTAGACATGGATGAAATGATGTTTGTTTTAAGATGAAAAGATAATGCTTCCTTGCAAAAATAGTGATATTTACCGAAAACCCTCATCCGGCACAGTCGAAGAACTGTATTTGCGCCTTCCGGTGAGCGGAAATCATTCCGAAAAATTATTTGCGCCTTCCGGTGAGCGGAAACCATTCCGAAAAATTATTTGCGTCTTCCGGTGAGCGGAAACCATTTCGAAAAATTATTTGCGCCTTCCGGTGAGCGGAAGCCATTTCGACAAAATTATTTGCGTCTTCCGGTGAGCGGAAGCCATTTTCGCAACTATTTTTGTGCCTTTGTCGCCGACAATAGGCCATAGGTAAATAAAAAAGGCCGTTTCTCACGAAACAGCCTTTTTTGAAACTATTAATGTAAAGCTAAAAATTTAGATTTAGCTGTGTTGAATCTTTAATTATCAAAAGGATAATATACCGGCGTTTTATGCAACTTGATCACGTTATTTGCATTGGCGTCTTCGGTCAGTATAACATAGGTTGGACTTTTTAGATCATCTGTTGTCAGCGTAAAGATACGTGCTGCACTATATCCAAACGGATTCAAAAAATAACTGAAACCGGCATAGTTGTGATACCAAACGCCATCACCTTGGCCACTCATGGCGAAAACCAAACTTATCTTGTCTTCTCCGATCAAGGTATAATTATAGGTCAATAAACCTGTATAGCCACTGCTGCTGAAGTTAAATCCAAATGCACCATATAGAAGTGAACCCATAAATGCGTATTGCAATACTTCACCTTGTATATTCGAATTCGTTGAATATTGTCCCTTGACATAATTAAAATAAGCTGTTGCAAACGGGCCTGCTGTGCTAAGTGCGATAAACCAGTTACCTGTTACGAATTGCTTATTTATCGGCGGGAAAACAGGAATCAGTTTGATGTTGACGTTTCCCGTTTCGGTAAACAACTGATCGCCGGCATCAAATGTGAAACCGCTAAGTGTTACACCTTTTATCACTACCGGCTCATAGAATTTATAACCGGTCTTCGTTACAATGTACGATGCCGTTTGCGACTTGGTATCACCATCCTCCTCATACGTGAAGGTCAGCGTACGGTAAGATATGGTCACCGGGATCGTTTCTCCATTCAGCTCCACCTTGAATTCTGGAAAAACCGTGGCAGCTTCCAGATCCTGGACAGCCGTAATGTAATCACTCCAGCTTTCCTGTATGGGAGTTAGGACGGCCAGCCCCCCGGTCTTTTTACCCTTGAGGATAACTTTTTCTGCGGAGGCTTCCAAAACCAAAAATTCAAAATCGCCTTCCAAACCAAAGCCGGTGCCTCCTATGCCGGAGGGGTCGGATGGGTCGGAGAAGAAGTGGAACAGCGTATTATACATATCAAAAGAAAGTACAATACCGGCGCTTTGCTTCACAGCGTACAAACTTGTGGCGACGTCTGACGGGTTGGCAATTTCACCGGCTACCCTTACAGCGCCTTCCTTATCGAAAGCCAGAAGTATATTGTATCCGCCGTATTCCCGCGTAGATGCAGGGAAATATTCCATAAGCCAGCCGTTTGACGGGCTTGCCAACACTTCTATATAGGTATTAATGGCCGCATCCGCCCGGTTAGCCGACGAATCACCAAACAGATCCTCTTCCTCATGGGTACAGGCAACCAAGGCCACCATTGCCAGAGAGAGCAGGTAATATATTCTTTTCATATTATTCATTAATTAAGCGTTTTTAAATCCATAGTCAAGATGTCATTGGAACGGCGCAATACAATGGCGCGCAATTCGTCCATATTGATTCCCCATGTAGTAAGCATATAATCTTTCACCAGGTCGAGCTTTTGATTGATCATGCTTTGTCCTTCCGTACTGGCCCTGCCAACCAAGCTATTCCAGCCGGCTTCGGTGCTTGTTACATAAATAGATATGATCTCAACAAAATCCTCTCCGGTTTCCGAGCTGGCATACGGAGACACAAATCCCATATCCAACGCTGCCTGATTAGAGACATTTACCCAGCTGCTCGACTGGTAATTGCTTGGGGAGATCAGGTTGAAATCAACCGAGTAGTTTTTGGTTTGATTCAGAATATGCCCGAACTCATGGTGCATGGTTTTGAAAAACCAGTAATTGAGCATCGCCAGATCGGGATTGTCCACGTCAATGCCGTTTACATTATATAATACAATTTTCAATCCCCCTTCGGCTGTTCCCAATACGATCGACCCTTGGCTATTATAAGCAAAAGAACCCACTAAGAACAGGATCTTAGGGCAATAGGTACGGATAAACTCGGATCCCACCAATTCTTCGTAAGATTCGACCCATACGTGTTTTGTCATTTTGGCCAATGCTATGGCCCTTGTATACTCGGCAGGAGCCAGATTATAACTGTAATCGGCCTCTTTGTCTTCAAACCGGTACTTGAATTCAATATTATAAGGTTTCGTATAATTATTGTATATCCAGGTATCGAATTCGTTTTCAACAATACCTTTTCCCGAATCGAAAATGCTGTTGGGATTCAGATCGTCTTCGCCATTGCAAGACCATGACACCATTGCAATAAGTGCAATGAATAACCATTTTATCTTTTTCATATTCATCTTTTTTATGTTCGTTATCTGGGATTAGCAGCCAAACCGGCATTTATAACATCTTGCGGCAATTGGATAGCACGGCGCGGGTCGTTAATGCCTAAAACATCATCGGCCATGCCGTCGCGGTTATGCACTATTTCAATTCCATACCGTTTGACATCTTGCCAACGTAAACCTTCATGGACGGTTTCAACACGGCGCAAATGAAGAATACATTGGATCAATTTTTCCTGGTCGCCTTCTGCGACAGTAAAGCCGCACGGATTCAAAGCCTTTTTCGGCGTCCGCTGATTAACATTGGTGATTTCTTTTGGCATGTAGGCCATATCGCCGTAGATCGTAACAAGTTCGGCCGTTGTGTGCTGAACCTTGTTCACCGTATGTGAAGCCAGCCAAACATTTATATCTGCTGTGGCTTTGTCAAGTTCTCCCTTTAGGGCATACGCTTCCGCGCGGCAAAGCAGCGCCTCATCGGCCGAAAAGGCTACGATAACATTTTTGCGGTATCCTATGCCGTTTACTTTATCCGTGTATTGGAAATAACCTCCGATCTTAGTTACTGCCATTTTTTCGTCAAATCCCCAGAGCGAACGGGCCAGATAAAGATTTGAATATAAGCCCCATGCTCCCGTGGCTCGAACGGACTCCTTTTCAATAATAGCTTTGGCATTGCCGTATCTTTTTCCTAAATTATATGGCCCAACCCAATATCCCCAGGAAGAGGTTGCGGGAAGCATTAATAAATTGGCCGGCTCGCTGGCTGAAATATACATATCTACACGCAGGCTCCAATTGGATGCGGAAGTGCCGATGGAAACCCAGTTCCGCATAGCCTTTTCAGGGGAATTTCCCAACACAACAGTTGCATACTGGATAACCTTATCATAATTGTGATAGTACAGGTTGAAACGGGCGGCAAACGCATGGGCGGCCTTTTTGTTGAAATGATATTTAGGCACGGAGTAGATCTCATCGTTTATTAAAGGTAAACCCTCTTCAATATCGGCATTGATCTGCTCATACAACTCTTTCAGGTTTCCCCGCTCGTATTGTGGAGATACCTGCGTTTCAGGGGTCTTGGAATACGGAAGGCCCAGGTCTGTTTCCGCAGTCGAAGGGTTGTAGGACAAACAAAACACTTTGGCCAATGCAAAATGCCCATACGCACGGCAGATTAACGCCTCGCCGCGCTGCGCCTGCAAATTGGCCGGATTGCCCATCTTGTCGATCGCATCCAAGGCCTGGTTGGCAGAGGAAATAGCACCGTAACAGGCATCCCAGAAACTTTTGGGCGAATCGTTGCCGTCCGTAGTTATATCTTTCCATAAATAAGCGTCCTCGTGTTCCTGGGATTCAACACTGAACCCGGTACTGTTGTCCATCGCGTTATCCGAGGATATTTCTTCCATCATCAAAGAATTCATAGTCGGATAAGCCGATACCAACAGCGAGGTTACTTTACTCTCCGTATTGACCTCGGCCCTGTTGTCCGGCATTACATCCAAAAAATCGTCACAACCGGCCAGCAGCAGGCCAAAGCATAGCGTTATATATAAATTATATTTTTTCATTTCTTCTGGTTTTATTAAATACCTAACCTTACCGTCAATGTAAATTGCTTAGGAACCGGAGCGGCTACCCCACCTGTATTGTAGAATTCAGGGTCTTGTCCGTTCAATTTCTTATCAGCATAGATCAAGAATAGATTAGTGGCCTGCAACTTCAATGAGAGATCGCTGATCTTAAATGTACCTAACCATGATTTGGGAAAGTCATACGATAGCGAGATTTCTTTCATCCGTACAAAATCGCCTTTTGCCACACGGGCCGTCGAATGGTTATAGGCATTATAAGCATAGCTTAAATACCTGTCGCTTGCGTTCTGGCGCCGGTCTGCAATAACCGGAATGGTAGTGATCTTTTCGTCTCCGGAGATGGTCCATCTGTTCTTGAATTCTTTCGGCATCGCATCCAGATCCGAATATCTGTTGCTGAATACAGGGTCAAGGCGGATGACATTACCGAATGAGTAGGTCATGAAAACATTCAAGCGGAAGTTTTTGTAGTTGAATATGTTTCCCAAGCTACCCGTGATGGTAGGATCTGTTGGGCCTTCATATACAAGATGATCTTTCAGATCCCGTTCCTGGAAATTTATATCACTTACGGTCAGCTCGCCATTTTCGTTTATAAAAGTAGGTAAGCCTTCTTCATTCAATCCCTGGAAATCCATGGAGAACAAAGAGCGTACCGGATAGCCTGCCATGGTAAACCCTGTACCGGTGATCATATCGATCACACGGGAATCGGATTCGAGTTCCGTAACTTCGTTCTTAGTTTTGGAGAAAATGAAATCCGTACTCCATTTAAAGTCTTTCGTTACAATGTTGCGTGTGGATAGCGTAAACTCAATACCGCTTGATTTCATGCTTGCAACATTGGCAAACTTGGTGATCTGGCCGCCAATCCCCATCGTATTGATCACACCGATCAGGTCGTAATTGTTGCGTTTGTACCAATCGGCCGCAAGATTGATCCGGTTGTTCAAAAAGCCGATCTCGGCTCCGATGTTCAATTCATGCTTCTTTTCGTATGTCAATTCACTGTTTTCCAAATCGTAGATCTCCAATCCGGATTCGTTCACGCTTGCAAACGGGCGCCAGGGATTGTAGCTCTGGATAACTACATGTGAGTTGGTTACACTTGTCGGCCCGCGGTCGGCTGTTAAAGAGTAAGATGCTTTTAATACGAAATTGGAAAGCGTCGGCCGGACTTGTTCAAAGAACTTTTCTTCGTGCGCGTTCCATGCCCCGGAAATATTCCATGTCGGCAACCAGCGTGCGGAACGGCTTTTCCCAAGTTTATTGGTTCCTTCATAACGGGCCGTACCGTTAATGGTGTACTTTCCCTGGTATGAATACGTTCCGGTACCAAAGAATGATGCGGAACGGCTTCTGGTTTCGTCAATGGTAAAATACTGCGCTCCTTCTTCATTCCCCTGTTTGAAATAAAGGTAGTCATAAGCGGCAAGCATACCCATTTCATATTGCATACCGGTTCCATTGAACCATGTCTTCCTGCGGTCCACAGCGTTCACTTCCATCCCGCCAAAGAAATTCACAATGTGCGAATCTTTGTATACATCATTGTAGGCGGCTGTTGCGCGGACGTCATAACTGGACATCGAATGTTTCGTTTCACGATAGAAGCCTCCTACGGGAAGCACGGATATAGGCAATGAGTTTGCATTGTCAGGGTCTGTATACAGCCAGGGATTGTTGTCGCGCATCGTGGCGTCGTCCATCATCCGGAATGCCCATGCCTGGTTTGAGTTATCACGGATTTCATGCCCCTGGGTTGTCGATGAAAACTTATAAGCTCCCAGTGCCGATAGTTCTACCTTCTTAATGGGCTTCCATTTCATTTCTCCCTGAAACTTCAGATCGACAACATTGAGCTTCATAAAGTTATTGTCCAGCTCGGTTAATATATTGAAAGGAGCGTAATTGCGCACATAGGACTCATTCTGATCAAGCGCCCGCGATGTATTTAGCGAATACGAATAGGGATTGATGTCGAAGTCGCGTCTAACCTCTCCCGACACAACGTCTATGGACTGGTTTAATGTTCCGGGAGCTTTCTGCTTGCGGTAGGATGCGTTTCCAATCAAATTAAGAGACAGATTGGAGTAGATATTATATAACGCATTGATATTCGCCGTGTAGCGTTTTACCTCACTCTGCCTGTACCAACCCGGATCTGTCATGACACTTAACGAAGTATAGTAGGAGGCTTTTTCCGTTCCGGATGACATGCTGATAGCATGATTCTGGGAAACTGCATTGTTGAACAAGGCATTGAACCAGTCCGTATTGCGGTATTCTGCTTCTTTCAGGTAGGCATTGCGGCTTTCAATGGTGTTCTCCATTACAAATTTCCCTGTAACCGGATCGTATGTATTAAGCAAATGGTACATTTTACCATAAACTCCACTGTTGGAGGCCCGGTAGGTTTCTGCAAAATTCAAGTATCCTGCACTTTCCATTTCACGGTATATCCCCATTTGTTCCTGGGAGTTCATAATATTGTAGTCACCATAACTCGGAACTAACCGTAGTGAATATTCGCCCGTATAACTAATCTTATTGCTGCCGGCTTTACCTTTTTTGGTGGTTATAACGATCACCCCGGCCATAGCCCGCGCACCATATATTGAAGTTGCAGAGCCGTCTTTCAGGATCTGGAAACTTTCAATATCATCTGCATTCAATCCTGCAACAGCCGAAGATATCAGTGTTTCTGCATCTCCCGATGATAAGTCGTCGGCGCTAACTTCTACAACATCTTCCATTATCACACCGTCTACTACCCAAAGCGGTTTTGAACTACCGTAGATAGAAGTGGCTCCACGTACTCGAATCTTAGGAGCGGTACCAAACGTTCCCGATACGTTCTGTACGGAAACACCGGCAGCACGTCCTTCCAGCGCACGGCTGATTTCGGCGATACCATCCAGCTTGACATTGTCTGCCGATAATTTAGTTGTAGCCCCTGTAA
The DNA here is from genome assembly GCA_031287715.1 of Mediterranea sp. (in: CFB group bacteria). Taxonomy (GTDB): domain Bacteria; phylum Bacteroidota; class Bacteroidia; order Bacteroidales; family Bacteroidaceae; genus Bacteroides. Next base: position 67,592 of record JAITSN010000020.1, read on the forward strand.
ACAAACGTTTATCCATCCGTTGCATACCGGTCACAACAACCTCCTCGAGCAACTCCGAATCAGCCTTTAACACAACCCTCACATTAGGCCTAATGGCCACTTCCTGTGATTGCATACCAATGTACGAGACTTGCAAAGTTCTTGCAGAACTTAACTAAATTTACAATAGTTGTTTGGTTTTTATTAAAAGATATGTATCTTTGTTTACGTTTTAATATAGAAGATTATAATTATTTCTTTTAAAAAATTAATCCTATATTTATTTATGAAAAGAAAATTAAAGTTGTTATTGGTCTACCTTATTACAGGCGTGGGTTTGCTCACTGCTCAAACCACAACTGTAACAGGTGTTGTCATCTCCGAAGAGGACAATGAACCTATTGTTGGAGCAACAATATTAGTAAAGGGTACTACAGTAGGTACTATAACTGATATTGATGGTAAGTTTTCAATCTCGAATTTGCCAAGTTCTGCAAGAACTTCAGCAAAAAATAGCAATTAAAGTTAATTTCATAGAGAAGAAACAACCGGATTCCATAGATAAAAACGGTTGGCGAATTTCTTTTGTTTTATTGTTTAGCTTAGCCTCATCTTTCCTATATATAATATAAAGAACCCGTAAGCCAGGGGGTCTTTTTAAGATAAAACCATTTATACGGCCATCGAAATGCCACTCACGGCTTGTGTGACGCTTCGACGGCCGTCGAAGCGTCATTTACGGCGGGGAAACCATTTCGACAGCCGTCGAAGCGTCGATTCGGGTATGAACACCTGTTTTTCTTATCAGTTTATTAGTTGGAAGGGTAGAAAATGTCCTTTTCCAACCGATTTATACACAACAAATACACTTTTTGGCTATATTTTTGCGCAAATGTTAACCAAATGTTATTATTATTATGAAAGAAAAACAAACGAAAACAAGGGCATGGAAACTTCTCCGGCGATTGGTATTCCTGCTTATAATTCCCATCGGGATGTCTGCCCAAAACATCGCTGTGAAAGGGAATGTAGTCGATGAATTTGGCGACCCGATCATTGGTGCAACTGTTGTGCAGAAAAATGCGACGTCCAATGGAACAATCACAGATTTGAATGGCGGCTTCACGCTGAACGTACCGGCAAATACCACACTTGTTGTGTCGTACATCGGTATGGAAAACCAGGAAGTGAAAGCTGTTGCAGGACAAACGCTGACGATTGCGCTGAAAGATTCGGCCGAAGCGATCGATGAAGTCGTTGTTATCGGTTATGGGAGCCGGGCCAGAAAAGACTTGACCGGCTCGGTAGGTTCCATATCGGGAGCCAAGCTGGCTGCCGTGCCGGTTTCTTCGGCTGCCGAAGCGCTCCAGGGTAAGATTGCCGGCGTGCAGGTGACCACAATTGATGGCGCCCCGGGTGCGGAAATCAATATTCGTGTGCGTGGAGGTACATCCGTGACCCAGAACAATCAACCGCTTTATATTGTGGATGGTTTCCAGGCAGACAATATCAACGATATTCCGCCAACGGATATTCAATCCATTGATGTGCTGAAAGACGCTTCCCTGACGGCTATCTACGGTTCAAGGGGAGGTAATGGCGTTGTTATTGTCACTACAAAATCGGCTCAGCAGGGTAAGATGAGGGTGGAGTTTAATACGTATGCACAGATGCGCACCCTGGCCCGCAAGCTGGATCTGCTTGACAGTTATGAGTTCGTGCGGTATCAGTTGGACAATGTGATCAATAACAACTCGAACCTGTATAAGTGGCGGGGCAACTTCGGCAACCCGATGGATATTGAGCTTTACAAGAACCGGCCGACGAATGACTGGCAGGATGAGATTATGGGCGGCCGGCCGATGAGTTATATGTATAATGTAACGCTTAACGGCGGCAGCGAAAAACTGCGTTTCAATACCTCAATCACCCACCACGATGAGACGGGTATTATGATCGGTTCGGGCGTTCGGCGTACCAATGTGAATATCAAGATCAACGCCCAGCTTTCGCCGAAACTGAAACTGCTGATAAACCCGCGTATCAGTACCCGGCGCGATATGGGAGCCGGCGCCGATAACGTCGGAACCGGCGGCCTTCTTGGTGTTTTGCGTTACCGCCCGACGAACGGATTGCGCGATTTTACCCATAAGGATCCCGAAACGGTTAATGCCGACGAAGAAAAGTATTTTGAATATACCAATCCGAAAGGCGATATGGACCAGAACTATCAACTGAAACACTCCTGGAGCTTTACAAACCAGGCTTCGCTTGAATGGTCGCCGATCAAGGAGCTGGTGCTGCGTTCGGATATAGCTCAGTTCATGTCGTTCTCGGACAACAACCGTTTTTACGGTTATCTGACCAGCAAAGGCGTTAGCAATAACAATTTGCCTGTGACGGAAATCACCGATGGACGTTCCGACAAATATGTATGGACGAATACGGCCAATTATTCAACCTCATTGAACAGTATGCATAACCTTGATTTTCTGTTGGGGCAGGAGATCCAGCACAAGCAATCCAAATCGAATTACAGCAGCGCCCGCTACTTCCCCAAAGATATTCTGCCGCGCCGCGCGTTGAACAATATGGGATTGGGTGAGCCATACCTGATCACTTCCGAAATAAGCTCGCCCGAGCGTACGTCTTCTTTCTTCGGGCAGGCCGGCTATAATTACGATCATAAATATTTGGTATCTGCTACTTTCCGCGCCGACGGTTCTACCAAATTCTCCCCGGGCAATCAATGGGGATATTTCCCTGCCGTTTCCGGCGCGTGGGTAATAAGCCGTGAGCCGTGGATGGAAGACAGTCCGCTTATCGATAACCTGAAGCTGCGGGCCGCCATTGGTATGGCCGGTAACAACAATATTAGCGATGATATGTGGCGCTATCAGTATGTGGTTAATTCTTCCGGAGGCCCGGGGTTCGGCGAAAAGAACCTGAACGGCGAACAATATTATGTGAATGCCGGCGGAAGCACGTTCCCCAACACTAAAATTAAATGGGAAACGACCATTACCCGCAACCTGGCGCTTGACCTGGCACTGTTTGGCGATCGTTTGACGATCACTCCGGAGCTATACTGGAACACAACCCGCGACATGCTGTATACAAGCCCGATCATCAGTACCACCGGCTACAGCAATCAGACACAGAATATCGGCCAGGTAACAAACAAGGGCTTTGAACTGACGCTGAACGGAACCATCGTCCACCAGAGAGACTTCCAGCTGGAGGCCACGTTGACTTTTGGCATGAACAAGTCCCGCATCGACAAGCTAAACGGTACGGATAATGAGTATTGGACACATTCTTCGCGCTGGAGCGGTGCCGATGACGACTACTGCCTGAAGGTAGGCGACCAGCTCGGCTTGATCTATGGCTATGTGTATGACGGCATCTATGGCTTTGACGAATTTGACCGCACGCCGAGCGCCAACTATACTCCGAAGATGGATGCGGACGGCAACCAGATCCCTGTCAACTGCAACAGCCTGTTTGGTACCGCACCGGGCCGTCCGAAGTTTAAAAATATCGTCGACCATGCCGCCGGCCGCGAAGATGATGTGAATATTGTAGACGCTAACGACCGCGTGGTGATCGGCAATACCAATCCGGACTTTACCGGCGGTTTCAGCTTCAACGGCCGGTGGAAGAATTTCGACTTCACCTGCAACTTCAACTATATGGTAGGCTTCGATGTGAATAACGCTACGGCCTACATGCTGTCGTCGTCCATAAGTAATACAAACAATTACTATAACCTCTTGTCCAAATTCAATGAAAACAACCGCTGGGTCTACACGAATGAAATCGGCGAGCGTATCCTGGCAAACTCTACGCTTCCGGCCTATACCGACCAGTATGTCTCGTTGAATGAAGACGCCATTCTCTGGAACCCTGCGGATGTGGGCAAGAACGTGACCCATTCCTATTTTATTGAAGACGGTTCGTTCCTTCGTTTGCAGGACTTGACCATCGGTTACACCTTCCCGCAGAAACTGCTCGGTAAACTTGGCGTTGAACGCCTGCGCGTTTATTTCACCGGCTCCAACCTTTGGCTCTTGACCGGTTATAGTGGTTATGACCCGGAAGTGGATATACAAACCGGCTTGACTCCGGGGATGGACTACAACCGGTATCCGCGTAGCCGTAACTTCCTGTTTGGCCTGAATCTTTCATTCTAACCCCCAAAAAGAAGATCAAATGAAAAATATAAAATTAATATTATCCGGTATCCTGTTGTTTTCCGTGTTAAGTTCGTGCAGCGACTTCCTCGATGTGAGCACCGATTCCAAGTTCTCGGACGATTATGTATTCGGAAGCAAGGAAGAGATCAACCGTGCACTGAACTCAGTCTATGCACATTTGTTGTCAAGCGATACCTACGGAAATAAATTCTACAATACGTATGCCCTGAACAATGATGTTGAATTTACAACCAATAGCAGCTATATCCAAAGCACAGCCGGCAACGAGTACAAGCAATTCGATGCAACCCGCAGCGGCAATGATTTGAACAGCACCTGGACGGCGGCTTATAAATGTATCGAATATGCCAATATTTTTATAACAGGCGCCACGGCCGGTGAACTGTACGCCCAGGGCGACACCTTGATCCTGCAACAGGTGGGTGAAGCCAAGTGCCTGCGTGCGATGAACTACCACGATATGGTGGTGTTGTTTGGCGATATTCCTTTCAGCCTGACGCGTTCATATGACAGGAGCGATGACCTGGTCATGCCCTTGGCCGGCCGCGACTCCATTCTTACAGTCCTGATCGACGATCTCCGCAAGGCCGCTCTCCATATGCGCTTTGCCCGCGACCTGACCGATGGGGTGGAACGGGCTTCCAAAGAATTTTGCTGGTCGCTGATCGCCCGGATGGCCATGACCAGGGCCGGATATTCCCTGCGTCCCGATAGCAATCCGAACGCCACCGGCACAATGGGGCGCGCTTCGGATTACCGCGATTATTATGAGATCGCCCGCCAATATTGCGACTCGGTCATCTCTTCAAATACCCACAGCCTGACCAAAGCCTACAACGAGGTGTTCATCGACCAGTGCAACTACATTGTAGACAACGACGACGACCCGATCTTTGAGATCCCTTTCCTGAAAGAATCCAGCGGCAGCGTAGGTTATATCTGGGGGCCGAAAGGAGAAGTACAGGACGACGTGACGACGGGCAAGAACATATGGGGCAAGTCCGACGGTGGTATCCGTTTGAATGCGTTCTACCGCTTCAGCTTCGACCGCAGCGATCTGCGCCTCTATACCATAGGCATGTGGTATTACGCCTACGACGGCACGCCGGCTATCTTGAACGACTACAATAATTACTGCAACAAATGGTCCAAGTTCTGGGCCAAGCCCGGAAACGTTCAGGGGACGACCAGCGCCGGCAATACAGGCATCAACTATCCGTACATGCGCTATGCCGATGTGCTGTTGATGTATGCTGAAGCGGTGAATGAGCTGGAAGACGGCGTAACCGGCGCCAATGGTGCCAAGGCGATCGCTGCGTTCAAGGAAGTGCGCAACCGCGCCTTTGCTCCCGAACACCGCGGCGAAAAAGTAGACGCCTACGTCGCAGCCAACACCTCGAAGAACGACTTCCTCAAGATCCTGATGAACGAACGCAAATGGGAGTTCGGCGGCGAAAACATGCGCTGGAAAGACTTGGTGCGCTGGAACAAATATGCAGAAGTCGTCCGCGATGTCTTCTACGACTATTACGGCTTTGCCTCTTATATCGGCGGAGATAATTTCTACAACAGAGACGACCGCTTCGACACCATGCCTATGCAGATCTTCTGGCAGATCGCCGGAAACCCGAATGACGTCAACGTCTATCCGAACACCACCTTGGATGTACTGAATATGTACAATCCCTGGACGCTGGAGTTCCACCCCGGAACACCCTGGGAAATGGCCGAAATGTACCAATGGTACGACGACGGAACCAGCGCGCCCAAAGCGCAGTGCCGTTACTCCCTCCGCGGCTATATCCAGGCGGATGAGTTTGGAAATATCACCCCCGACCTGTGGAACGTACCGGCAGAAAACCTGCCTGTGCTCCGCTACATCCTGCCGTTCCCCGCTTCGGTTATCCAACGCAGCTCCGGCGCATACAAAAACTATTACGGCTACAACTAACCTTTAAAAATTGAAGTACGATGATAAAAGATAAATTCAATACCCTACTTTTGATACTCTTCGCCGGCCTGGCATGTTTATCCTGCCGCGACGACGACAGCCCGGTCGTTGAAGGCGAAGACAATCCCGACCGCGAATTTATGACCATGTTCCGTTCCGAACGGAATGGCGTCAGCACCTCAGACCGTTTTAGCAGCGGCGTATCCGGTGTAAACGATATACAACTGTATTGGTACGGGGTGGACAACTGCGCCGGCTACCACTTGAAAAGCGTCATCCAGGGACGCGACTTCGATAACCCCTACGACCTTATCGCAGATACGATCGTCGGCCCCGAAGTGCTCAGCATGAAGATCGAAGACCTGCAATACAATACCGGTTACCGCTTTGCCATCAAGACAATTTCCAAGCGCGGCCCCGAATACGATTCCAAATGGTTTGGACTGGGCGACGGCGGACACCCGGACGACTATCTGAACATCACAACGCTGGACCGCTACGCCGTGCCGGATGTTTTATGGGTGGAAGACATCACCTTCACTTCGCTGCGCATCTCTTTCAACCTGGCTTCGGACGGTAACTACAAGGAACACTTTGAAGAAGAGGGCGGAAAATACATCATGGATCAAATCAAGGTCGAACCTTCTTCCGACAATCCCGAATTACCCGGAAAGATTATCAACCTGACCGATGCCGACAAAGAAAGAGGCTATGTCGACGTAGAAGGACTCGTTCAGAACGCCGTATATATCGTCAACGGATTGAACAATAACGTAAAACGCTATTGGGACCGCCTGTACAACACCAATATGGTGCGCATGAAAGGCGAAGTGGGCGACCCGATCCTTATTCAACACATTTTCGACCCCAACGACAGCATTCCGGGCGCCATACCGCTCAACGCCTGCCGTATGGATACCGTACTGCGGAACTACATGAGCGACAATACCCTGGCCGAAGGCACTACCTTCGTATTGGAAGGCGGAAAGAACTACTACATGGTAAATTCCATAGCCATGTCCAAAGGCTTTACCCTGAAGGGCAACGACCCCAATAACCGGCCAACCGTTTACCTCGGTGTGGGCACGAACGCAAGCGGAGAAGGCCTCAGCTGTAATTTCTCCTTCGGACGTAATGCCGGCAACGGCGAAATGGGAGGCATCAACGTTCAATCCATCTGCTTCTTAGATATTAATTTCGATTGCGACAAGGCCTACAACTTCATAACAAAACCGGCAAGCGCAGGAAGCGGCATGGGTAATTACTTCATCAACCAAAATTCCCAAGCCATGCCGTTTGCCATCGAGTCGTTCGAAGTACGCAACTGCAACTTCCGCAACATGGTTCGCGGCTGGATCCGTTTCCAAGGTCCGAACCGCAAGCTGGTAGACAAGTTCGTGATAGACAACTGCATCTTCTATGACTGCGGCATATACGACAACAACGGCCGAGGCTATTCCTGGGTGGCCGGCGACGGAGGAAATGCCAACACCAACCTTTTCAGAGACTTCTCGCTGACCAACTCTACCTTCATCGACAGTCCGCGCCATGCACTGCTCTCAGAAAACAGCAACTTGGCCTGGCCCGCTTCTACGGTATGGTACATCCGTGTGGAAAACAACACCTTCGTCAACCTCAGCACCCGTACGGCCGACCGCCTGATCTTTGAAATGCGGTATACGCCTGCCAACAGCACCATCATCTGCAAGAAGAACCTCTTCGTGCTGACCCGCGCCGGCAGTAGCGACAACCGCTCCCTTTACCAGGCCGGTATGGACATCCGCCAATTCATCGGATTGAAGTTCGACTTCGACGACAACTATTCCACCCTGCTGCCACCGGGCGTTACAACCCCGGCAAGAACCGACGGGCTGTTCACCAGCTACGCCTTCAGCGCCACGAACCGCGGCGCGGGTTGGGGCAACGGCTCCCTGAATGTTGGCGGCATCGAGGCCACAAAGATCAAACAAGGCAGTAGCGGCATAGAAGCAACCGACTTGTTTGCGGATCCAAACCCGATCGGCAAAAACGGAGAAACCGATATGCACCGGCACAACCTCAACGGTTTCTACTACAAGAACACCGATCAAGTCCGCAACCACGAGATCTTCAAGAAAGATATCGGAGACCCGAGATGGCGCGCAAACGTAACGCCATAAACAGGCATCGCACGATAAGCCCGCCGCAGATAAAGCCGTGAGTTCGTGCCGCACATCTTTACAAAGAGAAGGTATCCCCAAGAAAGGATACCTTCTCTGTTTTATTTCCACACCACGGCAAACGGCAGCTATTTATAGTCTTACAGGCGGATATATCTGCTTTCGCTTGCGGAGTTCCTTCCCCCTTTTCCTTTGGAGAGGGCCGGGGTGAAGCCGGTCCCGGTCTTTCAGGGATGGCGAAGAAATTCTCCTCCCCGTGTTGTGTTGTATACGGGAAAATATTACTTTTGTTCAAACTATTCGGAATTTGCAACCTTAATATGGCCGTATCCAAGACAAAAGCTAAGTTAGTAGATGTTGCCCGCCAGCTCTTCGCCAGGGCAGGAGTGGAAAATACCACCATGAACGATATAGCCGTTGCTTCCAAGAAAGGACGGAGAACCCTTTATACGTATTTCAAGAGCAAGGAAGACATTTACATGGCTGTGGTCGAATCCGAGCTGGACATGCTCTTCGATAGCATGAGCCGTGTGCTTGAACGCGATACCTCGCCCGAAGAAAAGATCCTTCAACTTATTTTCACCCATCTGAATGCGGTAAAAGAAGTGGTATACCGTAACGGCACGCTTCGCGCCAATTTCTTCCGCGACATCTGGCGGGTGGAAAAAGTACGCAAAAACTTTGATTCTAAGGAAATACAACTGTTTCGACAGATCCTCGAAGACGGGCAGGAAGCCGGATTGTTTCAAATGGACGATATTGCCCTGACGTCCGAAATCATTCATTATTGTTTGAAAGGTATTGAGGTGCCTTATATCCGTGGGCGTATCGGTACGGACCTGGATATGGAAACCCGAAAAAAATATGTGGCCAACATCGTGTTCGGCGCACTTCGTAAAACAGAAATCAACAACTAAAATTTATGGGATTATTAGATGGAAAGACAGCCCTGATCACAGGTGCTGCCCGTGGTATTGGCAAGGCTATCGCCTTGAAGTTTGCCGGAGAAGGCGCAAACATTGCGTTCACCGACCTGGCTATTGACGAAAACGGGCAACGCACCGAAAGAGAGATCGCTGCGTTGGGTGTAAAAGTAAAAGGCTATGCGTCGAACGCTGCCGGTTTTGAAGACACGGCCAGGGTCGTGGCCGAAATACACAAGGACTTCGGCCGCATAGACATTCTGGTGAACAACGCCGGCATCACCCGCGACGGCCTGATGATGCGCATGAACGAGCAGCAATGGGATATGGTGATCAACGTAAACCTCAAGTCGGCGTTCAACTTTATCCACGCCTGCACTCCGATCATGATGCGTCAGAAAACGGGAAGCATCATCAATATGTCTTCCGTGGTAGGCGTATCGGGCAATGCGGGCCAATGCAACTATTCCGCTTCAAAAGCCGGAATGATCGGCTTGGCCAAATCCATTGCCAAAGAACTCGGCTCCCGCGGCGTGCGCGCCAACGCTATCGCTCCGGGTTTTATTATCACCGAAATGACCGACCAGCTGACCGAAGAGGTTAAAGCCGAATGGGCCAAATCCATTCCGTTGCGTCGTGGCGGCACGCCGGAGGATGTTGCAAATGTGGCAACTTTCCTTGCCTCCGACCTGTCTTCTTACGTAACCGGACAAGTCATCCACTGCTGCGGCGGCATGAATACGTAAAGATGACCGTCGTATACGAAGACAATCATATCATCGTAGTCAACAAGGCCAATTCCGAGATTGTCCAGGGAGACAAAACGGGTGACGTTCCGCTTTCGGAGAGCGTAAAGCAGTATCTGAAAGACAAATACCGGAAGCCCGGAAATGTTTTCGTTGGTGTAGCACACCGCCTGGACAGACCCGTGAGTGGCCTTGTTGTTTTTGCCCGCACCGGCAAAGCACTCGCCCGCCTGAATGATATGTTCAGGGAGGGTACGGTGGAGAAGATCTATTGGGCCGTCGTGAAGAACATCCCGGAAGAAGCGGAAGGCGAAAAGGTGCACTATCTTGTGCGCAACGAAAAACAAAACAAAAGCTATGCCTATGACAGGGAAGTGCCCAACTCGAAGAAAGCCGTCTTGCATTACAAGGTTATCGGCCGTTCGGAGAATTATCATTTACTGGAGGTCAACCTGAAAACCGGGCGCCACCATCAGATCCGCTGCCAGCTGGCAAAGATGGGATGCCCCATTAAAGGCGATTTGAAGTATGGTTCCCCGCGCTCCAATCCCGACGGAAGTATATGTTTGCACGCACGGAGGATCCGCTTCGTCCATCCGGTATCAAAAGAAGATATTGACTTGACAGCACCGGCGCCGGAAGATAATCTTTGGAGTTCTTTCTAAAAATGAAAATTCAAGAACATTCTGTTGTTTTTCACAGGGAGAACAAGTATCTTTCGCCGTTTAATTATTTCATAAATCTTTCGTTATTTAATTGTTTCATATGAAAGACATTGATTCCGAAGAAGTCCTCCTATGGGCTAAAGATTTTCTCGCCAAAGCCGAGAAAGAACTCTCACCTGCTGAAATGAAAGAGCAACGCATGTTTGCTTCTTTGGTCACCAACCCCAAAAACAAGGTTATCCTCACAAAGCTACTGGACGAGTCGTCGCAGATTCGCGATACGCGGAAGCTATCCCTCCGGATGAAGAAGATCTTTACCGAGTATGGCGTTCCGGATTTCTTCGGAAAGACTTACGAGTATCTGGGATACGTCTTCCGTGATTTCGGTTACCTGTTCGACTTCATTGCTGTTCCCGTCTTTAAGAGCGTGCTGCGCAAAGAGACCGGCAAGATCATTATAAAGGAAGAGCGCCCCGCGCTGACGAAGCATTTGGGCGATCGCTGGAATGCCAACATCGGGCAGAACGTGAACCTCCTGGGCGAAGTCGTGCTTGGCGACGAAGAAGCGAACCATCGCTACCGGCATTACCTTGAAGCGTTGAAAGAACGGGACATCAATTATATCTCCGTCAAGCTATCCGGCATTTACGCCCAACTCCACCCGCTGAGCTACGACAAGAGCAAGAAGGAACTTTGCAAACGCATGGCTGCCATCTATCAGTCGGCCATCGACTATCCGTATATAGAGAAAGACGGAACGGAAAGCGCCAAGTTCGTCAATCTGGATATGGAAGAATACAAGGACACCGAGCTGACGCTCGATGTGTTCATGACCGTACTGAACATGCCCCAGTTCAAACATTACACGGCCGGCATTGTCGTGCAGGCCTATTTGCCCGATGCGATCTTCTTCTACGAGCGGCTGCTGGCGTTTGCCAAGGAGAGGGTTACCGCCGGCGGCGCGCCCATCAAAGTCCGCTTGGTGAAAGGGGCTAACCTGCAAATGGAAACGATCGTTTCTTCCCTCAAAGGATGGCCCAACCCGGTACTGCCGTCCAAAGTGGATGTGGATGCCAACTATATGCGCATCTTGGATATGGCTTTGCAACCGGAGAATGTGAAAGCCATCCGCCTGGGAGTGGCCTCGCATAACTTCTTCACCATCGGGTACGCCTACCTGCTGAGCCAGGCAAACGGCGTGCAAGACAGCGTGACCTTTGAGATGCTGGAGGGCATGGCAAACCATCTGCCCCGCGTGATGCGTTCCCTGAACAAACAGATCATCCTCTATACGCCGGTGGTGTGCAAGGAACATTTCCTGAATGCCGTTTCCTACCTCGTGCGCCGGCTGGACGAGAATACCGGAAAGGATAACTTCCTGACCTATTCGTTTAACCTCAAGCTGCACAGCGACGAGTGGAATTTCCTGCAAGAACAGTTTCTTGCAGCGTATGCCAGGAAAAGCAGCATGAAACCCGCCGTCTTCCGCACGCAGAACCGGAATGAACCGGCTGTTCCACGCACCGGCATCCAGGCTTTCGAGAATGAACCGGATACGGATCTTGACTTGAAACAGAACAGGGAATGGGCGCTGGCCGCACTGAAGAAATGGCAGGACGTGCGCGCCGAAGACTACGTGATACCCGTGCAAGTGGGCGGCAAAGAAGTGCTGACCGACAAGAAGAGACGGTATTACGACCGTAGCCGGAACGACGAAGTTTGCTTCTGCGAAGTGAACCTGTCTACGCAGGAACAAGTTGAAGAGATCATCGCCATTGCAGAAAAAGACGCATCGGGTTGGCGCAAGACGCCGCTTGCCGAACGAAGCCGCATCCTGCACGCCACGGCCGAACGGCTGGGCGGGAAGCGGGGCGACCTGGTGGCCTGCATGTCGGCCATCACCGGAAAGACCTTCATGGAAGGAGACGTAGAAGTGTCCGAAGGCATGGACTTCTGCCGCTTCTATCCGGTCTCCATGCAAGCGTTTGAAGAACTGAACGATATTTCATCCCGCCCCAAAGGCATCATTCTCGTCATCCCGCCCTGGAACTTCCCGTTCGCCATCCCCGTTGGGGGCGTGGCTGCCGCGCTGGCGGGCGGCAATACGGTTATCCTCAAGCCGGCCACCGTGGCTTTCCCCGTAGCCTGGGAGTTTGCCAAATGTTTCTGGGACGCGGGAGTGCCCAAGGATGCATTGCAAGTGGTTTGCACTGCCGAGAGAAGCTCGCTGGATTACCTGTCGGCGCACCCGTCGGTGAAGCACATCATCCTGACCGGCGGAACCGACACGGCGTTCCGGCTGCTGAAAAACAGCCCGCGAACCCCGCTCTCTGCCGAAACCGGCGGGAAGAATACGATCATCGTGACCGCGGCGGCCGACCAGGACCACGCCATCCTGAACATCGTTTCGTCGGCCTTCGGCAATGCCGGACAGAAATGCTCCGCCTGCTCGCTGCTCCTGCTCGACAGGAAGACCTACCACGACGAAACGTTCAAATCCAAGATGAGGGATGCGGTGACGAGCCTGCGCACGGGCAGCGTTTGGGATACGGACAACGTGATCGGCCCGATGATTGCCAACGACAACGACAAGCTGCTTCATGCGATCGAGCATCCGGAAGAAGGCGAGTCGTGGCTGGTGCCCCCTGTTTTTGCCGACAAGAAGAAGTACATCCTCAAGCCTTGCGTCAAGTGGGGCGTGAAGCCGGGCAGCTACACGTTTAAGACGGAGCTTTTCGCCCCGCTGCTCTCCGTGGTTTGCATCGACAATCTGAAAGAGGGCTTGGAGCTTGCCAACTCTACAGAATACGGACTGACCGCAGGCTTGCAGAGCTTGGATGAAACCGAGATCGCTTTGTGGAAAGACCGGATGGAAGCCGGCAACCTCTATATCAACCGCGGGATAACAGGCGCTATCGTGCGCCGGCAACCGTTTGGCGGCATGAAACGCTCGGCCTTTGGCGCAGGGATCAAGGCCGGCGGGCCGAACTACGTTTCCTGCTTCGTGGAATTTACCGATACTCGCAAGCCCCTGTTTACCGATCGGAACGAGCTGTTCTGTCTGGCGCGCCGGAGCTTTGCCAAGGTGTGGGAAGAAGAGTTTAGCGTAGAGCAGGACGTGAGCCGCATCGTGGGCGAGCTGAACACCTTCCGCTACCTGCCGGTGAAGTCGCTGGTCATCCGCGTACAGGACAGCGATTCGCTGGTTGACGTCCTGCTGGCGTTCTTCGGGGCGACAACGGTTGTCGATCGCGTGGAGATCAGCGCCTCCGAAACCAACCCGTACATAGATATCCTCCGGAAGGAAGCCGCCGATTACGGAAAAGCGCTTGTACTGCAAACCGAAGAGGCGTTTGTTGCCGGCATGGACAAGTACGAGCGCATCCGCACGTGCACGGCCGCGCTGTCTGACGCCATTTACAACCGTGCAGCCGCGCTGGGCCTGTACATCGCAACCGCAACCCCCGTATCCATCGGCCGCGTGGAACTGCTACACTACGTGAAGGAGCAAAGCATCGCCCACGAGTACCACCGCTACGGAAGCATCATCGAAGCGCCCTCGTTAGCGAACAGCTGATACATTCGCCCTTACTTTCCTTTCTTTATAAACGCCGCGGCATTGTTTCAATGCCGCGGCGTTGTTGTTTCGGCTTTCCATGCTTGCCGCCTTTGTGAAAACTGCAAATATTTTGTCTGAGCGCCGTTCCACAGTGGGAAACCGCTTTTTCATTTGTCGAAGCGCCGTTCCACAGTGGGAAACCGCTTTTTCATTTGTCGAAGCGTCATTTCACGGTGGGAAACCGCTTTTTCATTTGTCGAAGCGTCATTCCACGGTGGGAAACCATTTTTTCATTTGTCGAAGCGTCATTTCACGGTGAAAAACCATTTTTTCATTTGTCGAAGCGTCGTTCCACAGTGGGAAGGCAAAAAATATTGGAAAAAGGTTGGAATTAAAAGATATGCAATGCTTTGACAGCCTCTGTTTGTGGTTGGGCGGGTTGTGGAATAAATCCCTATCTTTGCCGGCATCTGCCAATCTCTTTTAACCGTGATGAAAACGACAGGAGTTGCCACCGCCCGTTGTGATCAGGGCAAACCTCAAAGAAGAACATAGATGAAGATAGATACGATCGATCTGGGGCCGCGTCCGGTCTTGCTGGCTCCGATGGAAGATGTGACCGACCCGGCGTTTCGCCTGATGTGCAAACGCTTCGGGGCGGATATGGTATACACGGAATTTGTATCGAGCGATGCGCTGGTTCGTGCGATAGACAAGACACGCCGGAAGCTGGAGATCTGCGACGAAGAGCGTCCTGTTGCCATACAGATCTACGGAAAAGACGTCGATGCGATGACTCAAGCCGCCCGAATCGTAGAAGAAGCCCGGCCGGACATGCTGGACATCAACTTCGGCTGTCCGGTGAAGAAGATTGCCGGCAAAGGCGCTGGGGCAGGCATGTTGCAAGACATACCCAAGATGCTTGAGATCACCCGTTCGGTGGTGGATGCAGTCAAGATACCGGTAACAGTGAAGACCCGCTTGGGCTGGGACGACAACAGCAAAATCATTGTCGATCTGGCAGAACAGTTACAGGATTGCGGCATTGCCGCATTGACCATCCATGGCCGCACCCGCGCGCAACTCTACACCGGCGAAGCCGATTGGACACTGATTGGCCGCGTAAAGGACAATCCGCGTATGCGCATCCCCATCATCGGCAATGGCGATATTGCCGATCCGCAGCGCGCAGGGGAGTGCTTTGACCGGTACGGCGTGGATGCAATCATGATTGGCAGGGGCAGTATCGGCCGCCCGTGGATATTCAAAGAGGTCAAGCATTATCTGGAAACAGGCGAACAGCTCGCCCCTTTATCTTTCGGCCGGCGGTTGGATGTGCTTCGCCAGGAGGTGGCCGATAGTGTTGCGCGGTTGGACGAACGTCGCGGCATTATTCACATTCGCCGTCATCTTGCGGCCACGCCGCTGTTCAAAGGCATACCCAACTTCCGCGACACACGCATCGCCATGCTGCGCGCCGAGTCGGTAGAGGAGTTGTTCCGCATATTCGACAACATCTATTTAGCTTCGGAAACGGCATTACCCGGTTCATCTTCTTTTTGATCCGGATCAAAAAAAAGCCTATTGCAACAATAGGCTTTTTTTTTGATAGGCTTTTGGGGCGTTTATTCTACCTTGCTGAATCGTATGTAACAATAGTTGTAATCTCCATTGGCCGCACCCGTTGCCCATGCACTGTTGCCTGATGTAGCTCCCGTGGGATATGTGCGCAAGGTAAATCCCCCGATCACAGCACCCGAAGAACCTTTGTAGTGTATCATATCGAATACCAGCCCGTTTAACAAATCAAACTTTCCCGAGCACAGGGAATTGGATGCGCCGTTTGATACGGTATTGGAATTGCTGTAAAACATTATTATCCATGCATCCTTGGTCGGGTCGGCGGGGATTTTCGTACAGATCTTTTGGGCATTCATTGTGATGATACCTTTCTCTTCGGGCACATATTTCAGTATGATATTTCCAACACTCTCATCTTTCAATATGCCCTTGAGATAGTATGTGTTTTCTTCATTGCCCCTGGCCAGTTCAACACGAAGGGTTTTAGTCCTGGTCGTGGCATTGTATGTTGTACCATACGCAAGATCATATGTACCCAGGTAATCGTCATATTCCAAGGGCAAGACATACTTCGGCCGCTTGTTCTGTGTAACAACAACCGGAATGTGCGGTGCTGTTTGGCCTTGCGGCACCAGCCATAAAACGGTTGAGCGCGCGTTGGTTTTGTCATCACTCGTAGTGACGGTCAGCAAGATGGAGTCGCCCTCTATGGTTGCTTGCAACCAGTTGTCTTCCACATCGGCCACTTCCATCGGATAGTCGGCCTCATACGCGAACTTTGCATCTGTTTCGCCAAGCCCATCAAGGGCACGCATTCCGATGGTTTTCATTTTCACTCCGCTTTGGCTTACGGGGATCTGGTAATCGGCCATTCCGTCGGCGGTCATATAAACAACAGCCGTACGTTCTTCGAGCGACGGATTAGGCTCAACGGTAACGCTTATTTTAGTACCCGACGTACTGATTTGGCACCACGGTTCGCTGCTTGTTGCCTTTGTATCCGGAGTCTTTACGGTAATCTCTCCGCTTCCTCCCACAGACGTGAAGGTTACGTTGGAAGAGGCGATCTCTACCCGACGAAACGACCCGTCTGTTTTTTCATCGCCACAGGCAACGGCCAGGGTGGCGATGAAGATTGACAATGTATAATATGCTTTCTTCATGACTATTCTATGTTTCTTGTGAATTTAATAAACGAGAAGATCGCGCCGCCAACGTTGGGTGTGTAGGACATCGATAAACTGGTGCCTGCCAGATCGCATACACGAAGATAGAAACCAAAATTATCGCGGGTCGATACATAATTGCCCAATGTCAATATCCGCTTCCCTCCTTCGTCATTGTTCCACGTACCGATCAGGCCGGCGTCTGTTGAGGCAGTTATGGATGTGGTGGTTGTGCCGGCAAAATATAGACGTAGCTGGCAATCCTTGCCGATATGAGTCGCATTCGTTCCGGGGTACTTGAATACGAAATCGGGAATATATGAGCTGACGATAATCACACAGCCTTTCAGGGCGTCGTATTTAACTTCCATAGCCGGAAAGTCGAATACATCCCCCGACAACCAGTAAGACACACCAAGCACATTGCGTGAAAACGTGACGTGTCCTGTTTGGCGCGGTTCGTTTGAGCTGGAGCTGCCCGCGCCTGTTGCGTCGTATTCAATTTCCCAATCGCCAAGGATGCTTCCGTAGGTGAGTTGAAAACCTTCGGGGAATTTCGGTTTTAACGACATCAAGTTCTGGTTATCTACGTATTCTTCTTTTGCGCTGTCCCAATCGAGGCCGTTAAGCACAATGTCGTCGGTTGCGGCTGCTTTTGTCGCCGCCTTTTTAGAGATAACCAACGGCTGGGCAAACACAATGGCGCCCGACGTATAACTGAATGGAATGTCGGTTGCGGATGCGGTGACTCCCTCTTCCCATTCTATGGTCATTTTGCGTTGTGCAATAGACGCAAAGCCATAAATTTCTCCATTGATACTGATCTCAAAGGTGGGATAATCAATCATTGAATCGGCAAACCGGTTAACGCCGGCGTAATAGTCTGCAGCATTAAAATCACTCGCACATTTTGTCAGTTTCAATTCATTGCCGCGCTTTTTGCCTTTCAGCGTGATCTGGTTCTTGTCTTCGCTGATGCTTACTACGATAAATTCGTAATCACCTGCCAGACCGTCGGTGTCGGACGAGTTTTTCACTTCGGAGAAATAGTTAAGCACCTTGTTGTACGTGTCGATTGACAGCACCGGTCCTTGCGACTGATCCATTTTCCATTCCGATGTGTCTTCAACACCCGGCGCCACATTGGTTTGCGTTTCGCACGAAATGGTAACGTTCTTGCCTTCAAACTTGAAGTACATCGCATATCCTCCTACTTTATAATTAACCTCAGGATAATAATTACCCATCCAGCCGTTTGAAGCACTTCGCAATACTTCTTCACATTCGGCGACGGTTTTGTTCATGCGGACAGCCGGGCTGTCTTCAAAAATAGCGTCTTCCTTACCGGCGCATGAAGTTGCCAACACAACGGTTAGCAACATTCCTATCAGATAGTATATTTTTCGTTTCATAACTCGACAATTATTCGATGGTGGTTAAATCCATTGTGCCAAACACAGTGGCATGGCGTTCAAATGTTTCTCTCAAATCTTCAAGGTCTACACCCCAAACCGTCGACATGTATTCCTTGATTACGGATAGCTTAT
>JAITSN010000078.1 GCA_031287715.1 Mediterranea sp. (in: CFB group bacteria)
GAAAAGAGCTGCAATCCTCATTTATGAGGAGGCAGCTCGCAACAGGAATACTTAAAGAATGAAGCCTTACCATCAACAATTCCTGACATCCTTGGGGCCTTCAAAAAGGGCGGTAGGGAGGAAGTCACTTCTTGCCACCCAAGGAGTCACTCCCTGCCACCCGCGGAGTGACTCCTTGGGTGGCAGGGAGTGACTCCTTGGGTACCCCCCAACAGAAGGTATCCTGGAGGGGGTAGAAAGCCGGATTTATTGAGTGTGGCTTTTACAAAAAAAAGAAGACAAAAGGTGAATGAATGGATCGGCGCAGGCGCTTGCCTGTTATTTCTTTGAAAGGATTTCTTCCGTATCCATTGCGATAGTCAATTCTTCGTCGGTCGGGACGACCACTACTTTTACTTTTGAATCATGGGCGCTGATCACGGCTTCGGTTCCGCGGACCTTCGCGTTCAGTTCCCTGTCTATTTTCACGCCCATGTACTCCAGTCCTTCGCATACGCTTTCGCGGCAGGTCAGTTGGTTCTCCCCTACCCCGCCGGTAAATACGATGATGTCCACGCCCCCCAATACGGCGGCATAAGCGCCGATGTATTTCTTGATGCGGTAATCGTACATTTTATCGGCCAGGATAGCCCGTTTGTCTTTTCCTCCGGAAACGGCCTTTTCCAGCTCACGCATATCCGACGATACGCCGAAGATGCCCAAGACCCCGCTCTTTTTGTTCAGCAGGTCCGACAGCCCTTGCGCGTCCAGCTTTTCTTTTTCCATCAGGAACGTCAGCATACCGGCGTCGACGTCGCCCGAGCGGGTTCCCATCATCAGGCCTTCTACGGGGGTCAGTCCCATTGAGGTATCGACGGACTTGCCGCCGTTGATCGCCGTAATCGAGCCGCCGTTGCCGATGTGGCAGGTGATGATGCGCTGGTCGGCGCTGTTCACGCCCAGGAAGTCGCACACCCGTTGGGATACGTACCTGTGGCTTGTCCCGTGGAATCCGTAGCGGCGGACGGCGTATTTCTCGTACATCTCATAAGGAACGGCATACATGTATGCGTAGTCCGGCATGGTTTGATGGAAGGCTGTGTCGAACACGCCCACCTGGGGCACGCTCGGCAGTAGCTTGGAGATGGTGCGGATGCCTTTCAGATTTGCCGGGTTGTGAAGCGGCGCCAGGTCGGAACATTCCACCATCTGGTCGATCACTTCCCGGGTGATCAACACGGACGAATTGAATTTCTCGCCGCCATGCACCACACGGTGCCCTACCGCCGCAATTTCATTGAGCGACGCCATGCAGCCGTATTGTTTGCCGGTCAGGGTTTCGAGGATGAACTCGATACCGACGGTGTGTTCGGGGATCTCACGCTCAAGAATAACCTTTTCGCCGCTACCCGATGTAAACTTCAGGAATGCCCCCGGCAGGCCGATCCGCTCAACGCCACCCTGGGCCAATACTTCCTTGCCGTTCATTTCGAACAGCTTATACTTAATGGACGAACTTCCGCAGTTCAATACTAATATTTTCATTTTGCTTTATTTATTTCCGGCAATCGCCTGGTTGGCGGTGATTGCTACCATATTATATACATCGTCTATCGAACAGCCGCGCGACAAGTCGTTCACAGGCTGCGCCATACCTTGGAGGATCGGCCCCACGGCCTCCATATCGCCCAAGCGTTGGGCTAATTTGTAACCGATATTGCCGACCTCAAGATTGGGTACGATCAAAACATTGGCACATCCGGCCACGTCCGACCCCGGAGCCTTGCTCGCACCGATAAAGGGCACCAGCGCCGCGTCTGCCTGCATCTCGCCATCGACCTTCATCGCAGGATTCATTTCCTTGGCCAGCCGCGTAGCCTCAACCACCTTATCCACCAATTCATGCTTGGCCGAACCTTTGGTTGAAAAACTAAGCATAGCCACCCTCGGCTCTTCAATACCCACAACAGACCTTGCCGTACGCTCCGTGCACACGGCAATCTGGGCAAGCTGTTCCGCCGTCGGCGCAGGCGTAACGGCCACATCGCTCATCACCAGCACGCCGTTCTTGCCAAGTTCTTTGTGCTTTGTGATCAGCAGCATCGTTCCCGAAACGGTGGTGATTCCGGGAAGCGTCTTGATGATCTGCAATGCCGGACGCAACACATTGCCCGTCGTGTTGCGCGCGCCGGCCAGCTGGCCTTCGGCATCGCCGCTCTTCACCATCAGACAACCCAGGTACAGGGGGTCGCGCGTCAACTCGCGGGCCTCCTCTATCGTCATCCCTTTCTTTTTACGAAGCTCATACAGCAACTGCGCATACTCCTCGCGCTTCGGGCAGTTTTCCGGATCGATAATAGTAGCCTTATCCGTGTTGGTCAACCCCCACCGGTCGGCAAGATTCTTTATCTCAGCCGGGTTACCAAGAATAATAAGTTTGGCAATGCCGTCTCTCAAAATAAGATCGGCTGCCTTCAAAGTACGTTCTTCCGTTCCTTCAGGAAGAACAATGCGCTGCGGGTTCGCTTTTGCCCGCGCTACGATTTCGCTAATTAAATCCATGAATCAAGAATATTACAAGGTGTGATTTTGTGTTAACCATGATGCAAAAGTACATAATATTGCAATATACATATTGCAATACCAGGTATATTTATACGTCTATAAGGTTTTAAGTCTATAAGTTTTTAAGGCAGCCACAAAGACTTATAGCCACAAAGACTTATAGACTTAAATTTGGGCGTTGCCTGCGGCCCAGGCCATCCGCTGCAAGTCCTCGCTCCGCTGCGCTACGCTCCGGGCTTTCCACTCATGTCCTTAACGCGCTGCGCCAATCACACCAAGAATAAGGCTATCGAGAAGTAGGCTGCCTCAATCTCACGGTTATTTAACCAAGGGCCACCGCCTTTCTTCACCGTCAAACGCAAAGCAGTATAACAATGTCTTCACAATGGATAAATTAGTTTTCTTTCTTCATTTTTTCCCATTCGGATTTCGCCAGATTAAGTTTAAACCAACTCGCAAGTTGGTCTTGTTATGCTGCTTACCAATCCATCCGGATTATTATAACCGGTTGTTTCAAGTGATCTGTCTTTTACCCGCGATTTCTCGCTGTCGGAAAAAGCATTATCTACAATAGAGTGGCAAAGTTGCTTGGTCCAGGTATCATGCTAATCCCATCCGCTCTATTGGTAGGGCAATGTCCAGTTCAGTTCGGACAGCGCTAAGATGAATGTGAATGTGGCGATGAACCAGAGGATCAGAAGCGTCCAGTTCAGGCCGGCGGCCATAGGCTGCTTGTTGAAAACCCAGCGCAGGATGGAATATATGATACCAAACAGGGGTATGCCTACGATTATTACTCCGGAGATGCACGCGGTAATGGGAACTAACGGCGATACGGAGGTGTACGCCCAATCGACGGAGGGTATCATATGGTATAGTATGGCGCTTCCGCTTATCATGACGGAGATGATGACGATGGCCAGCACGACAAAGATAATGGCCAATACGAAGAGCAGCGGGCTGAAGATGATGGCCAGCACGACAAGGGCGGCTTTGAGAATGAGTCCGGCTATGGTGACGAGCGCGTCTGCTGTTTTTTGCAGGAGGTTGTGCGGCTTGTCCGAATGTATATAGTCGTTTAGGCCGTCGGCTACCTTTTCAAATTTGTCGGTGACTGTTTTGCCGATGTTTTCTATGGTGACTTCTTCTCCGCGCATGTTTAGTTTTTCTGCCGCCGTCCGTGCTTCGGGAATTACAAGCCAGCATACAAGATAGACAGGTACCAGTGTGCCGACGCCGCAGACTAATATGGCCAGGGTCAGCAGCCGGAGCAATGTCACGTCGCAGTTCAGGTATGCGGCTAATCCGCTGATGACGCCTCCGAGGGTTTTGTTGTCGGGGTTGCGGTAGAGACGTTTACATGTGTTTGTTTTTTTGTTGCCGGTGTCATGTTTGTCTCCGGAGCTTTGGTTGTTTTCAAATTCTTCCGGTTTTCCTATGCGTTGTATGATCTCTTCGACGCATGTGATTGTGATTACGCTGATGTTTGGGCCGGTTTTTCCGGATAGTTGTTCAGAGATGCGTGTTTCTATGCCGTTGATGATCTCGTCTGCTCTTTCCTGTTTGCGGAAGTGGTGTTTCAGGTTGCAGAGGTACTCATCCAGCAGGAAGTATGCGTCTTCATCCATATGGAAGACGGTGCCTCCGATGTTTACAGTCAATGTTTTTTTCATTTTATTTTAGTTGTTAGAGATGTACATGAGTACAAATGTACCGAATATTGTCGTATATCAGGTATTTCTCAAGTGGTTCATTAAATATTCGTTTAATCTTATCTTGTGTGGAAACTGTTTTCAAAATGCCGGGCGCTTGGCTATGCTTCCAGGTCAGCGGTATTTAAGAAGGGGGTGTTGTCGAACGTAGCCTTCCAGGCCTTTCCGGTTTGTTCGTCGATTTCGCAGGGGACATAGCGTCCGTTCGTGGTGTTGTACATGAATAGCGCTTCTCCTCTTTCGCCCAGGTGTCTGAATTTCACTTTTTGTATGTGTATCCTTGTGGCGCCTGCTGTGTAGTCGCGTTCCACGGTCAGTCCGATGTCGCATTTATTGTAGAAGGCGGCCGAACCGTTGATGTCGTACAGGTTCGGCACCGGTTCACGCAGGGCGTCCGGTTGTTTGTACATAGTAATCAAACATACGCACCAGGTCTTCCGTCCCGTCTGCGGCATCCATTCTTCCGCCGTTCCCACCCGCATCTTCGTCTGTGTTTCCATGCTGATCTTCCGGTCGGGAAGAAACCGGTCCACCGAAGCGGAGGTGGCAGTTGCCGGATAGGAGTGCACCGGATAGGGCAGGGCGGCATCCTCTTTTTTCTTATTCTTCTGAAACGATGCGCCGCAGTAGTGGCAAAAGGCTATGCCCTTGTCTATGTCTACACTCACCGACCGGTCTCTTTTATTCTTCCGTCTATCACGGCACAGGGGGCAGTGTGTTTTCA